>NZ_CP121196.1:5042412-5357563 GCF_039994875.1 Telmatobacter sp. DSM 110680 | reverse complement strand
CGGCAAGCAAATGAACTTCGAGTATGTGACCCCGACTCGAGTTCTGCTTACGTACGAGTTGCCGTTGAACGAGATTGTGTTGGATTTCTATGATCGGTTGAAGTCGATTTCCCGAGGGTATGCGTCGCTGGACTATTCTCTGGCCGGGGAATGGGTATCGCCCATGGTGAAGCTGGACATCCTGGTATCGGGCGAGCCGGTGGATGCTCTGTCGATCATTGTGCATCGGGACTTTGCCTATGAGCGCGGAAAGGCGCTGGTGTCGAAGATGCGGGAGTTGATTCCGCGACAGCAGTTCGAGGTTGCGATCCAGGCGGCGATCGGGGCGAAGGTTGTGGCTCGAGAAACGGTAACTGCCCTCAGAAAGAACGTTCTGGCCAAGTGCTACGGCGGCGATATCTCCAGAAAACGCAAGCTTTTGGAGAAGCAGAAGGAAGGCAAAAAGCGGATGAAACGCATCGGGAAAGTGGACATTCCGCAGGAAGCTTTTCTTGCCGTACTCAGGGTGGGGGAAGAACAGCAGAAGTGATTCTGAAAAGGTGACTTGGCTCACAGCCAAGTCATCAACCATTCATGAGAAATTGTGGAAAGCTATAGGTAGCGGTTTCAAGTATCTCGAGCGCACGCAGGGTTGGGGCACGGCCGTCGTGGTCTGCGCTTCTGATAGATAAATAAGGAGCTTCCTAGGTTTATCAGAGCAAGTTGAAGTTGGCAAGAGTGGAAAAGCTCTTTTTGTTGTGCATCGTCCCCTTAGAAATCCACAAATTTTTCCACAGACGCTTCGCCATCATTACACGCGTCAAAGTGCGGCGAACAATTCACTTCAATTTGGATCTGAATTCGTAGGAAAAGGCCCCAAGAATCGGGGCCTTTTCTGATGGTTCGAACGATCCGAATCAAAAGGTCTTGGTAGAGCTGACGCCCTCTATGGCGAAGACCCAATTATTGAGGACTCAGACCCTTGGGGGCTGCAGGCTTGGGAGCAGACGGCACCGGTGCTGCTCCAGTTGCGGGCGCTGCCGGCGCGGGCACACCAGACTTCACGTTATACGCGTCGATGATGGCTTTGGTTATGTTCGTGGAGTCAGTGGCGAACAGCACCGGGCTCTGCTGCTGAGCGACGTCGAGGACGAGAGTATAGCCATGCGCCTTGGCATAATCGTTCAGTACGTCATAGACCTTGGAGGCGAGGGCGCTGTAGAGTTCCTGCATCTCGTTCTGCATATCGTTTTGCGCGTCTTCGGCAGAACGCTCGAGTTGCTTCTTTTTATCGTCGATCGTCTTGGCGCGAGCGGCGCGTTCGGCGTCGCTGAGCTTGTCGCCCGAGGCCTGAAGCTGCTTGGTCAGGCTGTCAATTTCGTCATTCAGGCTCTTCAACTGGTTTTGCTTGGGCTGGTATTTCCGCTGCAGATCGGCAAAGCTACGTTGGCCTTCGTTGGTCTGCGCGACAGCGACTTGGAAAGCAACGACTGCGATTTTGGCAGGACCGGCGGGAGCCGCTGTGGCGGGTGCAGCTGCATCCGGAGCAGACGGCATTTGGGCGGCGGCAGTCAGGGCAAGGCCTGAGGCCAGCGTGAGAACTAATGCAACAGAGTGCTTCATTCGGCTTGAAAACTCCTTAGAAATTCCTGGGGCTGCCTGCGCATTCCAAATTTTGAAGGCGAACAACCACCTTCTTTGCGCGCGCCGACTGAGAAACCTCGCAACAGATTTCCTCGTTGGGCTTTCAATTAGACGAAAGCAGAGGCGAGAAAAGAAGCGGACGGAAACGTCAGCAGGAACTAGAAGGATTATAGGGGGGCGGAGTAGGGGGGTCAAACAGCAGGGACTTGGAAGTAGGGAACAGGGAGTTGAAGTAAGAGAGGCCTCGCCGGGGGCGAGGCCTCTCCAAGTGTTTTCAAAGCTTAGTGGGCTGCGGGGGCCTTAGGAACGGTCCGGGCGGGCGCCGTTGTCTTGGGTGCGGTTGCGGGGGCAGCTGTCTTCTCTGGAGCCGGGATGCCCGACTTCACGTTGTATGCGTCAACGACGGCCTTGGTGATATCGACCGAGGGATTGGCGTAGATTACAACCGGTAGCTGCTGATTTCCACCATCGAGAACCACACTGAAGCCGTGCTCTTTGGAGTAAGCGTCCAGAGTTTCGGCGAACTTGCCGGCCACGGCTGCAAAGGTCTGCTGCATGTCCTGCTGATAGTCAGCCTGGGCATCTTCGCCAGCGCGCTTCATCTCCTTTTGCTTGTCGTCGAGAGACTTTGCCTTGGTGGCGCGTTCAGAATCGCTCAGCGTGGCCGACTGTGTCTGGAGTTCCTTCTGCAGTGAGGCGATCGAGTCATTCAGCGTCTTGAGTTGCTGGCGCTTCGGCTCGTACTTCTTTTGCAGGTCAGCGAAGCGTCGCTGGAAGTCGTTGGTCCCGGCGACAGCTTCCTGGAAGCCGATAACGGCGATCTTTGCTGGTCCGGCCGCGGCTGCGGTTTCGCTTGGAGCAGCGGCGGCGACGGCTGGCGATTGTGCGGCGGCATGGAGCGCGAGGCAAGAGGCCAGCGCGGCGACGGAGAGAAGAGTGTATTTCATTTGGATCAAATACTCCTTGAAATCCCTGGAAGGCGGCCGTGCAGCCTGATGGCGCGAAGGCGAGCCTGTGCCTCCTGAGCAACCTTCTTCGGTCTTATTTTCACCCAGCAACCTTTGAGCCGTTGCCGGGGACCCCGACTTTTGAGTTGGGAGCTCCGCGACAGTAGAGGCAGAGGTAAATAGACGCGGACGGAGACGTCAGCAGGAACTAGCAACGATTATATGAGTGCTGAAGAGGGGGGTCAAACCACAGGAAGCGAGAAAACGGAATCAGGGATTCACAATGCCATTCGTCGAACCAGCTAAACCACGTAAACCGAAGCTGTGACGGCGCCTACGGCCGGCCCAGCAGCGCTGCCCACTGCTGCTGGCTGGGCAGCGATCGTGGGACGCGGGAGCGGTTCAACTTGTAAAGAAGCTTGCTTGGGCCGTGAGGAGTCTGCTCGTCAGCTACGAAGGGCAGGAGCCGGCGGGCCGATCTTTCCAGCGTTGCCCGCTGGGTCCGAAAATTGGCTCCATCATCAGGACGAAATTGCGACCAGGCTATGGAATGGACAAACCCGGCTGCGCCGAAGCGGTCGGAGCGCAACATGTCTTCGACGAAAACGCGGATGGGTCCCGAGAACTCATGCAGCGCATCGTGAAGGGCCACCAATCCGTTGGGAAGAACGCAGGGAATGAAGCCGTCGAAGTCTGATTTGGCGCCGGCATAGCTGTGGTCGCCATCGATCCATAGCAGGCCAATCGGGCGGCTCCACGAAGCTGCCACCTCGCTCGAGAAAGCGCGATGGACCTCGATGGAACTGGCGACTCCGGCAGTTTCAAGGTTCTTCTGAAATGCATCGAACGAAGTCGCTCCGGGCGTGGATCGATGCTCCGCCAGTTCGACGTTGTGGAAGGTGTGGGGATCGATCGCTACGATTGGCCCGATGCCATATCGCTGCGCCAGCTTACCCAGGAGTACGGTGGACTTTCCTTTAAAGCTCCCGATCTCCACGATGACACTCTTGCGGGGCGCGCAAACGGCCATCGTTCCCAGAAAGCGCGCTTCCTGCTCAAGCAGAAATCCCGGCACATCTTTGGCTGCTGCCCATGCCTCATCGAGGGCTGCATCGAGATCTGCGGGAATCTGCACGGTGTTCATTGGGGCTCCTGCATGGGATGCCTTGAGGTTCTACTCAGTCTAAATGCGCGTGTGTACATCCACAGATGCTTCGGGCTGCCTCTGGAGGCAGCCCGAACCCTTTGTGGATGCGCTGGTTTTAGAAAGTAGTAGAAACGCTCAGGCGGAATGTCTTTCGTGGTTCGCGGAACAGATTCTGAGCTCCATATCCCTCGATGGCCTGCTGGTACGTGTAGTCGCCTGCGCCGCCTGGGGGAAACAAATCGCGGGTGATGAGCTGGGCTGTACAGCTCTGCACCTTGGTGCCGAGAGCCACGTCGTTGCAGTAGGGGCGTTCGAAGAGGCGAAGCGGGTTGTAAGCGTAATAAAGACGGAACGGCGCGTTGATCACCGGCATGACAATCGAGAATTCGCCGCCAAGGGACATGCGGGGAACAAGATTGGTTCCGGCCACTGGACGAATATCACGCTGGAATCCAACCAGTGATCCAGGAATGCCGCCTTGGCAAGAACCGTTGTTGTACACCGGGCAGCCGTAGAGTGGAGCAGTGAGAGAGGCGAAACCCTCGGGGCTTTGCTTCAACTGGCCGTGGTTGGTAACGACATCCATGCCGAAGTCATCGAACAGCGCGAACATCGCGGAGCCGACGATGGGAATGCGGTATTCGAGATTGCTGGTGAGGCTGGTATCGCCACCGATCGAGACGACGCCATACACCGGGATCGGCACCGCAATGCATTGCCCGAGTTGCGGATTGTTAGGATCGCGCGGGACGCAGGTGCCGTCGGGATTGGTCAACTGCACAGTCTGACGCGTCGGCACATAACCGTAGGGTGTGGCACTGCGAATATCGAATCCGCGCAGTTCCGAGTCGCCACCGGCATAGAAGCGATTGTTGGGAGGAGCCACATCGCCGCCGAATCCCTGGACGTACCCAAGCTGGGTCTTGAACGCCAGTACGTTGTGACCATTCGGATTGAACGAGAGGTAGTGCATGGAGCGATAGGTCTTGTATGCAACCAGTGGGGAAAAGTAGCGCACGTTACCCCAGATGCCTGCAGCCTGCATCGCCAGCGTAATCTCTTTGCCGCTGCGTGGACGAACCGGATTGTTAACCGTGTTGTAGCTATAGGTCAACGACGCCTGGCTGGTGATAATACCGGCCAATGCGTTTGAACCCTGAATGCCGGAGCGGAAGCTGATGGTCTGGAAATAAGTCTGCGAAGCGGTGCTGAACGCCGTGATATTGGCCCGCGACAGCGAATATGTGAAGCCCACTCGTTGAAACGCATGGCGCCGCAACGGGTAGCTCAGCGAAAAGTTCAAGCCGGTTGAGGCCTGGTTGTAATTCTGGGTGAGCGATTGTTGCGCTGAAGTCAGATTGAGTGCGGTCCCGGTCGAAGTCTGATAGGACTTGGCCGCATTGAAGTCTGACTTGTTGTTGTAGATCTGGAAACCGATGTTGAGCGGGCGGTTGCGCACGTATGGCTGAGAGAAGCCGAACAGGAACTGACGACTCACGCTGCCGATGTTGCCCTGTACGCTCAGGGTCTCGCCGAGGCCCAGAAAGTTATTGGTCTGGTAGTTCACACCGAGGAAGGCGCCGGAAAGTCCGCTGACGCCGCCGTTGAGACCGATGGAGTTCTTGCCTTTTTCCTTGACCTTGAGGAGCAGATCGACGGTGCCTGCTTCGGCGTTCTGGTGAGCCTCGGAGTCCTGATCGACCTTCAGCGGCTCAAAGTATTCGAGCTGGTTCAGGCGGAGCAGGCTGTACTCCCAAAGCTGGGAGTTGTAGACCTGACCTTCATCGAGCAGCAACTCGCGGCGGATCACGCGGTCACGGGTGATGGTGTTGCCCTGAAACTCAATCCGTGAAACGTAGAACTGCTTGCCTTCATCGATATCGATCTGGAATGAGACCGTCTTCTTCTGCTCGTCGTAGATGGGCTTCGGGATGGCGCCGAAGTTGATGTATCCGAGCTGGCCATAGGCCTTCTTCAGGTTTTCAAGGCCCTTACCGATAATCGTCTGGTTAAACCAGTCCCCATCCTTGATGGCGAAGGTACCGCGGAGCGCTTTGAGGTTGCTGATGTGCTGATTGCCGGTAAAGGTGATGCTGCCGAGCTTGTAGCGGTCGCCTTCTTCCACGGGCATAAGGATATCGATGCGCTTGCCGCGATTTGGCCGGAAAGTGAAGAAGTTCAATCCACCTTCATCCCGAATCTGCGTGCGCGGTGTTTCAACTGCAGCGTTGGCGTATCCTTTGTCGCGGTAGGCGAAGCGGACGCGCTCGCTGTCTTCGTCGAGCTTGGAGGCATCGAAGGTTCGGGCAAAAAGATTCTCAAGAAACAGCGAGTAGGGGATGCCTACAGGCTTCAGATTCTTCATCGAGCGGCGCAGGTAGAGGCTACTCAGGTGCTGGTTGCCGGTGAACTTGATCTGGCCGACTTTGACGGTCGGACCTTCCTTGATATTGAAGTTGATCTGCACCGAAGCGGGAGGAATGGTTTTAACGTCGGCCTTGATGATGGCGAACTGATGGCCATGTTCGGAAAGCAGTTCGGCCAGCACTGACCGAGCGCGCATCACCTTTGTGGGGTCGTACTGACCTTCGACGGAGAGGCCAACTTTTTCCTTCTTGAATCGGTCAAGGATGTCGGAGGTTGAAACCGAACTATTGCCCTTGTAGTTGATCTCCCGGATGGTGGGCCGTTCGCGGACGAAGACGTTGAGGATAATGCCCTTCTCCGTGTCTTCGCGTTCAATGCGCAGGTCCTCAAAGTAGCCGGTGTTCCAGAGCGAGTTGAAATCGCGCTCAATGGAGACCGGATCGTAGGTTTCCCCCTCATGAGTGAACATGCGGGCCTTGATGGTTTCCTTAGGGATACGGCGATTTCCGATTACCCGGATCGACTCGATGGTCTGCCCCGGCTGAGCGACAACAGCTCCCGCTGAGAAGACGAGAACCAGGAGCAAAACGAGCCTGGAAAGCAGAAATGGAGTCCGCACTTTGCGGTCGATGGAATCGTGCTTGATGAGTACCCCACGGACAAATACCTGTCCGTCGGGGCCCCCTATCTTCACCGGACTGGAGTCCTGCGGCGAGCACAAGTACTGGTGCGGTCCATGGTAAGGCTTCACGGGAAGAATATGCACACCCTCACTGCTTAAGTTCTGTTTACAGCCTTTAGGAAAGATTGATTTTACCATCTCGAAGACGATGTCTTCTGACCGCAGCGACATCACCCGAACGACGGATGAAGCGCTGGGCTCGGAAACCGAAACCTTCCCCAATTTTCCTGCCGCGCCAATCAGTACCCCACAGACAATATTCATGCCCGCGGGTGCCCCGCCTATCGCGTCAATTTGGGAGACCCGGAACTTTGCAATGCAGATGACGAAAAACAACGCGGAAGAAAGCTCAACAATCCGCCAGCCAATTTTTACGCCAACCGCTCGCTCATTTGGGTCCTAGATCAGTTTACCGGACAGAAATGGGCAGAGCGAATACTCCGCGGACGAAGGCCAGCCCGCGAGAGTCCTACGCGATTACGTCGCGAACAAAGACGTGTCCCTGAATTCCCAAATAACTGGATTTGAGCGAATGCACGATCCTTAGACGCAGCCGCGGGCAACATGACATCCTCAAAAGAGACAGGGAGTGCGGAGAAAAATGGAAGACACCTCAAAAACTGTCTATGCGTTCTCGGCAGAAACGCTGGACGGACGCACTGTGAGTCTGGCGGACTTCAAGGGCAAGGTGCTGTTGGTTGTCAATACGGCCAGCCAATGCGGTTTCACCCCTCAGTACGCCGGACTGGAGACTCTTTATCGGACGTACAAGGAACGCGGCCTCGAAGTTCTGGGCTTTCCATGTAACCAGTTTGGCGCGCAGGAACCGGGAACGGCAGCCGACATCGGTGCATTCTGCGAGCGAAACTACGGGGTAAATTTCCCGATTTTCGCCAAGATCGATGTGAATGGTGAAAAAGCGCACCCGCTGTACCGCTTTTTAAAAAAGCAGAAGCCGGGGCTGCTGGGTCCGCTGGGCGGCGGTGCGATCAAGTGGAACTTCACGAAGTTTCTTGTCGCCCGCAATGGAAGAGTCGTGGATCGCTTTGCATCGACCACCAAGCCCGAGAGCCTGGCCAGGCAGATTGAAAAACTACTCGAG
Organism: Telmatobacter sp. DSM 110680; assembly: GCF_039994875.1. Classification (GTDB taxonomy): domain Bacteria; phylum Acidobacteriota; class Terriglobia; order Terriglobales; family Acidobacteriaceae; genus Telmatobacter. The sequence continues at coordinate 5,349,695 of NZ_CP121196.1, read as the reverse complement.
GTCAAATAAGCGGTTGGGAGCGTGAGATGCGAAAGAATCTTCCGATGATCTTGATCCGCGTAATTGTGGGTTTGGTCTTTCTGACCGAGGGAATACTGAAATTCGCGTATCCCAGCGAGCTCGGTTGGGGACGCTTCGCGCACATTGGTCTGCCCTACCCGCACGTGCTGGCACCGTTTGTTGGAGCGGTGGAGATTGCGGCAGGCGGTGCGCTCATTCTGAATCTCTACGCCGGGGACGCGGCATTGTTGCTCTTGATCGTGATACTCACCGCGATTTTCACAACCAAGGCGCCGATTCTTCTAGGCCATCCACTGGCGCGATTTGCGGCACCGAAGCTTGAGCACTACGGCCTGCTGAGTTTCATCCATGAGGCTCGGACGGATCTGTGCATGCTGTTTGGCCTGGTAGCAACTCTGCTGGATAGCGGCATGAGCCTCCGCCTTAAAAGTCGTTAAGGGCTTTGAATTCGCTTTCCGTTCGTTCGTGCGGACCATGATAGCGCTTACCCATCGAAGCGGTAGGCGCTGATCCGCGCACCCATGGGCTCATCGCTGAAGATAAGCCTGCCGGGCGCTTCTCCTCCTGCACCGGCGGCGACCATCAAGGGAATCAAATGCTCCTCGCGTGGATGGGAGTAGGCGGCATAAGGAGCCTGGCGCCAATTGGTAAGCAGGCCATCGCGCTCAGACGCCGGCGACTCAACTGACTTCGTGAGCCATGCGTCGAAGGCGCGGGCTCGCTCCGGAGTTTCCGGGCGCATGTAGCCGCGAAGATTGTGGAAGCTCATGCCGCTGGCGACGATGAGGACGCCTTCGTCGCGCAGTGGGGCCAAGGCGCGGCCAGCTGCGATGTGCAGAGCCGGGTCGAGCGAGTGATCCAGCGACAGGGTGACGACAGGAATCTCTGCTTCTGGAAACGCAACCTTCAGAGGAACAAAGACGCCGTGGTCATATCCGCGGGAGGGATCGGTCGCCGAGGGCAGGCCGGCATTACGTAGCAGTTCTACGACGCGAGCGGCGAGTGCCGGATTGCCGGGTGCAGGCCAGGTGAGCTGATAGGTGTGTGCAGGGAAGCCGGAGTAGTCAAAAATCAGCTGCGGTTTTTCGGCAGTGGCTGCCGTGAAAGCAGGCTCTTCCCAGTGGCCGCTAATGACCAGCAGGGCTTTGGGTTTTTCAGGAAGGGTACTGGCCACTGACTCAAGGAAGCGCTGTGTTGCGTGCCACGTGTCTGCCGGGCCCCAGGTCCAATCCATAAAGAAACAAGGTCCTCCTCCGTGGGGGAGGAAAATTGCGGGTTGACGAACGGTGTTATTGGGCATGGTCAGTCTCCTTGCTCCTTGCAGCGGGGGCCTAAAAGTATCTGTTCAAACAACTATTTGATGTTTGAAGGCGCATCGGGATTCAACTAACTACCGTCGGGATACCCGCCCCGGTGAAGGACCATGGGGAAATGGGGCAGTGTGCTCGGTCGTACGACGGCGGCGCGCCAGCCCTCGGCGTAGGGTTCGATAGATCGCAGGAGCAGTCCATCGGAACCGTCTGCGCCGGTGACCGTTTGCGCAGCTTCGCGCAGTGTCTGGATGGCCGCCTTTCCGAAGCGAGACTGCCAGCGTTCTTCGATTGCCCCGAGTTGTTGCAGATACTTGCCTTGTAACTCAAGACCTGCGGATGTCAGCCGCGTTACTTTCCAGAGGCTCGCTTTTTCGTCGTTCGCTAAGAGCGCCAATCTTCTTTTCACCAGAATGCCCATTGCCATCTTGAGTGCTTCTTTGGAGACGCCAGACAGGGTCGGCAGATCCCGGATACGGACTCCTTCAGCGTTCAGCTGGCGGAGGACGTTTGCACAGATGGCGAGCGAAACAGGCGATTCGCTCTCAAATTCCAGGGCAATGGAGAGGAGCAGCTTTGACAACAGTGACGGGAGGTGCAGGTTCGCGATGTCCGTTGGATTGGCCGAAGATGCATTCGCAAGCGGGCCGGCGCAGAAGAGCCCGTACTTCAGAATTGGAAGGCAGTCGGGAAGACGTGGGTCAAGATGCTTGACGATGACGAGCGACGCCTCACGAAGCGCCGTGATTTCGGGTGAGCCAAAACGATCCCGCCAACGATCCTCGATGACCAGGAAAAGCGGCCGCCAGATTTTTTTCGCAGCCTGTCCGGCCGGCGTGGCAGTGATCATTGATCCCGACCGACGCAATTGTGTCTTCCTGCCGGAAACCGCGGTCTTTGTTGAAGGATTCTCTACGTTGATGTAACCCCATCGCTGCATTCCATCGAAATTGGTTGGGGTGCGGGCGCGATGCTCTAGTTCCTTGATCGAAATCGGTTCATCGCCCACGTGCTGCATACAGTTGAACCACATGACCATCGAAACCAGCCAGGGTGCCGGCATGCCGCTGAGGGAGGACCGGCCATGGGCGGTGGTGCTATGCGGCATACGACGCTCGGCCTCGTTGTCGAACTCGATGGTGAAGGCGACGAGTATTTGCGAAAGCAACGTGCTGAGGGGAAGGGGACGCTCCATCTGGCCATGATTCCATTGACGATGCCCGGCTGCAAGCAGGGATAGTTCTCGTCTACTCGATCGCGAAGACGGCGTATACCGTGGCTTCGCGACTGACTTTGTGAGGTTCAATGGCGAGGGGCGGCGGCGGCGCCAAAGAGGCTCGATCTGCAGCAAAAGCGTTCATCATCATGGGACGCGGGGTTATCGTTGTCAGCTGGTTTGTGATGTAGATAGGTGCACCGAGGCGCACGGACAGGCCTTTGGCGAGAACTTCAGCATTCTCCCGAGCACGAGTCGAGGCTCGATCAAGAGCCTTTGCTTCGAGGGCATGCTCATCCTTGACGGTCCATTCGATGTCGCCGCTGGTGGTAGCGCCGTTGGTGACGGCGATGTCCAGAATCTCGGCGGCCTTGGGGGGATCGACTCGTACGGTCCATTGCTGGGTGAGTTTGAATTTGTGGATCTTCGTGAAGTCGCGCTGCAGAAACTGCGATTCACTGCGAATATCCGGCTCGGCAACGCCCGCTTGTTTCAACGCGGAGATGATGGCATTGGAAATACGAGCGCCATCGGCGTATGCGGTCTTTGCGTCTTCAGGCTGCGTATCAAAACCGATGTGCAGGATGGCGAGATCGGGCTCGACGGAAACGGTTTCAGTTGTTGTGACGCTAAGTGTCCGATTGCTGGGATCGATCTTCAGCTGAGGCTGTGGGGCCTGTTGACATGTAGCAGTCAAGACAGAAGAAACCACAGCAAAGGCTGAAAGTACCCGAGGACTTCTCATGGTGGGCTCCTGATCTTTTCGACGCAACGATCGCACAGAGATTCAATGCGACTCTATTGCGTATTTCTATTCATTGAACGTTTAGCCGCAAGTTTCTTGCGTGCTTTTCTCCGAAAGCGCGGAGTTTGGCGAGCGTTGCGGCGGCCTCGCCGGAGTCGATGGCTTCGGCGCCGAGGGTTACGCCTTCTTTCAGGTCACCCGCGAGGTCTGCTGCAACCAGCGTCGCAGCTGCGTTCAGCAACACGATATCGCGACGGGCGCCTTTGATGCCGGTCAGCACGTCATAGAGCAGCGCCCTGTTGGTCGCGATATCGCCGCCGGTGAAATCGGCGAGGGTGGCGCGAGGCAGTCCGGCCATCTCGGGAGTCATGCGGGCTGCTTTGATGGTTGGCTCTTTGCCAGGTTCTGTCTCTTCAATGCGCGCGACCACCGACTCGCCAGTCGTGGTGAGTTCATCAATGCCATCTGACCCGTGCACGACAAAGGCACGTTTTGAACCGAGAGCCTGCAGCGCGCGGCCTACCAGAAGAACGCGGCTCGGAGCGAGCACGCCGACAACCTGGATGCGGGCGTGTGCGGGATTGGTGAGCGGGCCGCAGAGGTTGAGGATGGTGCGGAAGCCGAGGGCGCGGCGCAGGGGACCGAGCGTCTTCATCGCGGGGTGATAGAGCGGCGCATAGAGGAAGACGAAGCCGGTTTCGCGCAGGCACTCGACCGCGAGTTCGGGCGTGAGGTCGATGGGCACGCCGAGGGCTTCGAGTACGTCGGCTGCTCCGCAGAGCGAAGTGACGGCGCGATTGCCATGCTTGGCGACCTTGGCTCCGGCTGCGGCGGCGACAAGGGCAGCTCCGCAAGAGATGTTGAAGGTAAGCGGACCACCACCGCCGGTACCAACGCAGTCAACCAGTTCGGCGCGCTCTTCGTCGCTGAACGGGATAGGTACAGACTGCTCGCGCATAACGTCGACGAAGCCGGCGAGTTCCGGTGCCTGCTCGCCGCGCGTCGCGAGGACAGTGAGCAGGGCGGCGGTTTCGACGTCGGGGACTTCACCGGCGAGAATCTGGCGGAATACGGAGGCAGCTTGCTCGCGCGTTAGTTGTGCGCCATCTTCGGCGAGAGGCTTGAGTAGAGTCTTCAGCGAATCCATATCTCTCATAATGGTATTGCACTGGTGGTCACGAGCCGGCGACTATCAAGGAACGCACACAGCCGATGCCCGCAACGTCCGCGTGATCGTCTTCGAGAAAGCCCTAGCCACGCTCGACACCGCGCACCAGCCCGCCCTGTTGCTCACCTACCGCGACCGCCAAGGACACACCGCCACCGCCGCCTAGCCGACGTCCTCGACCGCCGCGACCTGCTCTGAGTTGCTTCCAGTTAGGCGGTAACTCGCCCTTAATTCTTTCCTCGACTGATAGGATCACATTGATCACATGCCGCGATTCAAAGTCCTAAAGGGTGTCGCGCACAATGTCGGCGATTCCTTCACCAGCCTGATGAACTACTCTGTCGATGATTACTCGATGGGGCACATTTTGAGGCTTGCACGGGAAACCGATCTAGATACTCTCACCATCGACTTCATGACAGAGAAGGGCCAACCAGCCGCTTTATTCCGCGATCCGATTTCTGAATTGCCGCGCCGGTACTCGAAGGTGTTTTGGGACCTCGTAGCACGTTCAGGATCGGATCGTTCGCTGGTGCAGTTCGCTACGCTGACATTGAAGTATGACCTGCAATCTAGCAGGCCCGGTCCGCTTCCGGAAGCCACTCAGAGTCCCTACACTTGTGAAGTCTCCATCCTTGATATCCGAGGAAAGAGCTATTCAGCTCACTTTAGCGGGTGGTGGCATGTGGAGAGGCTAAATGCCCACCACTGGTGGAATCCGCTGAGTTGGTTTCGACGGTGAACGCTGTCTGTTTTGAAGTCATGAGCGGACGGTGGGCAGTCCGAAGCTACTCATCAGTCACCCTCGCACGCCAGCCAGGACACGCAGCAGAATAAAAGACCATAGATACACCAAACTCACCAGCCTATGCGCGCTGCTCCCTGCGCTTCGCTCCGGTCGGTTTCGCCGCGTCCCGGCCCGCGTGCGCGCGTGGTTGCTCCGTTCCGCTGCGCCCCGGGGTCCCTGCGGACGGTCCATGTCTGTCGGGTGGGCTTCGCTCCACTCCGCGCCGAATCGCGCGCCGTCCTTCGGCGGCGCTGGCCATCAGAACCATCCGCCGGAGGGCACGAGGCCGTTGATGCGCAGATAGGTGACGAGATTGCCATAATGCAGGGCGTCATGATTTCCGACTTGCGTCAAAATGAACATCTTGTTCGTCTTGAAACCGAAGAAGTCCGCTGGGTCATTGAGGTGCGTATCCGCGAAGCCAGAGTACACGCCGTCGCAGTAAGTGAAGGAGCCTTTGAGGTAGGCCACGATCTCGGCCTTCGAGACCTTCGCGGTAGCCGTGGCTGGATTCGATTCGCCCTTGATGCTGGAACACAATGTGTAAGAGATATCCCCCAGATGAGTCAGGATCTCGGCAAACGAGCGAACGTCCTTAGTCGGCCGGTAGTTGTATTTGGACTCCGGCATCGCGTCCGCTGACTTCATGATCTTGTCCTGCATATTGCTGCGAAAGATGGATAACGTCCTTGTCAATGGATTCGACGCGTTGGTCGGATTGGGGAGGTCCGGCGATATCTGGGCGTTGGCCACGGACGCCAGGGCGAAAACAAACACAACGCCAACAGGAGCCACGATGCGTGCAATGGATCGGAACATGGGGAATCCTCCAACATCTCGGGTGCGCCGGAAGGGCTTTGAGATTTACATGTCCGCTTTGACCGGTCGCTGCTCGAGGTGCGTCTGCCTGGGAGTGTGCACGCAGCCAGCCAAAGCGCTCCAACTTGAAGTCACTGATTCATAAGTAAAGTTTGGTTCGAGGGTGGCGATCTGCAACGTGGTCTTTGTCCGGGAACGAAACGCGCTGATCAAAAACGCACAGTCGGTGTCGACCGCTCGACTGCGTCCCGAGGCGGCAGTTTGCGACCCTATCGTGCAGCAAGATAGTATTTGGATACCGCGGGAACGATCGCGCTGACCGGCCTTTAGTTGTTTTTCATACTGGATTCCCGAACATAATCAGCGGACGTTGCGGTTCCTACCGACATGAAAATTCACGAGTATCAGGCAAAAGAGATCCTGGCGAAGTATGGCGTTGCCGTGCCCAAGGGCGAGATGGCGAATACGCCGGAAGAAGCGGCCGAAGTGGCGCGCAGACTATTCGCCGAGGGCGCCAATGGCGTGGTGGTGAAAGCGCAGATTCACGCAGGTGGCCGGGGCAAAGGCGGGGGCGTGAAGGTGGCTCGCACGCGCGACGAGGCGGAGACGCATGTAAAGAACATTCTCGGCATGCAACTGATCACGCACCAGACCGGTCCGCAGGGGCAAAAGGTGCAGCGGCTGCTGATCGAGGAGACAGCGGCCATCGATCGCGAGTTGTATCTAGGGATCGTGCTCGATCGCGCTACTGGGAAGCTCGTCTTTATGGCTTCGCAGGCGGGCGGCATGGAGATTGAGGAAGTCGCGGCGAAGACTCCCGAGGCCATCTTCAAAGAGACCATTGATCCTGCGGTGGGGTTCGGCGCATGGCAGGCGCGCAAGCTGGCCTTTGCGCTCGGGCTGAAGCCGACGCAGATCAATGCGGCTGTCGCGTTTCTGCAGAGCCTCTATAAAGCGTTCATGGATACGGATGCGTCGCTGGTCGAGATCAATCCCTTCATCACGACGAAGGACGACAAGCTGTTCGCGCTCGACGCAAAGATCACATTCGACGACAACGCGCTCTTCCGGCATCCGGCCATCAAGGCGCTGCGCGATGTGGCCGAGGAAGATCCCCTGGAAGTGGAAGCGAGCAAGTACGCGCTGAATTACATCAAGCTAGACGGCACGATCGCCTGCATGGTGAACGGCGCCGGCCTGGCGATGGCGACGATGGACATCATTCAGTATGCCGGTGGATCGCCCGCGAACTTTCTGGATGTAGGCGGCGGCGCTACGCAGGAACAGATTGAACATGCTTTCGGAATTTTGCTGTCGGACGCGAACGTGAAGGCGATCTTCATTAATATTTTTGGCGGCATTCTGCGCGTCGATCGTCTGGCTACTGGCGTTGTCGCAGCCGCGAAGAATCTGAACGTGAAGGTGCCGATTGTACTGCGGCTTGAGGGCACCAACGTGGAAGAAGGCCGCAAGATTTTGAAGGATTCGGGATTGAATTTCCAAGTGGGCGCGACGATGAAGGAGGCTGCCGAGATGGTGGTGGCCGCCGCGAAAGGGGTTAAATAATGGCAGTTTTAGTGGATAACGATACGCGGCTCATCGTGCAGGGCATTACCGGAAAAGAAGGCACATTTCACGCGCTCGGGTGCGCGGAGTACGGCACCAAGGTTGTGGGCGGCGTGACTCCGGGCAAGGGCGGAACGAAGCATGAAGGCTGGCCGGTATTCAACACGGTGGCCGATGCGGTGAAGGAGACGGGCGCTAACGCGACGATGATTTTTGTGCCGCCGCCGTTTGCCGCTGATGCGATTCTCGAAGCCGAAGACGCGGGTATTCCGCTGATTGTGTGCATCACCGAGGGCATCCCAACGCTCGACATGGTGAAGGTATGGGCGAAGCTGAAGAGTTCGAAGTCGCGGCTGATCGGGCCGAATTGTCCGGGCGTGATTTCGCCGGGAAAAGCGAAGATCGGCATAATGCCGGGCCGGATTCATAAGGAAGGCTCGGTTGGCATCGTGTCGCGGTCCGGAACGCTGACTTACGAGGCCGTGCATCAACTGACGCAGCGCGGTATCGGTCAGTCGACGGCGATTGGGATTGGCGGCGATCCGATTATCGGGACCACGCATATCGATGCGCTGCGCTTACTGAATGACGATCCTGAAACTGAAGCGATCATCATGATCGGCGAAATCGGCGGATCGGCCGAAGAGGCCGCTGCAGAGTTTGTGGAGCAGCATGTGAAGAAGCCGGTGGTCGGATTCATTGCGGGACAGACCGCACCTCCCGGACGCCGCATGGGGCACGCTGGTGCGATCATCTCAGGCGGGCAGGGAACCGCTGCCGACAAGATGAAGGCGATGACGGCGGCGGGGATTCACGTGGTGGTTTCGCCGGCGGAGATTGGCGAGACGCTTGCAAAGGTGATTGGGAAGTGAAAGACGGCCGCTAGCTCCTAGCTTTTAGCTCAAAGCAAAGGCCCACCGCAATGGTGGGCCTTTGCGATTGGATACCTGTGATGGCAGAGCTTTGGATCGGCGTTGCAGAAGTATTAACGGACCCAAGTAGCGGAGACGGCGATACACGTGCTTTTACAAACGTCATCGTATGGGCGACTTCTGTTTCGACGTTTTTCGCCAAGGTGACGAGCGTCTTCTCAGAATACGGCTGGACTGTGCTTGGCACGGAGAACGTCAGACCTGTCGGTTTAGAAGTGAATTTCGACGAAGAGATTACTGAAATCATTGAGCGTGCAAAGACAAACCCCAATGCATGCATTTTCGCCACTCTTCATTACTATCCTTCGAAGCCTGCATAACCCCTTCTCGCTAATTTCTTGGAGGACGCATGAGTGATATGAAAAGCCCAGCCGCGCGCGCAGAGGCATTTGCGGCACTCCTGGGCATTCGCACGCCGATATTGCTTGCGCCGATGGCAGGCGCATGTCCGCCATCGCTGTCGATTGCTGTAGCGAACGCGGGCGGGATGGGCGCATGCGGCGCGTTGTTGATGAAGCCGGAAGAGATTGCAGGGTGGTGCACGGAATTTCGCAATCAGAGTCAGTGCGAGTTCCAAATCAATCTGTGGATTCCGGGGCCGCAGCCGAGGCGCGATGCGGAACTGGAACGGAGGCAACGGGAATACCTTGCTCAGTGGGGCCCTGCTGTTCCGGAAAGTGCGGCCGAAGGCGTGTTGCCGGATTTCGATGCGCAGTGCCAGGCGTTGCTGGAAGCGCAGCCCAAAGCGATCTCGTCGATCATGGGTTTATATCCGCCGTCTTTTGTGGCAGAAATGAAGGCGCGCGGAATTTTCTGGTTTGCGACAGCGACAACGGTGACGGAAGCAAGAACTGCCGCGAACGCCGGAGCGGACGCAATCATCGCGCAGGGAATGGAAGCCGGTGGACATCGCGGGGCGTTTGATGCTGCTGAAGCGGAGCGGCGGATGGTGGGTTTGTTTGCGCTATTACCGCAGATCGTCGATGCGGTTTCCATTCCGGTGATCGCGGCTGGTGGCATCGGCGATGGGCGCGGAGTAGCGGCAGCGCTGGTGCTGGGGGCGAGCGCTGCGATGATCGGGACGGGGTTTCTACGCTGCCCTGAAGCGAAAGTGAATCGAGCATGGGCCGATGCGCTGGGAGATACGGAAGCAGACGAAACGATGATCACCAGCGCGTTTACTGGAAGGCCGGGTCGCGGTATTGCAAATGCATTCGTTCAGGCATCTGCCTCTGCCGGTGCACCGATGCCTGCCCCATATCCCTTGCAACGCGGACTCACGCGCGCGATGCGCGAAGAGGCGTCAAAAGCCGGAGATCCGGATCGTATGCAGATGTGGGCTGGACAGGCCGCCCAACTGGCGCAGATGAAACCGGCCGGCGATCTGACACGCGAGTTGTGGGAAGAGGCTTCGCGACTTCTGTAAATAGCGAAGCCCTCCAGGACTGGCGCTTTTACCAGATGCGACAGGGTTTCGCGCTGACCATCTTGTCGCTTGGCTTGCAGCTAAAGCTTTTTGCGAACTCTGGCAGGTCCTGCAAGACGGAATTAGTGCGGTACTCGTCGGGTGCGTGTGGATCCGTTTGCGCCTGGCTGCGTAGCTGCTCTGGGCGCGTCTGCGTGCACCATTGCTGCGCATAGGCGATCCAGAAGCGCTGGTCGGGCGTGTAGCCATCGGTTTTCGCACTCATGTCGAGGTGTGCAACTTCGGCCTTGTCCTGCCATGCAATCCATGCCAGCCAGAGGCCGCCCAAATCGGCGAGGTTTTCGCCGAGCGTGAGTTTACCGTTCAGGTGGACACCGGGCACGGCTTCGATGGCGTCATACTGATCGACCATACACTGGGCTTTTTCCTTGAACTTTGTCTCGTCGTCTTTCGTCCACCACTCCTTCAAGTTTCCGTCCTTGTCGAATTGTCGGCCTTCATCGTCGAAGCCGTGCGTAAGTTCGTGGCCGATGGTTGAACCCATATCACCATAATTCGCGGCATCATCTTCCTTATCGCTGAAGAACGGTGGCTGAAAGTACCCGGCGGGGAAATTCACATTGTTTTGTTGTGAGTTGTAGTATGCGTTGACCGTAGGCGGTGACATGCCCCATTCGTTTTTGTCTACCGGCTTGCCGATCTTGGCGAGGTCGCGATTGAAGTCGAACACACGTACTCGCTCCTGGTTGCCCAGCGGATCGCCTCGTACGATGACAAGCTTCGAATAATCGCGCCACTTGTCGGGATAGCCGATCTTGTTCATGACGGTCTTGAGCTTTTCCTTGGCCTGGATCTTCGTGGCGGGGCTCATCCAGTCCAGTGCGTCGATGTCTTTGCCCATGGCTTGCTCGATGGCGAGCGTCATCTCCAGCGCCTGTTGTTTTTCAGCCGGCGGAAAATACTTGGCGACGTAGACCTGCCCGAGCGCCTCGCCCATTTCGCGATCGACTCGGCTGGTGCAGCGCTTCCAGCGCTCCTGCTGTTTTTCCGCGCCATTCAGAGTGTGTGCGTAGAAGTTCCACGATTCTTGCTCGAATGCTTCGGGCATGCTGGTTCCGGCGAAGGCGTGCAGCAGATGCCAGCGCAGATAGGTGCGAATCTGGTCGAGCGGTGTGTCGCCCACCAGCGCGTTGAACTCGGCGAAAAACTTCGGCTCCATGTCGTTCGCCTTGCCGGTGGCTGGCGCATGTGTCGCTTCGACGTAGTCCATCAGCGAAAAATGGGTAAGCATCTTCGCCATCGCCGGCACATCGGTCGGATGGTTCAGGTTTTGTGGATCGCGCATCTCCGTGATGGTGAGCGAAGCCTTGGCAAGGCGGGTCTCGATGGCCATCACTGTATCCGCGTCTTTGGATGCCTGTGCCTCAGGTTCGCCGGCGAGCAAAAACATTTTGTGAACATGGTCCACGTACTGCTTGCGCTGCTCAACGGATTTGGCGTCGGTGCGGAAGTAGTAATCGCGTTCGGGCAGGCCGAGGCCGCCTCCCCCGTAGTAGGAGATGACCTGGTTTGCATCCGCAAAGTCCTGATCGGCGCCGAAATTGAAAAAGGCGTTGACGTCGATAGTGTGCAGATGCGCCAGCAGTACCGGCAGCTCACCGGGAGAACGGAGCGCCGCGATGCGATCCAGTTCAGGCTTGATCGGCGTGAGGCCGAGTTTGTCGACATTGGCGGTGTCCATGCAGCTTGCGTACTCGTCGCCAATTTTCTGCTCGTTGGGGGTGCGATTGGGGTCGGGTTTGGAAGACTCTTCCAGAATCTGCTTCAGGTGCAGGCGGTTCAATTCATAGAGCTCGGTGAACCGGCCGTAGGAGGTCTGGTCTGGCGGCAGTGGATTGCGCTTGAACCATCCGTTGCAACTGTAGCGATAAAAGTTTTCGCAAGGATCGACATTTTTGTCGATCAATGACGTATCAAAAACGCGAAGCTCTGGCGCGGAGGGCGCGGATGGTGTTGCGTTCTGGCTGAAGAGGGGAGCGGCGGCAAGAAACGCGATCAAAGCAAGGCCGGAGGGAGAGAGTACAACGGCAAAGCGAGACATGGCGAAACTCTAGCAGATTGGGCTGGGGTCGGTCGTCAATTGTGACCGTTACAATAATGGATGGGCCTAATAGATTTTTGAGGAGCTACCGAGTGGCGCAGCGGACTTTCAGCATCATTAAACCGGACGCAGTGAGCAAGGGACATGCGGGGGCCATTTTGGCCGAAATTGAGAAGGCCGGTTTCAAGCTTGTTTCGATTCGGAAACAGACGATATCCAAGCAACAGGCGCAGGGCTTTTATCACGTGCATGCAGCGCGTCCATTTTTCAATGATCTGTGCGAGTTCATGTCATCGGGACCGATTTTCCTGATGGTACTGGAAAAAGAAAACGCGATTGCCGATCTGCGCAAGCTGATGGGCGCGACCAATCCTGCGAATGCTGAAGAGGGAACGATCCGCAAGATGTTTGCAGAGTCGATCCAGGCCAATGCGATTCACGGATCAGACGCCGAAGATACTGCGGCGTTCGAGATCGCCTATTGGTTTGCGGGGTATGAGCTACTCTAGAATGCTCACCAAAGCTGATTCCGAATTAGCCGAATAGATTATCGATCTTCTCGCGGAGCGCGGCAATTTCGCGCTGTAGTTCTGTAACTGCGGATTCTAGCTGTGCTATGCGGTCATCCTGCTCCGGCGTAGTCGCAGCAACCGAATGAGCAGACGGTGCGCTCGCCGGCATTTGGATCGATTCCACGGGTCCTGAGAGCAAATGCGCGTAGCGGGCTTCCTTAGTGCCTGGCTGGCGCGGCAGCACGGTGACCAGCGAAGGATCACGCTCCATTAACTTTTGCAGGCCCGAGAGCACGTCGCTGATCTCGTCAAAGCGATGCATGCGCTCAGTGCGACCGCGAAGCTCGCCCGGTGTCTGCGGACCACGCAGTAATAGAACACACATCAGAGCGGTCTCGGCGCGGCTGAAGTTGAAGGCTTCCCCAAGCCAGTGCTCGTACTTGGTGACACGGCCATCAGCGGAGCGGGCGCGGCCTGCGAGTCCCTTATTTTCGAGGCCGTGCAGTGCCTGGCGTGTGTCGTCCTCGTCGAGATCCATCACCGGTTCACGGTTCGAACGCTGATTGCAGGCGTTGATGAGCGCGTTCAGCGTGAGCGGGTAGTAGTCGGGTGTCGTGATTTCTTTTTCGACGAGAGCGCCCAATGCGCGGGCTTCGGCTGTGGAGAGCTTGATGTGCTCAGTGACCATGGGTCTATTGTGACAGACCAGAGATCAGTGGTCAGTCATCAGTTGTCAGTGAAAATCGTGACCAATCAACCCTCAATAATTTATGCAGGTTGTTCTTCAGGTTTTCGATTGCGCGTAAGCAGGAAGTAAACGACTGGCGTTACGACAAGACTGAGTACCATCGAGATTGCCAGTCCGCCGATCACCGCGATTGCCAGCGGTTGCAGCATCTGCGAGCCGGCGCCTAGAGCGAAGGCTAGGGGCAGCATGCCGCAGACCGCGGCGATGGCAGTCATGACGATAGGCCGCAGACGGCGCTGAGCGGCGTGCATCATAGCTTCGGCAGCGGTCACACCTTCAGCGCGGAATTTCTCGTCGGCATCGAGCAGCAGAATGCCGTTTTTGGCGACGATGCCGATAACCATGATCAGACCCATGAAGGACGCTACGTTGAATGTGGTGCGAGTGACCAGCAGGGCAAGAATGACGCCGGAGATAGACAGCACCGACGACGTCAGGATTGCGATCGGCGCAGGAAAATTGCGGAACTCGACAAGCAGAACGCCGAATACGAGAGCGAGCGCCAGTAGGAGAACCTTCAAAAGATCGTGGAATGATTTCTGCTGTTCCTCGTAGGTCCCGCCGTAGGTGACGCGCACAGACGGGGGCAGATGCATTCCCTGAACGGTTTTCTGAACCTTTGCCATTGCTGTGCCGAGGTCCGATCCCTCCAGGCGGCCGGTGACGACGACCATGCGTTGCAGGTTTTCGCGGAGAATCTCATTCTGCGGCGGAAGCTGTGTGATGGTGGCGAGCGAGCCAAGCGTTGCGGTGTGGCCCGCTGAACTGTTGAAGACCGTATTCTGAATTGCGTCGAGCGATTTGCGGTGGTCGTCGCTCAGGCGCAGGCGAACCGTATAAGGGCGGCCGTTGGCGATCAGAGGATCATTTGTCGGTAGTCCATCGAGAATCGACGTCGCATCTTCAGCTACTTCGGTCGGCGTAAAACCTAGACGCGCAGCTACATTTGGATCGACCTGGAAATTCGTCGCGGGCCCGCTTATGGTGTCTTCGATTCCGTTCTTGACGTCAACCACTCCGGGGATCTTACCGATGGCATCTCCGACTCGCGGGCCGAGTTGTGTCAAAACACTCTCATCGTCGGTGAAGATCTTGATCTGGATAGGTTCGGGAGCGTTGGAGAGGTCACCGATCATGTCTTGCAAAACGAGGGGAAAGTCGACGTCCAACTCAGGTTCCGTACGCTTGACCTCGGCGCGGATGTCGTCAATCACTTCGTCGCTTGAACGCTTGCGCTTTGCCTTGAGCTTTACGGTGAAGTCGCCCCGGTTAGCCTCGGTAACGGCTGCGAGTCCCAACTGAAGCCCGGTGCGACGCGAGGTGATTTCGACTTCGGGTGTATCGTGCAGCATCTGTTCAACATGCTGCAATACTCGGTTGGTTTCTGTAAGGGAACTGCCGGCGGGCATGATGTAGTCGAGAATGAATCCGCCTTCATCCATCTCGGGTAGCAGGTCAGAGCCGAGCGCAGTGTATCCGAAATAAGTGGCGATTACGAGCAGAAGACATGCGGCGCCCAGCCACAGAGGCTTGGCCAATGCCCAGTCGAGCACGCGATGGTGGACCTTGAGCACACGGCCCATGAAGCGGCCAGTGGTATGCTGCTTATTCTCTGCGGATCCGGCATCGTGATTGCGCAGTAGCGCAAGGCTCAGGCCAGGCGTCCATGTGAGCGCCAGCATCAGTGAAGTTAGAAGAGATGCGGCCATGGTGATTGCCAGCGCGCGGAAGAAGCTGCCGGTAACTCCGGTGACTGAAATGAGCGGCAGAAACACGACTACCGGTGTGATGGTAGAGCCGATGAGAGGTACGGTGATTTCGCTGAGCGCCTTGCGCACGGCGCTGGCACGAGGCTCGCCGTTGTCGCGATGCATCACGATGTTTTCGACAACAACGATGGCGTCGTCGATGACGAGGCCGATGGCGGCTGCAAGACCACCGAGCGTCATAAGGTTGAAGCTTTGGCCGATAGCCCAAAGCACAAGGATGGTAACGGCCACCGTGACGGGGATAACAAGGCCCGCGATTAGGGACGAAGACCAGTCGCGCAGGAAGAGGAAGAGGATAATGCACGCGAGAATGAGCCCGATGAAGATGGCATCGCGCACGCTCGATATGCTGTCGCGAACCAGCTGCGACTGGTCGTAGAAGGGCTCAAGCCTGACGCCGGGCGGCAGTTTCTTGCGCAACTGCGTGAGTTCAGCGCTCACTGCGTCGGCGACTGCAACCGTGTTTGATGAGGGCTGGCGCGCAATATTGAGCAGGACTGCATTCTTCCCATTTGCCGTGACGGTGGTGTAGATGGGAAGCGTTGAAGGACCGACCGTAGCCACGTCGGCCACGCGCACCGGAGCGCCGGCGGCGGTGGTTTTCACTACAAGCTGGCGGAGGCCCTCCGCATCGTGTACCTGCGCGCCTACGAGGCCGAGGATGAGTTCATGGTTTGCTTCGTACAGACCTGGTGAATCGACAATATTCGAAGCCTGAATCGCGTTGACGAGATCGGTAACGGTCACTCCGTTAGCCGCCAGCAGCGCGGGATCGGGCGTCACCCCAAACTCTGGCACCTGTCCACCCTGCACCGTCACGGTGCTGACGCCAAGGACGCGATTCAGCGGCGGCTTTAGATCGTAGGTGGCCAGCTCCCATAGCTGCGTCTGCGGAACGGTATCGGAGGTGAGGCTGTATCCGAGAATCGGAAACGTGGCGAAGGTGAGACGGTTGGTGGTGATGCGCGCGGTCGACGGAAGCGTCTGCTCGACCTTGCTGAGAGCAGCATCCGTCAACTGCAGTTCCCGGTACATGTCCACGTTCCAGTCGAAGAAGAGGCTGACTTCGGCTGATCCGCGGCTGGTGGTTGAGCGCACGGTGACGAGGCCAGGGACGGAATTCACCGCATCTTCAATGGGTCGCGTGATCGTGACTTCCATCTGTTCGACGGGCATCACTCCGTTATCGATGCCGATGACTACACGAGGGAAACTTGTCTCTGGAAAGACAGAGATGGGCACCTGCAGAGCTGCATAAACGCCTGCGATGGTGAGGATCGCCGCGAAGAAAAATATGGGCCGCGTGAAGTGAACCAGCCAGAATGATTCTTCGTGCGCAACAGGTGCTGGGGTGGCGATCGACATCAGTCCTTGTCGCCTCCCGTGCCGGCGCCGGGCTTGGCGTCATCATCGTCGGCCTTGCCGACCTTTACCTTCGAACCATCATCGAGCCCATAGGCGCCGCCGGTGATGACCGTGTCCGCGGTCGTCAGGCCCTTGGTGATCTGAACGTCATCGCCGTCCTGAATTCCGAGTTCGACTGACCTTTTGTGAGCGGTGCTGTCAGTACCAACCACCATGACGGATTTCGTGCCGTCCTGCGCGGTGAGGATAGAAGACGCGGGCACCTTCAATGCGTTCTCGACGGTGTGTCCGGTGATGGAGACTTTGACGGGCGTGCCGACTTTCAACGTGGCTTTTTTGTTGTCGACCTTGAGCCAGATTTCAAGGGTCGTACTCCCAGGATCGAGTGCCGGACTGATCAGCGTCACGTTGGCGTCCACGGGATCCTTGATGCCGGGAACCATGAGTGTTGCGGAGTCGCCAATCTTCATCTGCTGAGCAAGGCTCTGCGCGATATGCGCCTTGGCCAGCAGAGATGAGGTATCCATTACAGTGATCAGCGGCGCGCCGGCTGCCGGTGTTTCGCCGGCGTAAAGCGGACGATCGGTGATGGTGCCGTTAATGGGGCTGCGAATCTCAGTGAAATTAACCTGCGCCTCCGCACCCTTGTATTTGCCTTCTGCCGACGTGAGCTGGCCCTCTGCGGATTTGAGCGCGGCTTCGTGGCTGACGTTCTTCATGGACTCGAGGTGCTTCGCTGCGGCATCATATGCAGCTTGTGCCTGCACCAGTGCAGCCTGCGCTGTGTCCAAATCGCGGCCGGGGATGGCGCCCTCGGCAAAGAGTTGCTTACGGCTGTTTACGATGCTGTTGTTGAGGTCGAGATTAGCCTTGGCCTGGGCGTAGTCCAGTTCCGCCTTTTGCGCGTCTTCAGGCACCTGTGCCCGGGTCGCGGTTGCGTAGGCCGCTTGCGCAGCCTCGTAGGAACCCTTGTTATCTTGTGCCGCTCCGATGAGGTCACCATTCTCAAGCACTGCGAGAAGCTGGCCTTCTTTCACCTTCGCTCCGCGCTGGACGTAGAACTTCTTGACGGGCGCACTTATCTTGGGCACGATCGCCGCCTGCGCAAGGGGAGCAAGAATCGCGTCGGCGGTGATGTGATCGGAGATCGTGCCCTGTTCAGGATGCTCAGCCTGCACAGTGATCTCCGGCGCGGGCGTCTCTTCTTTCTTGCAGCCGGCGGCGAAGACGAGCGCGAGCAGCAAAGCCGCGGAAAATGCGCGTGCATCGAGCATCATGCATTGCCTGCTGCGCGTGCGGAAACGGTGGTCGATTCGGATCAGTTTGTTCATGGGCTTACTTGATTCCAGTCAGGGTCTGCAGTCCCGAAAGTGCTGCTTCGTATCGCACGCGCCCGTCTTCACGGGCATTCTGAGCGGTGATGAAAGCTGATTGGGCATCGACAACTTCGAGCACCGTAGCCTCGCCGCCGGTGTAACGCATCCTGGTAAGGCGCAGGCTTTCCGCTGCAGTGGCGACGCTGAGGTCGAGAGACGCGAGCTGATCGCGGGCAGCCTGAGCTTCGGCATAGGCTTCGTCCAGTTGCGCGACCATGCGGCGCTGTGTTGCCGTGAGCGCCACTTTGGCGGCGTCGCGTTTTATCTCGCTTTGCTTTACCTTGTGCTCTGTGGCCAGCCAGTCCCACACAGGAATATCGAGAGTGATCGAGGCCGAGTAGCCAAGGTTGTTTACGTTGTCGGGACCCTTCACAGCAAACTGCGGCGCATCGATGCCATAGGTGTAGTTGAGGCCGAGGCCGGGTAGATAAGCGCCTCGTGCAGCCAGGACATCTGCGCTGCTCAATTGCAAGGTTGCAAGAGCACTCTTCAGTTCCGCATTGTTTTTGGCGGCGAGCTGATTGACATCGGCGCGGGCCGCGAGTGGTGCGGGATTTTCCGACACGTTGATGGTGTATTCAGTGCGCGGATCGGGGAAGAGCAGAACTGCAAGCTCAAGGCGCGCTTTGCCGGCGCCGATCTTCGCGTCGGAGAGTTCGCGCTCGCGCGTCTGCTGCTCAAGCTGAGCTTTTACGGTATCGGCGTGTGCGGCTTCGCGGGCTTGTTCGCGCTCGCTGGTGAGTTTGACGAAGTCGTCGGCCTCAGCCTTGGCGCGCTCCGCAATGGCGAGCTTTTTATTTGCGGCGGCCAGTCCGTAGTAAAGACCAGTTACGGTGGAGACCAGCCCGCGACGTGCAATTTCCATCTCTGCTGTAGCAACTGCGGCGGCGGCATCTGCGCGACGTACGGCGGATATCTGCGCGAGGCCGATGTCTTCGTTGATTACTGCCTGGCTTGCGTATTCGTGCACGGCATTATTGGCGATGAAGATTGGAGAAGGCTGAGACCCGGTGCCTTGGCCGGCTTGGTTTGAGAGGCCATTGGGCTGCGTGTAAAGAGCCTGGTTGTGATAGGTCGCGCTGGGCAGCAAACCGGCACGGGCAATGGAGCGATCGAGCCTCGCAACTTTGCTGTCCGCCACGGCCATGGCATAAGTCGGTTCACTGGATTGCGCGCGTTTCAAAGCCTCGTCAAGCGTGATGACAATGGGCTGCGATGCTGCAGCTGGATCCGGCTGCGCGGCTTGTACCGTTGTTTGCGAGGGGGCTTGCGACGGAGCCTGCGCATTTGCGATTGCAGCGACGAAAGAAAACGGAGCGAGAAGCGACGCGCCGAGCAGGGCGGGAAAGATAACGCGTCTCAGACCGGGCTCTGGATTGAAGTCGATCGGCACAGGAAATCAGCATATAGGTAAAACCTTAATTTCACCTGAGTCCTTGATGAATCTATTGCAATTAGGGCCAAATGCGCCCCGACGCGCATAAGATGACTGTGCATGGAAACTACAAGAATTGCGGGCATAGAAGTCTCGCGTGTAGGGCTGGGAACCTGGGCGATCGGCGGTTCAGAATGGGGCGCCGTTGCCGAAGATGCAGCGATTGCCACATGCCTGAGCGCGATCGAACGCGGTATGAACCTGATCGATACCGCTCCGATCTACGGCCGTGGGCGTGCTGAAGAGATTGTCGGCAAGGTCATGAGAGCTCACGGACGTCGCGAAGGGTTCTATATTGCGACCAAGGCCGGTCTCGATTGGAACGACCGCGGCGTGTTTGCCAACTCCACGCCGGCACGGTTGAGGCGCGAGATTGAGGACAGCCTCCGCCGACTCGGCACCGACTATATCGACCTCTATCAGATTCATTGGCCGGATACCCTGGTGCCCATCGCGGAAACAGCTGGCGTGCTCGCGGAGTTTCAGCGGGAGGGAAAAGTGCGGGCTCTCGGAGTCAGCAATTTCAGCGCGCAGCAGATGGAAGAATTTCGCAGTGTAGTCCCGCTTGCTTCGGACCAGCCGCCCTACAACATCTTCGAGCGCGAAATCGACGGTGCAACTTTGCCTTGGTGCGCCGCCAACGGAGTTGCGGTGCTGACCTACAGTTCGTTGTGCCGAAGCCTTCTGGGTGGTCGCATCCATCGCGGCATGAAGTTCGAACCGGGAGACATTCGCGCTGTCGATCCAAAATTCCAGGAGCCGCAGTTTAGTCAATATATGACGGCGGTCGAGAGGCTGGCTGGACTGGCCCGCGATCGCTACGGAAAATCGCTGGCTCAATTGGCAGCGCGGTGGGTGCTCGATCGTCCCGGAATCTCGGTGGCACTGTGGGGGGCCAAGCGCCCCGATCAACTAGATGCGGTCGCTGGCGTTATGGGCTGGAAGATCGACGCTTCGACCATGGCAGAGATCGATTGCATTGTGGCGGAGTCGGTGACGGACCCGGTTGGGCCGGAGTATTTAACCCCGCAGGTGCGCAATAGCTGAGTGGTTGCGATGTCCGCATGCGACGGAAGTAGAATTCTGCACACGCCACCCCGGCTGGTTCTGCGATACTAGTCCGTTATGCCAATCGCCGACCTGCAGCAGGCTGCACAAAAAATCGCTGG
The DNA here is from genome assembly GCF_039994875.1 of Telmatobacter sp. DSM 110680. Classification (GTDB taxonomy): domain Bacteria; phylum Acidobacteriota; class Terriglobia; order Terriglobales; family Acidobacteriaceae; genus Telmatobacter. Next base: position 5,329,230 of record NZ_CP121196.1, on the reverse strand, counting down.
ATTCCTTTCTTCCCTCAACAAGCTGGGCGGGATGCGCCTGAAATACCGCATTACCGCTGGAGATGGTGCACGCGATCCCCAGGGACTTGAAGCGCGGATGATCTACGTGGAACTGGGCGGTCCCGATGTTCCGCTGCTGACCCAGCACAATGGTGAATTGCTGCGGGCCCTCGAAACCATCGCGTCGCAGATGCTGAGGTTGGAGCAGCGCGAACATGATCTGGTCAGCTTCGATGCGGGCAACTTCAAGGCGTTGCGCGCGCAGGAACTGCGCATGTCTGCCGAGGTAGCTGCAGAGAAGGTGCGAAAGTCGGGCGTGCCCTATGCGTTTCCGCCGCAGAATAGTCGCGAGCGCCGTCTGCTGCACATGGCGTTCCGCGATTTGCCCGGCGTGGAGACGGCCAGTTCCGGTGAGGGACAGGACCGCTTTCTCGTGGTCTTTCCTGAGGGCAAGACGGATCTGCCGGTAACGCCGCCGATGAAGCCGCGGGGATTTGGACCGGATCGGGGTTCTGGACGGGAGCGGGGTTTCGGCGGACGCGAGCGCGGATATGGACGCGACCGACGCTAGTCAGCGTCATTTGTGGTTCATTGGCATTCCGGAGCGAACAGAGAGATGCCACCCAAGACTTGGCAGGCCGAATTCAAACGTCTCTGGAAAGAGTTGGTACCCCTGCAAGGGCAAGCCGCGACTGTTCAAGGGGAAGTGATTCGCGCCGTGGGCAGGCTGAGCGATGAGGCCTATCGCAACGGCAATTGCAACTTCCGCAAAGGCCACAGAATGCTATGTCAGTTCCTGCGCGCGAATCTGGAAGATCCTGATGTCTTCAGTGCCACCGAAATCAGCGAGATTGATAATTGGATCGATCGCATTCTCGATGCTAAGAACCCGGATCTAAGCGGATCGACGTCCCCCTACTACCGTCTGACCGAGAGAGCCGTAAAATGGTGCCAGTCCAAACCAGATCTGATTCCACATAAGCCAAATAGCGCTCTCCGTATTTAGTGGGGAATGACAATAGTGAAAGCGCGATGTCTCGGAACTCAAGAATGAAGATTGTCATTTACTGTCTGCTCGTCCTTTCGGTACTCATTTGTTCCGCACAAAAACGGTTGGTCCTGATCGATCAGGATGGCTCCGGTCCGGGCGGCTCGAACCAGATGGCGATGCTTTCGCTGCTGCAGGCGCCCCAGGTCGAAGTCCTCGGCATCACGATGGTGACCGGCAATGCCTGGCGCGACGAAGAGACGCTGCACACTCTGCGCATGCTTGAACTGACGGGCCACGGGAATGTGTCTGTAGCGAAGGGCGCGGTGTTTCCGCTGGTGCGGACCGAGCGCGAGACGCAGATCTCATCCGCACTCGATGGCAAGGTGACTTGGCTTGGCGCATGGGGACAAGGGCCCATGACGCTTGTCGAGAACAACGGGAGCGTCATGCCTTTCACGCCTGACAAACTCGACAAGCACGGGCCCTATGCAATTCCGCCGCTGTCCGAGGGGATGCCTACACTCAAGCCAATCGACGAGGACGCGGCACATTTTCTCATTCGACAGGTACGCGCGCATCCGCACCAAGTCACGATCTATGCTGCTGGCCCGCTCACGAACATCGCACTTGCTGTTTCGATTGATCCCGAATTTGCAGAGCTGACACAGGGCATCGTGATGATGGGCGGAAGCCTCAATCCGCAGACTGACGATCCGGAGTTCGCGACCAGCCCGCGTCATGAATTCAACTTCTGGTTCGATCCCGAGGCGACACATATTGTTCTTCGTGCGGCGTGGCCGCGTATCGATGTGACGACCGTCGACGTTTCGATCAAGGCGCCGTTCACACAAAAGATGCTCGATGAGATTTCGAAATCGCAATCGCCCACCGCGAAGTACATCGCGGCGTGGAGCCAGAATCGTTACTACCTGTGGGATGAACTGGCCGCCTGTGCGTGGCTCGATCCGACGCTCATTACCCGTGAAACGGTCGAGTACATGGATATCGACCTGAGCCATGGTCCCAGTTACGGCGACACCCTGACATGGACTGAAAAGCTGAAACCGCAGACGGGCGTACGGCTGGTGCACGCTCAGTTGGACCTCGACCTGCCGCGTTTCCAGAAAATGTTTGTGGAGTTGATGTCCCGCTAGCCACGAATCGCAAGTCTCGAATATCGCCGAGGGTCTCTTCGGTACTCTTGCGGGATTGTGACAGCACTTATCTACTTGATATAGACACTCTATTCCTTCATTGATGTCCTGAAATCGATTGCCTTGGGTTGCAAACCATAGAAAAGAGGACAGTCATGTTTTCTTCACACTTTTTTGCGCACCGTATGCGCACACCTTTGCTTGCACTTGCAGTGACCGTGGCTTTAGCAGGATGCGAATCGAAACAGGATAAGGCAATCGACCAGGCGAAAAAGCAAGCCGTGGCAACCGGTCAGCCGCAGCAGGTTGTGTCCGTTGACAAGACCGGCACTACAACTACGACGGTGGTGCAGCCGCCGGCGAAGGGACAGACCACCGAGGCGATGACGACCACGACCACGCCTCCGCAGCCGGGGGCGCCGGTGCCGCCGCCGCAGGATCCAAAGGTGTATCCAGTTGGCGGAGATCCGAACCAGGCTCCGGATCAGGCGAGCGCACCTGCTGGGCCGGATGGAAAGCCTGCCGCTGCGGGGCCGGTGCATGTGACCATTCAGGCGGGAACCAGCCTTGCTATCCGCGTTGATCAGCGCATCAGCGTGAAGACCAGCCGCGCTGGCGACACGTTCAGCGGTGAAGTGGTGGAGCCCGTGGTCGATCCGAACGGAAATGCGATTGTGCCGAAGGGAACGCAGGTAGGCGGCGTTGTTGAGGAATCGCACAAGCGCGGCCACTTCAAGGGTGCATCGGTGCTGGAACTTCGGTTGACTTCGATGACGCTGAATGGCACGCAATATCATTTGCGGACTGCCGACCTGACCGAGCGCAAAAAAGGCAAAGGCAAGCGCTCAGCAGCCATGATCGGTGGCGGCGCCGGCCTGGGTATGCTGATCGGCGGCATCGCATCTGGCGGAACGGGCTTGTTGATCGGTGGTCTCGCGGGCGGCGGTGCGGGCGCGGCTGGTGCTGGACTGACCGGCAATCGCGATCTCGATATCCCTGCGGAAACCGTCGTGCACTTCAAGCTGTCGCAAGACCTCGTCGTTCAGGGTTAGACACGACTGAGTCATGGGAATTCGCTTGCCATCGGTACAGTCTCGCGGAACAATGCTGCAGAGGCTAGACCATGGCAAGCGAATCCATTCTCGGCGGGAGTGAGCTGGTCGCGTTCGCTCCCACGATCGATCCCGCAAAAGCGCGCGCATTCTATGAGGGCGTTCTCGGTCTGCGGCTTGTGGCCGATGAGAAGCCTTTCGCGCTGGTGTTCGACGCCAATGGAACTATGCTCCGCGTGACCACAGTGCATGAACTGAAGGCGCATCCCTTCACGGTGCTTGGTTGGCACGTAACGAATATCGAAGCGACTGTGGACCAGCTTGTTGGGGCTGGTGTCGAGTTCAATCGCTACAAGGGTGTGAACGATGGCGATCCGCGCGGTATATGGAACTCGCCAAGCGGCGCCCGCGTCGCGTGGTTCAACGACCCCGATGGAAATGTGCTGGGCGTAACGGAGTTTCCGAAGTAGCTTCGTTTTCGCCGCAGAATCAGGTTTAATAGATGCAACTGTTTAGTTGCCTATACCCCCTCCCATACTCTGTAGGGAAGTTCTCCTGTATCAGCGAGTTAAGGCAGGAGGCTACCCGCAAAGTCCTGCAATCATTTCGCTTAGCCGCAGAGTCGTCAGCACAAAGGACTTACGCGGCAGTTGGGAGGCGCTTTGTCGAGTTGGACCGACGGAAATCCGCATCGCGCCGGAGATATTTTCATTTGACCGTTGCGCAACGACCATCCTGAAAACATTCTAGCGATTCAGGAGAAACGACATGCAAACGAGGAGAAGTTTTAAGTTCAGCCGGGTGAAAGAGATGCCCACGGTAGTTGATGTCGGGCACTTGACGAGTATAAGTGGGTCATCGAGTGAGATATACGATTGGGGGGAACTCCGGGGAGTTTCGAGTTTGGAGCGACTTCAATCTGCCATGCGTCTTCTCATTCTGTATGCTTTCGGGTGAAGTCTTTCGACGTTTGGAGGTTCACATGACCAAGTGTTTGCTGGCGTTCGCGGTTTCAATTCCGCTGTGCGGTCAGTGCCAGAGCTATGCCCATTCGCCCTTTTACATGACAACGTCTTCTGTTCCACTGACAGCACATGTTGAGGGATTTGCGCATGGGGACATCAAGGCAAACGGCGTCGTGATCGACCTTTCCGAATCGGTTCCTTCGTCATCACCTGATTTTGATGAAATCCGGGGCTGGTCAGTCGGAACGTGGGTAGATAGGAATAATCCTACCCATACTTTCCACTTCTATATCCAGTACGACCGCATGAATCCCGTGGTCGTCTTCGGGTACGATCTGCTGGTGGAACCGGTCAAGGGCACCGATAAGATCAAGTGCACTTTCAGCGCCCTCACCGATCCCGAGAATCGCTTGACGCTTCGCAATAAGGACGTTGCCCCCGTTGCTCTCTCGGCTGATTTGTCTCCTGTCTTGATCAAATCGGGCGATGTGATCTCAATCAAGACGCTTCCACTCGGCGAGGGTAAGATTGCGTCGATTCATTATCTGCGCCTCACTCGGATCGACCTAACGCCCAACTTCGATTCAGCTCAATAGCTCCGTGATCTGGCTCGCGGTTGGGGAAGAGTTGGTCACGATCCGTGGCATTAGCCGACAAAAACCCACTTGACAAGTTTCATATATCGTTTGCTACATAGGGTGAAGGAGGGCTTCCGATGAAAGCAACCATACTCTATCGGGTTGCCAGTGTTTTGCTGCTTGTCTTTGCGGCAGCTAACACAATCTGGCTCGTGTACTTTTGGCACGCCGCCGCGGCCAACGCCCCATATTTTCCGTTCGGCCACAGCAATCTCACCTACGTTCAGGTGGTCCTTGCTCTTGAGGTCTTCGGTTCCCTCTGCGTCCTGTTTGGGGGATTCCTCTCCTGGCATCTAGGCGCTCTAGCTCGAACAGCTCCTCAGTTCGCCAGCACCCTGGGATGGGGTCTCGTCGCGTATCAGACCGTGGGGACACTTGTGACTTTGTTTTACCTCTCTGGTTTTGCGTTGATTATTACTGCCGCTATTGCAATCTGCACCGCCTGGGCTACTTCGCTGGTTGGCACCAGAACGCCAGAATCAGCCCAGGCATGAAGCGAAGATTCGGCATTGAGGAGAGTTACCGGCTACTCGGAAATAACCATTCGGCTAATACGATCAAGAAGCTGGGCATTTGTAGAGTCGAGAGGTTTGAAAAGCAACTGCAGATCCCTCCACTCCGGTCGGGATGACATCGTGCGTTCCTCACCAACTCCCTTGTCGGACCGATCTATGCCACCGGTTTTTTACGATGGCTTTGCGCCTGGAACGAAGCAAAGATGTGGCTCCTACCAGATCTGAAGCTGGACGTTTGGCAGCGATGTGTCTGGGAGGCACGCGGGACGATGACGTTTTGGCAGAACAAAAGGCCGCGCATCGCGCGGCCTTCTTAATCCCTGATCCCCGCCTTTACCCGTTCAACATCTCCGACAGCTTATTCAGCGTGCGGTGCAGGTCCTTGTCGGTGCGGCGCAGTTCGTCGATTTTGCCGATGGAGTGCATCACGGTGGTGTGGTGCTTGTTGCCGAACTGGCGGCCGATTTCCGGGAGGCTGGCTTCGGTCATCTGCTTGGCGAGATACATAGCGATCTGGCGTGGCACTACGACATTGCGCGAGTTGTTCTTCTGCTTCAGGTCGCTCACCTTCATGCCGAACTGCTCAGCCACGGCACGCTGGATCGACTCGATGGTGATCTTGCGCACCTGCATGTCGATGAACTGCTTGAGGCACTGCTGGGTTGTGACCAGCGTAATCTCGGTGCGGTTCAGGTTGCACCATGCGACGAGGCGGGTCAACGCTCCTTCAAGTTCGCGCACGTTGGTGCGAACGTTCGAAGCGATAAACAGAGCGACGTCGGTGGGAAGCTGAACCTGGTCGTTCTCCGCTTTCTTCTGCAGGATGGCGACCTTGGTTTCGAGATCAGGCGGCTGAATGTCGGCGATCAAACCCCACTCGAAACGCGAGCGCAGGCGGTCTTCAATCTCGGCCAGTTCTTTGGGCGGACGGTCTGACGCGATGACGATCTGCTTCATGCTTTCGTGCAGGGCATTGAACGTATGGAAGAATTCTTCCTGCGTCCGCTCCTTCTGCGCGATGAACTGGATGTCGTCGATGAGCAGCACGTCGACGGTGCGGAAGCGATCGCGGAAGCTGGTCATGCGATCGTTGCGCAGCGACGTAATCATTTCGTTGGTGAATTTTTCAGCGGAAACGTAGCAGATGCTGGCGGATGGCTGACGCCGTTTCACTTCGTGGCCGATGGCGTGCATCAGGTGCGTCTTGCCCATTCCCACGCCGCCATACAGGAAGAGTGGATTGTAGGCGCGCGACGGCCGCTCGGCGACTGCGAGTGAAGCGGCGCGCGCAAACTGGTTGCCATTGCCGATGACGAAAGCGTCGAATGTGTAGCGAGGGTTCAGTTGCGCTGCGGTCGACCAATCGAAACGCGTCTGCTCCGGCGAACGCGATGTGGGAGCAGTGGGCGCATGCGCGGGCAGGGGGCCGAAGCCGCCATCCTTGCGCTGTGGCGGCATCGAAGGATCTTCTTCGACGGTGACGAACTGCACGTCATCGAACTCCAGCGACTGCAAATCGATGGCTTCCTGAATCAGGTCGCCATACTTGTCACCGATGTGCTGGAACTCCTTGGAAGGAACGCGAACGAATAAGATGCGGCCACTGGCGTGGCTGAAGCGAGTTGGCTTCAACCACGTCTCGAAAGACTGGCGAATGACCTTTTTTTCCAGGGCTGCGAGAATCTGCAGCCAGGGATTAAGAGCCGAAGCCGGCGAAATTGCGAATGCCATCGAGCGAATCCTTGCCGGCGTCACCTGTGTACTGCCGTGTGAGTTCACCCGTTCGGTGAAGACAATGGCTCTCGCAGCGAGTAGAGCAATCGCTCACTCGCATTTTGCCTGCTGAGAACATGCCTGCTGACCGTTGGTCTGCCTCGAAAAAAACACTGCGAGGCACGGGTTGAGATTCACTCCGTGGGACGCTCGGAAACTTTCTTGAACGGTCCCGATGGTAGCACATTTGAGGTGTCTTGCAATGCCTCTTTCACATAACTTTTCGGAACGCGCTGAAGGTTGCACCACCTTCGGTGAAACCATACATTCGTGATCGAAAATTGTGCCGGTGCGATCACAAATTCGTACGCAGTTTTTGCTTTCTCGATCTGTACCGCGTTCGATGCTCGATTCGCAGTGAGTGTTTGCACGCGATTCGAATTTGAATGCAAGAAGTCTCCGGAGGTACCTTCGAATCCCGCTGAAAGACGGGTCGCTGGCTTCAAAGCCCAACCTTCGATATACTAAATACTTGCCGTTCAGGCCAGATTTTAGATAGGAAACAGGAGCGCACTTTTTTATGCCCAAGCGCACATTTCAACCCAACCGGCGTCACCGCTCAAAGACGCATGGCTTTCGCTCACGTATGAAGACCAAGTCGGGAGCAGCCGTGCTGAGCCGTCGTCGTGCCGCTGGCCGCAAGCGCGTCTCAGTCAGCGCCGGATTCCGCGACTAAGCAGTTCTCCAATTGATGTAGCGCGAAGTGACGCTGCTATGTGGGTTTCCCTCAAGGAAAGCTACCTTTCATCGGCCTCAAGATGCCACGAGTTAATTGGAGAACAGCTCTAAGTCGTTCCCGCCGTTTTATTTCGGCTGGAGCAGGTTTCAGAGCCCACCAGTATCTGGCCGAGATCCTTTCAGTTTGCGATGAGCATTTCTTCCAAGCCTGAGCTGCAAATCCTCGCGCCGGCACCGCGCAAGGTTCGCCAGTCTCTGGCTGCGGCGAGACTGCGCAAGCACGCGGACTTTCAGCGCGCCTACGCAGCTGCGGGCCGAAAGCGCCGCTCCGCTTCGATGAGCTGGTTCCTGGCACCGCAGGATGAGCCGTCTGGCTCCCGCGTTGGTCTCACTGTCGGCAAGGTCATCGGTAAAGCGCACGAACGGAATCGCATCAAGCGTCGCCTGCGCGACATACTCCGGCGTCATGTTGAGTTGCTGCCGATCGGCTGCGACCTGATTCTGCATCCGCACCGGACGGTGCTTACGATTGAATTTACGAAACTTGAAGCGGAGATTTTGCGTATTCTTCAGCAGGCAAATGCTGAACAGGCTCGCGCAAATCTCACCGTACCCCGGCGCTCCCGTAACGCAGAGTCCGTATCATGACGCGCATACTTCTGGCCACGCTCGAGTTTTATCGCCGCTGGCTGTCTCCGGCGTTGCATTCGCTGGGCTCCGCAGGGGGATGCCGTTTTGTGCCGACGTGTTCGGAGTACGCTTCGATTGCGATTGCAACCCACGGCCCGATGCGCGGGACGGGACTCGCGATCTGGCGCCTGCTCCGCTGTCATCCATTCAGTCGTGGAGGCCTCGATTCCGTGCCTCCCCTCAATGCCGCACGTCATCTGCCCCACGAACCATTACCATAGACAGAGCGGCTGCCCTTCGGCGCCCCTCCTCAAAGACAGGAAGTTACATTGCCCGAAATTCGTAATCCCAACCTCGAGTCGCAGGGTTCCGGCGGCGGCGGCACCGGCGGCGGTGATTTCCGCAGCCTGATTCTTTTTACGTTCCTGGCCCTGGCAGCTTTGATGGTCTATCAGTATTTCCAGAAGCCGGCGGCAAATACTCCGGCTAATCAGGCCCAGCAAACTCAGTCACAGGCTCAGCAAGCACAATCGTCCGCCCCGCCTGCGCCAGCTGAAATTGGAGCAACGGGATCTAAGAACCTCGCAGCGAGCGCGGCTGCCGCAACGGTGGCCGCCCCTTCAGAGTCCAAGACGATTGTCGAGAACGAGAAGTTCCGCATCACCTTCACGAACAAGGGCGCCCAGGTCCAGCACTGGATCCTGAAGCACTACACCGACTCGACTGGAAAGCCGCTGGACATGGTGCAGCAGCAGACCGCTGAATCGTTTGGTCTGCCCCTTTCGCTCTACACCTACGACAATGCCCTGACCGCTCAGCTCAATAGCGCGCTCTATCAGCCTTCGACAACGGGGCCGGTGGTAGCTCCCGGTTCCGTCAGCTTTCACTACGCGGCAAATGGGCTCGATGTCGTGAAGACGTTCAGCTTCGATTCCACCTATGCGATCGGCGTCCACGTCAACGTGAAGCGCAATGGCGAGCCAGTGCGCGCCCTTGTCACCTGGCCAGCGGGACTCGGCGACATGGAAGAATTCACGGCTAAGACCGGCAGGTTCAGCGGCACGACCGTGGTCCCAACGCAGTCCATGTTTGGCTGGTCCATTGATGGCAAGCAAGACACCGAAGCAGCAAAGAAGGTCAGCGGCAATGCCACGTTCGATCAGCCCTATGAATATGCGGCGATCATGGACCTTTATTTCGCAGCTGCGATGTTGCCAGACGTGCCTTCGCGCGCAACGCTGGTTACTTTCCACCACAGCATCGACTTGCCCAGTGACCTGAACGACCCCAACAGCGCCAAGAAACCGGCCGAGGTGATTGGACTGGCCATGGGCGACCAGAGCGGCGACACCCAGTTGCGGCTCTACGCTGGACCCAAAGAAACGGACATCCTCAACTCGATTCACGCGATTGGTGCCGACGGCAAGCCCACCGGCGAGTCGCTGGCGTCGATGATTCAGTACGGGTGGTGGGGCATTATCGCCAAGCCGCTCTATCTCGCTCTGCGCGCGCTGCACAGCATGCTTGGACCCGGGATCAACAACTGGGGCTGGGCCATCATCATCATTACTGTCGTCTTCAACGTGGTGCTGTTGCCGACACGCATCTGGACAATGAAGTCGTCGCTGAAGATGATGCGTATCCAGCCCAGGCTCGACGGGATCAAGAAGAAATACGCCAACCTCAAGATCAACGATCCGAAGCGCGCCGAGATGCAGGCCGAGCAGATGGCCATCATGAAGGAAGAAGGCGTCAATATGTATGGCGGCTGTCTTCCCCTTCTGCTGCAGATGCCGCTCTTCTTCGCCTACTATCGCGTGCTGCTGAACGCGGTTGAATTGCGGCAGGCGCACTGGTTCTGGCTGACCGATCTGTCGATGCCCGACCCGCTGCACGTTCTACCGATTCTAATCATTGGCACCATGTTCTTCGTGCAATTCATCACGCCTTCGCCCGGCATGGATCCTGCGCAACGCCGCATGATGGCGATCATGATGCCGGCGATTATGGGCTTCACCCTGTGGCACTTCGCCTCAGGTCTGGCGCTCTACTGGATCACGGGAAATATCATCAACCTGATCATGCAGGTCGCCATCAATCGCTCAAAAATCGGCAAGGAGATGCACGAGATCGCCGCGCGCCGTGCCGCCAAGAAGCTTCCCAAAGGCGGCAACACGACTCAGCGCGTCATCCAAGGCAGACGCTGATATTCGGCGGGTTTCCAAATCGGCGCTTGTGGATTCAGTCGCGAAAGCGGGGACGAGCTACTAACATAATGCCGGAGCTGTTTCGGGGCTGGGCGCCTTCAGCGCCTTGAGCGATTTTTTGAGTGCCTTGCCGAAATCGAGTGCCTGCACCGACTTTTTCAGTGCGCCCTCGATTTCAACTGCCTGCTCCGGAGCGAGAAGGGTCTGGAGGGTGGTCCGTTCTCCGCTTTCCAACTGATCTGCCCGCTCAATGTAGTGAATGCGCATCAGCACGCCAACGCCAGCAATGTGCCGCACTTCGAACTTGCTGATCGGACAGGCAATGATGACGCCGCTCGGAACTTCCTGCACGCTGGTGGATGGCATGTGGTTGACCTCTGCGATGACTGTACCCTCGCTATGAATTCAAGGGGATGGCACCTAAGAAGCACTGGGATGGTTCATTGGTAGCGGGCGACTCACCTCGAATGAGGTACCAGGGTGGTCGAAAGCGCCTGAGCGGAAGGCGTCTTAGACCGCTGCCATCACCTTAGGGCCGCCTTCAATGCGCCGCCAACCTCCGGCAACGAAAACTGAAATCCGGCCGCCTGCAACTTCGCCGGCTGCACACGCGCGCTTGCGAGGAGAGCCTCATCTGCCATTTGGCCGAACATGATCCGCAGTGCGAACGCGGGCACTGCCAGAAACGCGGGCCGACGCAGCTCCCGACCCAGAGAGCGCGTGAAGTCGGCGTTGGTGACCGGGTTCGGAGAAACTACATTCAAGGCGCCCGAAAGTTCTGGGTGATCCAAAGCGAACAGAGTCGCAGCAACAACATCCGCCAGCGCAACCCAACTCATCCATTGCTTGCCGCTGCCCAGACGAGCGCCCAAGCCAACACGAAATGGTGGCAGCATCTGTTGCAGCGCCCCTTTACCCGGTCCCAGCACCACTCCAAAGCGAAGATGGACGACGCGTATACCCGCTTGAATTGCTGGTTCAGCCGCAGCTTCCCACCGCTGGCACAGTTCCGCCAGAAAACCGCTTCCCGCCGGAGAGGATTCACTCAGCACTTCATCGCCGCGGTCGCCATAGATGCCGATCGCCGATGCCACCAGGAGTGTTTGTGGCGGCCTGCGAAGCTCCGCCAACACCTTTGCCAGGCGGCGGGTTGAATCCAGACGGCTCGTCGCCAGCTCCTCTTTGTAGGCATTGGTCCAGCGATGGGCGGCAACACTTGCCCCGGAAAGATGAATTGCAGCCGCCGCGCCTTCCAAGGGAGCAGGATTATTCACTGCCGGATCGACTTCGGGAGACCACTGAAGCTGCCTTTCCCCGGATGGATGGCGTCTTACCAGTTGCAGGACAGGGGTTTTGCGATTGTTTAGGGCTAGAGTCAAGGCGTTCCCGAGCATACCTGAGGCACCGCTTAAAATGACTCCGCCGGAATCCATGGAGAAATCCATATTTACAGCATCATCGTTCTATAGGTATGCGCTGAATTCGACCTTGTTGCTGAGAGTATTTAAGTTTGGTAGGATGGGAATGGGTTTTGATCGGGGCAAAATGTTGCTTCGTCAACCTTGGAGGAGCGAATGACTGAGGCGATAGCTCGCAACGAGGAAACACAGAAGTCGCAAGTGGACACCGAAACCACGGAGAAGTTCATTGCGGAGAAACACATCGGCGAGCGCATCAAGCGGCTGCGGCTGAAGAAATCGATGGGCCTGGTCGAACTTGGAAAGCACACCGGCCTGTCCGCAAGTTTTCTATCTCAGTTGGAGACCGGTCGCGTCGTCCCCACGCTCCGGAACCTGGCCCGCATCGCCATGGTCTTCTCAAAGGATCTGTCGTATTTTTTCGAAGCTGAACCGCAATCAATGTTTCGGATTCACAGACGCAAGGAACGCGTGCGTTTACCGCAAACCGGTGTCGAAGAGCCAACGTACTTTTTTGAGAGCCTGGGTTACATGGTGCCGGACCGGCACATGGATCCTTACTTCGCCGAGTTCATTCCGCTGGAACGTCCCAAGGAGCCGAGAGCGCATATGCACCCCGGCTACGAGTTTCTCTATATTCTCGATGGCGAACTTGAATTGCACCACGGCGAGCACCACTGCGTGTTGGGACCGGGCGACGCAGTCTACTTCGACTCGAGCACACCTCACTCGTATGTTTGCTCTGGGAAGAAGCCGGCGGATGCGCTCATTGTAACCATGCATCAACCTCCGGCGGCCCAACCGGTAACCATGTTGCGGTCAGGTGCCGGCGCCACCCTGGTACAGCGGGCGGTTGCGGGGCGGGGAGTACTGGGCCAGCGCGAGCCCGGAGGAAATTAGAAACGACTTTTGCACCGATTTGGCGCTGAATTCAATAGGACTGACACAAGTCTATCCAGTAGACTTCATCCGCGCCCTTTTTCTTCTTAGAAGCGATAGCTCTTCGACTCCGATTAAGCGACATCTCCCGATATTTTCTGTCGGTTAGAGACGCATTGGAATTCCTTTATTCAAATCACATTCTTGCGTTCAAAGGCGTGTTCCAGCGCACAGCGCATCCCTGCGCAATTCGTTTTCCCTATACGCAGGAGAGCCCATCCATGTCAGTTCAATTGTTCCGCAAGAGCTTCTTGCATCTCGCGGTGTGCCTGCTGTGTTTTTGCTTGTTCTCTGCTGTTTCAAATGCACAAAGCACGACCGAAGGCGCAATCGCGGGTACGGTCGTTGATACAACCGGTGCGGTGGTTCCCGCAGCCGCGGTCAAGTTGCACAGCGATGCTACTGGCGCAGATTTCGACGTCGTCGCGGATCCCAGCGGTTATTTCAAGGCGCCGCTTGTACCTCCCGGCGTTTATACAGTGACCATCTCCGCCAAGGGGTTTGGCACTTACAGCGCGAAGTCCGTGCCGGTCACGGTTGGTTCGCTGACCGAACTACATCCCGAATTGAAGGCCGGATCGACACAAGAGACGGTGGAAGTTTCCGGAGTCGCACCGGTAATTCAATTTGAATCGCCTGAAGTCTCTTCAACGCTCACCACGCAGGAGATCGTGAATCTCCCGCTGAACGGCGGTCGCTGGTCGAACCTTGCACTGCTCACTCCGGGCGCAGCGGCGGATTCGAACGGATTTGGCCTGATCTCCTTCCGCGGAATCAGTCCTATTCTGAACAACGTCGAGATCGACGGCGCCGACAACAATCAGGCCTTTTTCTCAGAAGAACGTGGTCGCACGCGCGCTGGATATTCCACGTCGCAGGTTGCCATCGCGGAATTCCAGGTGAACACGGGAGTCTACTCCGCTGAATATGGTCGTGCAGCCGGTGGCGTACTCAATGCCGTCACCAAGAGCGGTTCAAATCAGTTGCACGGACAGGCGTACTTCTACGATCGCGATAACGATTGGGGAGCCCTGAACCCGTTCACAACGATCACCACAGTTAACCTTCCTGCCGGTGGCGGAACACCCACCTTTCCGAATAATCCCTTCGCACCAAAAGATTGGCGCAAACGGTGGGGCTTCGGGGCAGGCGGAAAACTGATTGAGAACAAGCTGTTCTGGTTCTACGCATACGATCAGTTCAAACGGAACTTCCCTGGACTCGCAAAGCCGACAACTCCGTCCACGTTCTTTAACCAGTGGGCTGACCTCAGCCTTCCCGGAGGAGCCACCTGCACAGAGGCATCCACTACAAAGGGCACCACGACGACAGTCAACGCGAAGCTTTCCGGAACAGGCACCGCGCCAGGCGATCTTGAAGCTTGCACGCTCGCATGGCGCGCCTACGGCGGCAACTACGCAGCTGCAGCAGCGCACTACGATCAGCTTCTGTATGGCTCCAAGGTCTCGTCTGTCACTGGTCTGAAGACGCTTGGATTGCTTGATGATCTCGGCCCGGTGTTCCGTACTGGAGACGAAGTTCTGAACACGCCGAAGATCGACTGGCAGATTTCGCCCAGCGAGCATTTGAGCGCCCTCTACCACCGGTTACGCTGGGACTCGCCGGGCGGCGTGCAAACGCAGACGTCCAATAACTACGCCGTCGACACCTTCGGCACCGACTACGTGAAACTGGACTACGGTCTTGTAAAGCTCGACAGCATGCTATCGACGAATGTCTCGAACGAACTGCGCGTACAGTACGGTCGCGAACTCGATTGGGAAGGTCAACAGCCTTACAGCGGTTTCACGCAGAACTATCTGACCAACGCGTCTGGTATCCCGGTGCAACTCGCGATTCAGGGCGGTTCGAGTAACTATGGATTCACTGCGGGCTCGCCCTATTACTCTTTCCGTACGGCGTATCCAAACGAAGTAAAAACGCAGGTTGGCGACACAGCAATCTGGACACATCGCGGCCATACGATCAAGTTTGGTCTCGATATTCTGCGCAACACCGATACGATCAACAACCTGTACGAAAGCAACGGTGTTTACACCTATCAGTACTTCTCCAATTTCTTTTCGGATGTACTGAACCCGACCGGCGGATGCGATTCCGGTTACACCGAAACAGGAATCTCGACCAATGGAGTCTCCTATCCTTGCTACTACGGTTTCACGCAGGGCTTTGGAACTCCCAAGTTCACGCTCACCACGGTGGACTATGGGTTCTTTGTCCAGGACGACTGGAAATTGACGCCGCGGCTCACACTCAATCTGGGACTTCGTTACGATAATGAGCAGGTCCCCGCGCCGTTCAAATCTCTCATCAACACCTCGTTGTTGAATGTTGCGGTAAATGGCAGCGGACCTTATCCCAACAATGCCGCGCAAATCACGAACCAGCCATCTGACAACAACAACCTTGGGCCGCGCATCGGCCTCTCGTGGGATCCGATGGGAACAGGTAAGACGGTAATTCACGCCGGATATGGCTTGTACTACGGTCGCATGCCAAACGGCATCATCCTGAATGCGTATGAGGCAGCGGGAAGCCCGAACGGCCAGTACACTGTTCCTTCCATTCACGGTGCATTGCCAAGCGGCACGGTGCCTACATTCCCGAATGTGATTGGCGCCGGAAAGTTCCCAACGCCAAGTCTCGACTTCTTTGCGAAAAACTTTCAGAATCCGCAAGTAAGTGAGTTCGATTTCTCGCTGCAACAGGAACTGCCCAGGAGAACCTTTGTTTCACTCAGTTACATGGGCGCAGGAGGAAGGGAACTTCCGAACTTCCTCAATATCAATCTGAATCCGTCGACAACCTATCAAACCACGCTGGCCGTGGCAGAAAAGACGCCAGGCACGGGTTGTGGTCCGTTGGCCTGCGGAACCCAAATCACATCCACTGTTTACTCGGGAAGTTACGTGAACTCCCATTATGGATACGTAACTGAAGTTGTCAGCAACGTGAACTCCAGCTACAACGGGATGATTGCCGAGGTGCAAAACCGCAGCAACAAGTACATCCAGTTTGATGCGAACTACACTTGGTCGCACGCACTTGACTACAACCAGAACCAGAGCACGTCGCCTACTACCAATAACTGGTACGACCCGCTGGGCAATGCTGGTGCGAACTACGGCAACTCGAACTTCAACGTACCAAACCGCTTCGTAACCTGGGCGATGCTGCAGTATCCAGGCAATTCTCACAGCTGGGCAAGGTTCCTTTCCGATGGCTGGCATCTGAACCCTGTTTTGCAGATGCAGAATGGCTTGCCTTATTCGGCCGCCGTGAGTGGTACACAGCCAAAAGGTGGAACCACCGCTGCGCCGCTCAGCGCAGCAGGTTCAGGTATGAACGGATCGGGCAGTTCTGGCTATCTTTTGCAGCTTGGACGCAACACCTTCAGGCAGCCAAGTACGACAGTGCTCGATTGCCGTCTGCAGAAGGACCTGCGCGTCAGCGAGAGGTTCAACTTTGAACTGCTCGGCGAAATGTTCAACGTCCTCAACCACCAGAACGTGACCGGCGTTAACTCGACGGCCTACTCCATCAACTCGACGGCCAACACCCTCGTTTATCAGCCGGCGACCGGCGCGGGTGTGAACGCGTCGGGATTTGGAACGGTGAACAACGCTGACTCCAACTTTGTCTACAGTCAACGCCAAGTTCAGGTTGGTATCAAGCTGGACTTCTAATCGCATTGGCCGATTTCAAATTTGGAGTCGGCCAGCGAGGCGCCAACTACAAAGACGCGGCAGCTTGGGCTGCCGCGTCTTTGCCTTTGGAGAAATGCGCAGCCTACTGCTGAGGTTTGGCGGGAGGACTAGCAGAGGTGCCTGCTGGCGGCTTGGCCGTCGTACCCGTCGTCGTTGTCGTCTTTGCTGGGGTCTTCTTCTTCTTTGCCGGAGTAGCAGGAGCGGGACACTTGGGAGCCGGAGGCGGTGTCGACGCAGCCTTTAGCGACGCTGCCTGTGTCTGCACGGTGGAACGCAAGTCCACAATCTGCTTTTCCTGCACCGTTGCGGACTGCTGCAACTGGTTATCCAGCGTGACGCGTGCCTTTTCCAGATCTGCCATTGCCGTCTGCAACTGGCCAACCTGGTCTCCCGGGGCGGAGACGCGGGCGCCTTCCACCAGATGCACGAGCACGTCGTAGAGGGCGTCTACATTGCGTGACACTGGAAGTACCTTGCTTAGAGTTCCTGGTGCCGTGTCTCCATCCTTGATCAGCTTCGGAAGCGTCCCCTCAAGATCGCGCTGAATCGCGGCCGCGTTGTTTTGCGCTTCATCGCGCACCGAGCCCCGCTTCCATTTGTCCAGCTTGAGGCCGCCAACTACCTGCTGCACTTCCCCGAGCGAGCGCTGCAGAATGTCGGAAGGTGCTGACGGTGTGAACGGGGCGACTGGCGCATTGGCGGCAGGAACCGCTGGAGCACTGTTAGCTGCGGTCTGCCCGGCGCAAAATAGTGCGGGCACAATGAAAACGGTTGTGAAAACGACGGCTTTGGAAATTCTCATGGGGATTTTGCCTTCCTGGTCAACGGCTGTAATACGAGGTCGAAATATGTACGCGGGCCCGGAGGTGCGTCAGGGTCGCAGTCGGCGATTGTCCGTCAAAACAGTATCGCCAATCGATCGGGCATCAAACAAGCGGCCCTAATTTTCTGAAGATTGCCGAGTTTTCCGGGCTCCCAGCTTTGCTTTAAGGCAACGACTGTTAGCAACAAGCCATCTACAACTCAAGTGAAATCATCAGGAAGACAGTCATACGCACTAGCTCTTCGATGCCTCCAAGCGCTCATGACGTTGGTTTGCGTCTCAGCATTGGCCGCTTTTGCAGCGCCAATTCAGGTACACCACGCCGAGGGTACCTTGCATGGATTTCTTGCTCTCAGCACGCAGGAAGGCAAGATTCTGGCCGACGGCGATCTCATTGAAGTCGTCCGCGGGGACCGAGTAAAGTCCCATCTGACCTTCCACTTCAAAGACGGATCGCTCGATGACGAAACTGCGGAATACACGCAGCACGGCGTCTTTCGCCTCATTTCCGATCACCACATCCAGAAAGGTCCTTACTTCCTGCACCCTCTCGATATGACCATCGACGTCCCAAAGGGGATCGTTGTGATGCGATCGCCAGGAAAAGATGGCAGGAACGAAGTTTCGATCTCCAAGATCAAGATGCCGACCGACCTCTACAACGGCCTGGTCATTCCCGTGATCAAGAACATCTCGCCCGATGCCGGTGAAACCAAGGTATCCATGATCGTTGCCGCACCCAAGCCGCGCGTAGTGACGCTGGATATGATGCCCATGGCCCCAGGAACCTTTTATCTCGCGGGAATGCCTCGCAAGGCCACAGTCTACGAAATCAAGATTGAGATTGGCGGGATCGCCGGTATCATTGCGCCTGTGATCGGCAAGCAGCCTCCCAATATTTCGATTGAAATATTCGGGGGAGAAATGCCTGCCTTCCTGCGAGAAAGCGGCCCGATCTTCGAGGGGGGAGAGATTCTTACCATCTCGTTGATCGGACCGAAGTGGAAGGCCGATTCTCAAGATCGATCAGAGAAATAGCAGCTCAGTCTTTGATTGCGGCGAAGTACTCAGCGACTTCCTGCCAGTTGTTCACGCGCACGAATCCGGTCGCGGTCAGATTGTGCGGTGCCGAATAGAGCAGGCCGTGCCCCTCAAAGCGCAAGAGGTTTTTCGGCAGGTCATCGATCAGGTAGTCGGCACGCAGAATGCTCTTGTCGCCGCAGAAGACATAGTGAGACGCGGGAAGAAACGCAAAGTGCCGCTGCAGCCATCGGTACTTCGGGCCCAGCGAGTTAGGCACTGCCATGGCCTGTGTCGCGATAAAGATCTCAAACCGCGACGAAAGCTGCTTCAGAATCTCCTGGGCGCCGGGCATCAAAGGCAGGTCTTCAAAAAAGTCTTCCGCATCAAGAAACGCGCGAAGCTGGTGCTGACGATCTGCCGGAGTCACCTCCCATAGGCCTTTGCCTGCCAGATCATCGAGGGTAACTTCCTCTTCAAATGCCTGGTTGTAGCGGCGCAGGTGCTCGCCCAGCGTATCGGCCATCACCTCGTCCATGTCGACGCAGACGCGTTTCAATTCCTACTCCCGAATTCAAATGGAATGCCCAGCCCGGTCTTGAGAGGCGCGCTGCTAATGCGCAAACGCTATGCGCCGGCCTGGCGCGGCTTGCGAATCGCCCGTCCCGCATCTACGGGTGGTTCCGGTTGCGGAGTTTTGGGCGCCGGCGCCATCGCCGGGTCCCAATAGAGGAGCCGGCCGCAACTGTCGCAGGTTAGCAGTTCGCCTTCACGCAGTTGGTTCCACATCTGAGGCCGAACCCCCATGCGGCAGCCCATGCACTGCTGGTTATCGACGCGGGAAATTCCGGTGCCGCGTGCCGCAGAGATCCGGTCAAAGCGGCTCAGCCACTCTGGCGCGATATCTTTGCGCAGAGCCTCGCGCTCCACGGCGAGAGATGTCTGCTGTTCTGCCAGTTGCTTCAAACTGCCGGCGACGCGCTCCCGGGTTTTTTCGAGGGCGGCTGCCAACTCCTCTACCTGCCCGCGCGCCGTGGCGAGTGCCGCTTCCTGAATTTCACTACGTTCGAGGCTGGCGAACTCCTCATTCTCGAGCCGCTCCGCTTCGGCTTCAGAGAAGTGCATTTCATGCTCAATGGCGGTAGCCTGTGCCGGCGTGGTCACCGTATCCTGCTGAGCTTTATAGCGCGCGGCCTTCTGGCGGTGTCCGGCGATTTCCCGTTCCAGCTTGGTGCGCAGCGAATCTTCGCGATTCAGCGAATCCGAGGTTGCCGCTGCTTTTGCCTGCATGGCGGCGAGGGCAGACTCGGCTTGGTGAATTTGCAGAGGCAGCACCTTCGCTTCCTGCGCCAGTCGGGCCCGCTCCAGTTCAACTGCTTGTAGCTTCACCAGAATTTCAATCTGAGTTTGCATCTGTGCCAAGAAGTTTAGTTCATTGGCCGTCTAATCAGAAAATGATTGCTTTACGCGGACGGAAGGCATCCAACCAAATAGATGGGGCTCACTGAGATCCGGACTCCTCCTCGCAGACGCATACCCCACTGGCCATTCTGGGTGGGCGGCAGCATCTTTGCGCTTTTAATCACTATCGCCATTTTTATCGACATCGCAGCGCACCGGGCTGAGCCATTCATGCGTCAGCAGATCGTTCAGGCGCTGTCTGACCGCTTTCATGCGCGCGTCGAACTGGACAGCTTTCATCTCTCGCTGGGCAATTCGCTGCGCGGTGAGTGGGGCATCTGGGGCGAAGGCAAAGGGCTCCGTATCTGGCCTCCCGCGGACGTCGAGGGCGTTCATGTTCCGGAACCGAACCCACCTCTCAAGCCGCTGATTCAACTCAGCGAATTTCACTTCCACGCTCCATTGCACTACAAATCCGGCGAGCCCATCCACATCACGCAAATCCGCCTCAAGGGACTCGACATCCGCTTTCCCCCGCGGTCCCACATGCAGAGAGCATCTGAACCAAAAAGCCCCACGGCTCCGCCTCCCGCCCCGTTCAGCGTCGCCGTCGTGGTGGACGGGGTTGACTGCACCGATGCGCATCTTACCCTTGAAACCGACAAGCCCAACAAGCTTCCACTTGATTTCGCCATTAACCATTTCAAGCTCAAGGGAGTTCGCTCGGGCGCGCCGATGGTCTTCGATGCGCAGTTGCAGAATCCCACTCCGCCCGGCGTGATCCATACCACCGGCAGCTTCGGCCCCTGGATCGTCGCCGATCCGGGCAGCAGTCCTATTGCTGGCGACTACACCTTTGACCACGCTGATCTCTCGGTCTTCAAAGGTATCGCCGGGATATTGAACTCAACAGGCAAATATGAAGGCACACTGCGCGACATGACCGTCGATGGCCAGACCGACACGCCGGACTTTCAGATCTCGCGCTTTGGGCACACCATGATGCTGCATACAACATTTCATGCCCGTGTCGATGGGACGAACGGCGATACCTGGCTCGATCCCGTAGACGCCACTATGAACAGTTCGCATTTCACCGCGAAAGGCCAGATTGTGCGCGTTTTGAAAACGGGAGACGACGGCCGCCTCCACAGCGTCGGCCACGACATTGCGCTCACGGTGAACGTTGGCCGAGCAAGGATCGAAGACTTCCTGCGCCTCGCAACTGACTCGCCAGTCCCGCTGATGGACGGAGATATTGAGGTGAAAGCTCAACTCCACATTCCACCCGGCCATGTGCCCGTGAATCAGCGCATCGCTCTCAAAGGGAAATTCGTTCTCAACCAGGCGGAATTCTCCGACCTTCAGGTGCAGAAGCGCATTCGCGAGCTGAGTCTTCGTGGGCAGGGAAGGCTTGACCAATTGAAGTCAGCGGAAGATGACAAGATCAAGTCTCACGTTGAAGGCGATTTCGCTTTGGACGGCGGTGTGCTCACGCTTCCTTCGGTCTTGTATTCAGTGCCGGGCGCCGATATTCATCTGCACGGAACCTACCGTCAGGAAGGCGGCACGCTGGACTTCACCGGAACTGCCAAGATGCAAGCCACCATTTCAAAGATGGTGGGCGGATGGAAAGGGATACTGTTGAAGCCCGCCGATCGTTTCTTCAAGAAGGATGGCGCCGGTGCGGAGATTCCCATCTATATCGCAGGCACCCGGGAGAAGCCGCAGTTTGGTTACAACTCAGGGCATAGCGGCGGAACCCATCCGCAGCGCCCCGACACGCAATAGCCAAAAAGTCGCACGCCATTCCCATCGAATCTGAGCCTGGTTCCAAATTGCCGTTTTACTCCCTCTGTATAATTCTCCGCATAAATCACTTTCAGTTTCGCGGAGGCTCCTATGGATTTGGTCCTTCTGGTCGTTCTTGCTGTTCTGGCCATCATTGTCTTGTCGCTCATCCTGGGCAGCTTCTTTACTGTCAGAACCGCTGAGTGTGCCGTGCTCACGCGCTTCGGCAAATTTCTCCGCGTGGCCGAGGCGGGGCTCAACTGGAAGTTGCCTTACTTCGATTCCATCGCCGGCATCGTGAGTCTGCGAGTCAACCAGATCACGCTGACGATGGAGACGAAGACCAAGGACAACGTCTTTGTTACGATCCCGATCTCAGTTCAGAACCGCGTGCGCCCAGAGCGCGTCTATGACGCGTTCTACAAGCTGTCTGATCCGGTTGCGCAGATCAAGTCCTACGTGGAGCAGGTGATTCTCGGACATGTTCCGGGCATGACGCTCGATGAAGTCTTCGCATCGCAATCGAGCATCGCGGCCGCCGTGAAGCAGGAACTCGATTCAGACATGGCGGCATTCGGCTACGAAATTGTGAATGTGCTGGTCACGGACATCGTTCCCGACGCCAAGGTGAAATCGGCAATGAACGACATTAATGCAGCCCAGCGCGAGCAGGTTGCTGCAACCGCGCGTGGCGAGGCCGACAAGATTCTGGTCGTCAAAAAGGCCGAGGCAGAGGCCGAGAGCAAAGCGCTGCAGGGGCAGGGAATTGCCAATCAGCGCAAGGCGATCGTCGAGGGCTTGCAGAACTCTATTGAGCAATTCCAGAAGGCTGTCGAAGGCGCAACGCCGAAAGACGTGATGCAACTGGTGCTGGTCACGCAGTACTTCGACACGCTCAAGAGCATCGGTGAAAGCGACAAGACCAACACACTGTTCCTGGCGCATTCACCGCAAGCAGTAAAGGAAGTCTCAGACCAGATCATGGAGTCGATGCTGATCGCGCAACGTTCGACGGTTTAGCCGCCGAGATCGCGACACTGGAGCAAGAATGAGTTTCTCGCCGCTCGGACTGACTCCGCTGATCGGTGTCTTCGATATGTTTTCCAGGAAGTTCGTGAGGCTGATCTGCAAGTGGTGGAGTCACTCTGACTGCGAGTTCAGCGGAACTCCAATTCGAACGACATCAGTCTTCGACGGGGGTTGAGGCTAACTTCATCGGTGAGGATGGGTAGGCCCGAAGTGGTACGTCACTCCGGCAGCCACTCGCATATCATTCTGCGTGCTGAAGCCCGTGGCGCCTATCTGCGTTCGCACGAACTCCATCTCGATTGGCCGGATTCCAAAATGCCGCGTGAGGTAAAAGTTGACACCGCCCCCGGTCTCGATAGACAGCAGGTTAGCGCCGGTCGTGCCATTTGAAAACTGGGTGTCAAACCCATGCGCAACGCCCACCAATCCCTGGCCGAAGAGTTGCAACCGCCGGAGGTCAGTTGCACTGGGATGGCCTCTCCACGCGGTGAAGGTGTAACGCGGCCCAGCCATAAATGCGAACTTGTTTTCGTCCACACCTCCCACCGAAAAAATATTCGAAGCGTGATCACCGGTCAGTGTGGCGGCGATGCCGAAGCCCTTCCAAAAAGTTACCGCCGCGTCCACTCCGCCACCTTTGAACCAGAAGTTGCCCAAGCTGGGATCGGGCCTCGAGAGCTCTCCGGCGAACACGATTGCCACGTCTGTTGAAGCCTTTTCAGACTGAGCCGGTCTCTGGCCTTGTTGCGCCCAACCTGTTGCACTCGTTAGCAACCACGCGCTCAGCACGTATGTCCTTGCATTCATCAACGTGAGCACTATAGGTTTTCCTTTCTTGATCGGAGTGAGGTTAGTGAAATGCGAAGAAAGAACCGAAATGTTTTGACTGTCGCTTGCGTCTGCGTCCCGAACTGGTAAAAACAAGCACGGAGCCGCTGCTACTTATTCGGTCATAGCCGTCACTCGTAACGACAAGATCGACGAAGCGGAAACGGTGAAGTGCCTGGCTGTTGTGTTTCGCTTGTTAAGACGTGGTGGAAGCAGTTTTGGTGAGCGGTGACTTCTGTTTTCGCAAACTGCAATCTCCGCCATAGTCCAGGTTCTGTCTCACTGCCCATCGTCAAGGACACTTACGCCCGAGACAATCGAAAACCTCTCGCACTTTGATGGCCCCTCTGTGATAATTTGGCGTGTTCATACTGCTGTCGACTTTACGAGCAGCAGGCGCTCACAAAGGATCCGCAATGCACTGGACCAAATCTGTTTTAGCCGCTATCGCAACAAGCGCTCTTAGTCTTTCCATCGGAGCTCCAGCGCAAACTGCACCATCACCGGCTCAGTCCGCGCAATCGCAACCCACCGGACCTGAGTGGTGGCGTCATGCCGTGATCTACGAGATCTATCCGCGCAGTTTTCAGGACTCGGATGGCGACGGCGTTGGCGACCTCAAAGGCATTACGTCGCGCCTTGATTATCTCCATGATCTTGGCATCGACGCTATCTGGATTACGCCGATGTATCCTTCGCCCGGCATCGATTATGGCTACGACATCTCCGACTACACGGCCATCGATCCGCTCTATGGCACCATGGCTGACTTCGATAACCTCGTTGCCGAAGCAAAGAAGCGCGACATCCGCGTGATCATGGATTACGTGATCAACCACACCTCCGATCAGCACAAATGGTTCCTCGAGTCCCGCTCCTCGCGCGACAATCCCAAGCGCGACTGGTACGTGTGGCGCGATGGCAAGGGCGAGACGGCGACCGACAAGGGCGAGCAGCCCAACAACTGGCAATCATGGTTCGGACATTCCGCGTGGCAGTGGGATGAAAAGACGCGGCAATATTACTGTCACTATTTCTATGTGCAGCAGCCGGATCTCAACTGGCGCAATCCTGAAGTGCACAAGGCGATGGATGGCGTGCTCGATTTCTGGATGAAGCGCGGAGTTGCCGGCTTTCGCATCGACGCAGTCTCGCGACTTTACGAAGATCCGGAAATGCGCGACGATCCCTACCTGCCCGGACGCAATGCATACGGCGACCGCAATATCCAGCACAAGTACACCGACGATCTACCGGAAGTGCACGACGTACTCAAGGAAGTTCGCAGCGTAGTCGACAAGTATCCGGGCGACCCGGTGCTTGTGACCGAAGCCGATGAGCCCAACGTGCAGGCACTGGCGAAGATGTACGGCAATGGCGACGAAGTACAGCTACCCATGGACTTCCAGATTGCCGATGTGAACAAACTGTCCGCGCCACGCTTCCGCGAACTCTTTAACGAAATCGAGAACAACCCGGCGCACGGCCAGCCGGAATATTTCTTCAGCAACCACGATCAGCCGCGCCAGTGGGACCGCTATGGCGACGGCGAGCACAACGACCAGATTGCAAAACTGATGGCTGTCCTCGAACTCACCACGCGTGGCACGCCGCAGATGTACTACGGCGAAGAACTCGGCATGCGCACGACCGATCCCGCCCGCGTTGAAGACGTGCATGATCCCATCGGCAAACTCGGCTGGCCCAAGGAAAAAGGCCGCGACGGTGAACGCACGCCAATGCAATGGGACACGACAGCCACGGCAGGCTTTACCAACGCGGCGAAGCCCTGGCTTCCGATTCCGCCCAGTGCCTCGAAATACAACGTCGACGCTGAAAGCAAGGATCCCAACTCGATCTTCAATACTTATAAAAAGCTGCTCGCCCTTCGCAGATCAAACCCGGCCCTGCGCGATGGAGCGCAAATCAGCATCGGCAATGACCCAGACGTCTTCATGTACGTTCGCGCAGTGCCGGGACACGCCGTCGTTGTCGCGCTCAATATGAGCAACAAACAACGCTCCGTCATGTTTATCGGTTTAGACAAGTACGGAATCCATGGGTTGCTCAAGCCGATCTTTTCTACCGGCACGGGTTTTGCGAAGTCAGACACGCTGATACTCGAACCGTTCGCCGCCTATGTCGGGACAACTGAGCCCTAGGCTCGGGGGATCCGTGCCCCATGTCTCGCTTTTAGACATGGTAAGGAAGTGTGAGTGCCGAGGAAATATTGTCTCGTGCTTATCGATCCGCATTTTGAAAATACGCTTTAGGCCCGCGCGACATATGAGGTAACATTTGGCCGATGAGGACGGACTCCCCACGCCTTTCACGGCCGGCCACTTTTGTTCGGGCATTTGCGATTGCATGCGCTCTTTTCTTTTTATTTCCTCGTCATGCGCACTCTCAGATCCATCCGACAGTCTCCTTCGAAGTCGCATCGATTAGGCCAGTGGCGGGCGGAGAATCCGGCGGGGAAGGCGGAACACGATCGCAGATTGAAACCACCGCTGACGGCCTCACCATGCGCAACATCGATTTGAGCGAGATGATCGAGTGGGCCTATAAGCTCCAGCACTATCAACTCTCCGGGCCGAATTCGCTCGCAGGATCGCGTTACGATCTTCGCGCAAAGTCAGGCGATCATGTTGCCGAAAGCACCCTGAGGCTGATGCTGCAGGATCTTCTCGCCACTCGGTTCAAGCTTCAGCTTCACCGCGAGCAGAAGAAGACGTCCGTCTATGAACTGGTCATAGCGAAGGGCGGTCCAAGGCTTCCGAAAGACAAGTCGGCCACCATTCCTCCCTCTTATCCGAAGGAAACATTTCCGCGCGTCGTCGACGGAGGCTTCGTCTTTCAAAACGTGTCCCTTGGCGACTTTGCGCAGCAACTGACTGAAATTCGTACCATCGACTTGCCGGTGATCGATCGCACCGGTATCCCGGGCGTTTACGACATCACCTTGAAATCGGCAGCAAGCGCGCTCCTTGATCCCAGCGGGCCTTCCATCTTGACTCTCATTCAGGAGCAACTCGGTCTGAAACTTGTATCGGCGCAGGATCTGATCGAGGTCGTTGTCGTTGATCGCTTCGAGCCGCCTTCGGCCAATTGAGGCATCGCATCCCGTCTTACTTTCAACTCCCCCAACCCGAGCCGATTGTGTTACTTTTGCCCTGTTCACACCGTTGCCAATTCATGAGCATCGGAAGGGGATGTGCCGTTTTCGCGCTTGAATCGCGAGACCACTCCAAGGACGAGGAGACAGCAATGCACTGGACCAGGAAATTCGCAACCGTCGCCACAATCGCTCTCACATTAAGCTTCGCAGTTCAAGTCGTAAGAGCACAGACTTCGTCCACGCCCAGCAAGGAGGACGAAAAAAACTGGTGGCGCAACGGCGTTTTCTACGAGATTTATCCGCGCAGCTTTGCCGATTCGAATAACGATGGAATCGGCGACTTGAAGGGCATCGCCGCGCATCTCGACTATCTGAAAGAACTTGGTGTCGATGCGATCTGGCTTACGCCGTGCTATCCCTCGCCTCAAGTCGACTTTGGCTACGACATCTCCGACTACGAGGCTATTGATCCCAAATACGGCACCATGGCCGACTTCGATCACCTCATCGCCGAAGCCAACAAGCGCCACATCCGTGTGCTGATGGACATGGTGATGAACCACTCGTCAGACAAACACAAGTTCCTCGACTCGCGCTTATCCAAAGACAATCCCTATCGCGACTGGTACGTATGGCACGACGGCAAGGGCGAGACCGCGACTGACAAGGGACAGCCGCCAAATAACTGGCAGTCCGCTTTCGGCCATTCGGCATGGGAGTGGGACGAAAAAACGCGGCAGTACTACTACCACAAGTTCTATATTCAGCAGCCTGACTTCAATTGGAATAACCCGAAGGTTCACCAGGCATTCAAAGACATCCTCGCATTCTGGCTCAAAAAAGGTGTTAGCGGTTTCCGTTTCGACGCCATTCCCACATTGTTTGAAGATCCCCAGATGAGAGATGAGGATGTCGCCCTCGACAAGGATGGCAAAAGCTTCACCAACGCCTACGGCGATGTCGCACTGCAGGACACCCGTACCAGCAATCTCCCCGAAGTTCACGCTGTGATGGCGGAGATGCGCGCATATGCCGACCAGTTTTCAACCGACAAGTTTCCGGGCACTCGAGTTTTTGTAGGCGAAACCTACCTGCCGAATATCGCTGAACTTCTCAAGCAGTATGGAACATTTGAGCATCCCGAGTTCCAACTGCCCATGGACACGCAAATCGGATTCATCAACAAGCTTGACGTGGCCGCGTTCCGTTCGAAGCTCGAAGATGCGGAGACGGATCTTGGTGAAAATGTTCCGCTGATCGTCTTCGACAATCACGATAACCCGCGCATCGATGCACGCTATGGCGACGGTGTACACGACACCGATATTCAGCGCGTCATCTCTACGATTCTGTTTGCGAGCCGCGGTGCATCGCTCTTTTACTACGGCGACGAAATCGGCATGAAGACAACGCCGCCGGCGCGGAAGGAGGACGTAAAGGATCCGATCGGTGTTATCGGCTGGCCTAAGGAGAAGGGCCGCGACGGTGAGCGTACGCCCATGCAGTGGACACCTGCTCCGAATGCCGGATTCGATGCGCCGACTGCAAAGCCATGGTTACCCGTCCCGCCCAACGCTTCCACAATCAATGTGCAAACTGAGAAGAGCGATCCCAATTCGTTATTTGCCTGGTATCAAGCCCTCATCCGGCTCAAGAAAACCAATCGCGCCCTCTCCCAGGGCTCAGACACCATGCTTGATACAAGGAATACAAAAGTGCTGAGCTGGAAACGCGAGGCCGCGGGCGCGCCGCCCGTGGTAGTGGCGGTCAACTTCACCGCCGAGCCCCAGACCGTGAATCTTGTCGGGGCGGGCTTGACTGATGGTCCCGTAAACACGCTCTTGAAGACTCCTGGCGCAAACGATCCAAGCTCGCTGAAGATCATTCAACTCGGCCCCTACGGCGTGTACGTTGGCCAGCTTCAGTTCGTCCTCAGCCACTAAGCAGTCTCGCAACCATCGCGTGCCGTTCAGAACTGGGCGGCACGCATCGCATCATTGTCGAGATTCCTAGTCCTCAACCAGTTTCCAATCCTCAAAGCATCACCTGCTGGAGTAAGATGCTGGAGCGCGCTCACACCGCGCGGGCAGCACTCGGCCCATCTCCTTCAGGAATATGAAATCCATGTCCGAAACCATCCCTGACCGCGCCAGAATCTTCCAGGCAGCCCTGGCCGAGCACATCCAGATAATTCAAGCTCTCCGCGATCAGCAGCAGGTACTCGATCAGATCGCAAGCGAGATGGTCCTCTCCATCCGCATGGGTGGCAAAATCCTGTGGTGCGGCAACGGGGGCAGCGCCGCGGATGCGCAACATCTGAATGGCCAACTCGTTGTCCGCTTTCGCCTCGATCGTCCCGGTATTCCTTCGATTGCTCTGTCCACAGACACGTCGATACTCACCGCAGCCAGCAACAACTACGGCTACGAACACATCTTTCAGCGTCAGGTGGAGACATTGGCACGCAAGGGGGATGTCGTGGTCGCCATTTCGACCTCCGGCAACAGCCGAAACGTCTATCTGGCCCTTGAGGCTGCGCGCAAAATAGGCGCGGTCACGGTGGCTTTTACGGGCAAAGGAGGTGGAAAGATCGCTACGGCGGCTGACTTCCTGTTTGAGGTTCCGTCCTCAGACACGCCTCGCATCCAGGAGGCACACATCCTCGCTGGCCACGTGCTGTGCGAAATCCTCGAAAAGGAAGTGAATACGGGAAAGGCCGCAGCTACTCCGAATGGGGCGGGAGTCAGAAATCCTCTCCCATCCGGTCCTCAGTAGTACCGGTTTTCGAATCCGGAATCTCATTTTCAGCCTCCCGAAGTCGGGAGAGCGTCTTGCGGTAGAACCATGCCGCTGCCAAGCCTCCCAGAACGGCTGAAGCGGCAGCAATCGTCCCAACCTTGAGCCAGCCGCGCGAGGCCGGATCGTACGGCTCGACGTGGGAGGCGGCTTCCTTGGTTTTTGAAACGTCTGATTCCACGTCGTTTATCATAGGTCACCTTGCTTCATCCTATCCTGTCTCAACTGATCAGATATTCGTAAGGCCGTCGTTAGATGCCACGACATTCCTAAAGGTTTTGTGTCCCGCATCGCGAGAAAATTTAATATTTTGTATTTGCTTCGAGGTGAATCTATAGTATCGTGTAGATATTCCAGTGATGGAGCGCGGTCTTCTTGATCGCACCAAAGCTGGAAGTAGTTTGCGTCACTGGCCTCCCGGCACGAACAAAAAACGTTCGTGCCGTCTTTTTTTGTGCCAAACAGCGTAGATCAGATTCACCTTGAACCCAATACTATCGCGGACTCTCATCGGCCGGTAAGACGCTTCGTCGCCCCATCTAATTTCAGTCGCCACCGGTTTTCTGCCTGCGGCGCTGGGGATTTTGATCGCTCGTCATTCCGGTCTAAAATGACGAGAGAGAGCGCCATTCATGAATTTTGCTAAGAGACGTTGGATTCTCGGCTTTGCAGTCTTCGCCATCACCGCTGCCAGCTATGCTCAGTGGTCGAACCCTGCTGAAGATATTCCTGCATACCATCCTGCGGCTCCGTTGAAAGTCACACCATTGCCGCCCATGCTTTCTGGCGCGAAACTGACTGGCGATAACTTCCGCTACCCCTGGCAGGTGCACGTTTACCAGCAGGCCGCAAAGATTGGCAATGTGCTCTA
This sequence comes from Telmatobacter sp. DSM 110680, assembly GCF_039994875.1. Classification (GTDB taxonomy): domain Bacteria; phylum Acidobacteriota; class Terriglobia; order Terriglobales; family Acidobacteriaceae; genus Telmatobacter. The sequence continues at coordinate 5,298,865 of NZ_CP121196.1, read as the reverse complement.
TCAGCTCCCATGCAACTGCCGCTGCGACCGATCCCTCGGCCACACCAGTCTGCGCAGTTGCTACGAAGGTTTGCATGGAGCCGAATGTTCCACCTGCGCCAAGGAAGCCTTCTACGCCTTCGCCATGACCAAGTCAGGCAAAACCCCAGCGGAAATCCGCGCCGGCATTGCCCAGCACGCTTACGAGCAGATCGATCTTGAGAAGCAGTAGCCCTTCGCCGAGTCGGTCGGATTCTTCGATTGTCTCGATGTGAGATTTTCCGCTGCCGAAAGTGATCGTAAGCAGCTGATCGTGCAACTCAACATTTGACTAGTTGAGGAGGGTGATACCAATGAAGTTGCGCAATCTTGCCGCTATTTTTGCATCACTGATGTTCTCCATTGCGTTCGTGGGCCAGGCCCGAGGAGCAGACAAAGCGGATGTCTATTTCGGTTATAGCCGAGTCGGGAGCAATTTATATGCCGCGAACACCAGCGGAATGAATGGCTGGCAGGCAGCGGCGCACGTCAAGTTCCTCCCCTTTGTCGGCGCTGAAGGCGACGTCTCGCACTACGGTGCCAGTTCCAGCGGGTTTTCGCAGCACGTGACGCTGGTCATGTTCGGTCCTCGCGTCACAGTGCACGCCGTGGGTTTCAGCGCCTTTGCTCATGCTCTTGGCGGTGTCGCCCATGAGACTGCGACTTTGACCACCTTTCCAGGGGTTGGATACAACGCCGGCAGCTATGCGCTGGGCGGAGGCGCCGATATACCGGTGTTCCTGGGATTGAAATTCCGAGTCGCAGGCGACTACCTCGGCAATGGCAAAGCCCCCACCGCAAGCGATTCTGGCGGTCACGGTCCGTCACACTATCGAGTGGGCGTGGGACTGGCCTATCATTTCTAGGCGTGCTTTCGGCGTAGAATAGATCCAGCAGCACGAGCCAGTTGGACGGGCTTGCATCCAGCCGCATTCCTCGGTCATCGTAAGGAGTGCAGCATTGGGGGCGTCACGGTTTCGACGGGATCGATTGCGGCATGGGAGGCATGTCGGGGTGTGGGCACCCGTAATCGCCTGCAAAAACAAAGTTGCCAACGATAACCTGGCACTTGCTGCTTAATTAACTAAGCAGCCGTCTCTCGCAGCTTCGCCTATGGGCGGCGAATCAGACGTCATTCAGTAGGCTGGTGACTGCTTCTCGGTCCGTGTTGCAGCCATAAGATCATCGGACTAGCTTCAGGCGCATCTTGTCCGTTCTGAGCGTTTGAGGCGAAAACATGCGGAACTGGACTGAACATGGATCTTCCCGGCTGACAGCGATTTCGGACGCGGGTTCGACTCCCGCCGCCTCCACCAACTTCCGAGTAGTCCTTTAAGCAGCCTTTTTTGTTCATCGCCTACGTCAACTGCAGTGGCGTTGCGCACAGCCCATTTCCAGATGCGCTGTTACAAGGGTATTTGTCGGGATTCTCGGAACTCCGAGACGGAACAGATAGGCTAGCTCTATATCCAAAAGCAATCTCGACCATCCAATCCGCCGCGAACCGGTTCGGTTGAATGCATTGAAATGCACCACTGCGGGCGCAACGAGGAATCTAAATTTGTTTAAGCTCGGGACCTTTTCTGCTGCGGGTTTAGTCACATTCGCGAACGTAGTAGCCGCATTTTCTATTGCTGCGGGTCTTCCCCTCGCGGCACAGTCAACTGCGCTGCAGCACACTCAGCTGGCAACCCAAACCGGAAATGCATTGCAGGATTGTGAATCCTCGACCAATGGCTCGCCGTACATTCCGCTCGACAGTTGGATTTACCCGGCAGTGACGCGGCTGAACGCTCTCGGCTACACGCAAGACGTCTATCTCGGCATGCGTCCGTGGACGCGCTTGAATCTAATCCACATGCTTCGGGATACTTCGCGGGAAATTGAGGATGCGAATTTGTATGGTGATTCAACCGCTGACGAGGCGCAAAATCTCTACGCGGTGCTCCTGCGCGAACTCTTACCCGATATTCAGGATTGCACGTCGCCTCGTGGCCAAGCGCGTCTTGAGTCGTCCTATTCGCTGCTTCGTGCCATCACGGGAACTCCGCTTCACGACAGCTATCATCTCGGCTCAAGCATAGTGAACGATTATGGACGTCCATTCGAGAATGGATTGAACAACTACTCTGGCCTCAGTGGATATGCATCCGCTGGCAGATATCTTCTTTATGTGCGCGGTGAATTCCAGGGAGCGCCTTCGGCTGCCGGATATTCCACCGCCCTGGCAGAGAATCTATCAACGAACGTTGATCTCATTTATTTCATAAACCCGGCTACCGGCCTTCCTTACAATCAGGCGACAATTCCCAGGGGACCAATCCCGACCACCACCGTTGGGCGTTTGATGGAGGCTTACCTCTCCGTCAATGTTCACAACCACGAAGTCTCGATCGGCAAGCACGACCAATGGCTCGGTCCCGGGGAGGGAAGTGCCATGGCATGGTCAAACAATGCAGAGAATATTTATGCCTTCCAGATCAACCGCACTGAGCCGCTACGCGTTCCGCTGCTCTCGCGCGTGATCGGACCGATTCGCTATGACTTTCTGGTCGGATCACTCAAGGGACACACGCAACCAAACGATCCCTGGGTTCATGCGGAGAAGCTTAGTTTCAAGCCTACGCGCGATTTGGAATTTGGCTTCGAACGTACAGTGATCTGGGGCGGTAAGGACCATGAGCCGATCACGCTTCATACTTTTTTGCGCAGCTTCTTCAGCCTCGACAGTGTCCATACCGACATCAAGAATTCGCCTCAAGATCCCGGAGCGCGTTTCGGCGCTCTCGACTTCTCATACCGACTTCCATTTCCGCGCAACTGGCTCACGCTCTACACCGACATGGAAGCGCACGATACTCCGAGCCCAATCTTCGCTGGACACGCCACCTACAGGCCGGGACTCTATCTATCGCATTTTCCCGGCGTACCGAAGCTCGATCTGCGCGCCGAAGCCGTAAACACCGATTCGTCCCATCCAAGCAGTGTTGGAGGCCGTTATCAATACTACGAATCGATCCAGAAGCAGGGTTACACGAACAAAGGCCAACTATTTGGCGATTGGGTTGGGCGCGAGGACAAAGGTGGACAGGCGTGGATTACCTATCACTTGAGCGGCAACGAGTGGTTGCAACTCAGTCTGCGCACCCAGAAGGCTGCGAAAGACTTCATTCCCGGAGGCACCACGCTGGCCGACTTGAATTTCAACGTAGTCAAGCGCGTCGGCCGCGACTTTGAAATCAATGGCACCTTCACCTATGAGCGCTACAAGGCTCCTATTTATTTGCCAGGTACGCAAACGGTGACCAACACTTCCATTCGGCTTACCTGGTTCCCGAACCGAAGTATCAGCTTTTAGAGCCCCAGATGCTCTGAGGCAACATTCCAGGTCAGCGAATCATGAACCCAGGCAATGGGCTGATTCAGAAGTCACTCTTCGATCCGCGAAGGTGCATATCCCAAGCTTTCGAATGAGTTCCTGGTTTGAGGATCAGAGCGAAGTGGAGCCAGAATCGGATCCAACTGGAAACCAAGGCTCCAAAGCGAACCCTGAAGATAGGACCGCTGCAGCCATTCCATAGCTGCTTTGTGCTCATTCAAACCAAGAAATGTTAGCGCCATGGAGTAGGCGTAGTCGCATTTGCCGCTTATTCCGATGACTGTCATCGCGTCGATGATCGCTAGTGCTTTTTCGGATTGTCCGGTCACACCGTACACGTAACCAAGCACACCCTGCTGCGCATAGTGGCGAGGCGAGTCCTCTAACTGCTGCGCCAGTCGATCGATGTTCGCCACCGGGCCTTCAATAAGCACCCCTGCCAGAGCCTCCACGGCGTCAAGGATCCTTCCCGCGTGACCAGTCGCCCGCGACTGCGATACAAACGCGAGAGCATTGTCAAAATCACCCGCCAGATATTCCTGCCAGCAGAAAAGTGCCGCGACCGAAGAATTCAATGGACGGTGCGTGGAAGCTTCTCGCAGTAGCTCCGCAGCGTTTGAAAGACGACCTTCCGCAATACAGAGCAACGCGCGTCCGACAAGAGCTTGTGTGCACCATGGCCTCTTCAACAGGACTTCATCGAAGGTGATTCCCGCACTCGTCCAGTCTCGGACCACTAGCAGTTTGAGCCACGCGGTTGCGCATCCGGTCTCGATTAGTTCCGGATCAAGTTCCAATGCCCGATGCATCGCCACTTCCGCAGACCGATATGCTTCGGAGCTATGAAGCGTGCCAAGCACACTTGCTGCGATTAAGGACTGCGACAAGCCCGCAAAGGCTTGGGCATTGAATGGGTCTAGATCGGCGGCCTCGCGATACAGCCGCACGATTGAAGGGAGATTTAAATCAGAAAGGCTCTCCCACATTCTTTGCGCCAATCCGACCAGTTCGGAAGCACGGCGCTCGCTTGATCCTGAATTTCCATGGAAAATCGTCGGCTGTCGCGAGTCCGCCAGCTGCAAAGGCACCGTACGAGTATCCTCATACAGGTTGGTCAGTTCTTGTCGGCTAGTATCTTCCTGATTTTCAGCCGGGTTGCGCTTTCGCAGCCATTCGTCCAATTCATCGGTATATGCAAAAACCGAGGTTGCATCGCCGCCCAGATGTCGAATAGGTAGCCGGTATTCCGAGTGCCAACGTTGGACTGTGCGAGTACTGCGTCCGAGATACTGGGCAATGGACTTCCATGTGTCGAGACGAGCTTCAGCAAAGCCTTGAGCATTCACTTTCGGCATCAAGACGGGGCCCTTTCTTACAAGCGAGAACCTTGAGTCTTCAGTTCCACATCTCACCGGGAAAGACCTAAAAGCGATCAGTTAAGCCCTGGCATCCCATGAGTGCGATTGGATCGGCAGGACAAGTCTAACTTGGAAATAACAAACGTTTCCCACAGTGGGAACATAAAGCCTATTTTGCCTCGGATTGGGAATGTGTTAAGTGAGCAACAACACACATCATTGGGACGAGTGGTTACTCTTGCGGGCTCAAAAATACCTAATTCGTACCCCATTTCTGGACCCATACAGGCCAGAATGACAAGGTTTGTCGCGAATTGACGCGCATCGGCGTGAATTGGCGAAACATCTAGGTTTAGTTCAGAGTTAACATGGTTTCAATCTTAATCACTCAGCGCAGCCGGTCTTTAACCTCACTTACAGGAGTGAGATTAGGCGATGCAGTGGGAGTGTGCGGCTTAGCGTCAATGTGAACTGCTAAGTCACCCTGGCGAAGCCATGTTCAACCGATGGTCGTCGAGCAACGGAACTTGAACATTTCATAACCACTTGAATCTTCGTTGTTAAGAGCTATGAGTTCTCGGATTTGACGAAAGGTAGAGATGGATATCCTCCCGTGTAAGAATGCTCACCATCTACAGCCAAACTTACCCATCTTTGCTCATCCTGAGATAGATCCAAAATGGTTCGCGGTTTATACCATGCCTCAAACAGAGCGGTCGGTGATCCGCCACCTGGATGCACGGCAGATTGAGTCGTTCCTTCCTACTTACGAAACCATGAGTCTCTGGAAAAACCGTCAACGCGTCAAAATCATTCGGCCGCTGTTTCCTTCGTATGTATTTGTGCGAATCTGCGCTCAAGATCGAGGCTCCGTGCTTGGATCTCCCGGTGCGCTCAGGATTGTCGGTAATTGTCAGGGGCCGCTGCCCGTGCCGGAAACAGAGATTGAGTTTCTGCGCTCTGATTTCTGCCGTTCGCATGTCGAGCCTTTTTACGATCTCGTGATCGGCAAAAAGGTTCGCATCAAAGCAGGTCCAATGCAGGGCGTGCAGGGTACGCTGATTCAAAAGAAAAGTGGATTGCGTTTTGTCCTGACGATTGCACTCATTAATCAGAACGCTGCACTCGAGGTTCGTGCCGACGATCTCGAGCCGGTCATAAACTAGTTTTCCGCGGGCCAAATCTCTGATGTTTCCTACAGCAGCTTAAAATCTCTTGCTCGTTTGTGAGCCTCACGACTTCCCCTTTGTCGATCAACTGAGATTTATCACCTGTAACCGCAAGTTGGACCTATGCCTAAAAAATCAGACGTCCCAGAACGTATTATTCGCGCTGCCGTTGCCCTGTTTTCACGACAGGGATACCACGGCACAAGCACTCGCGACATTGCGCGGCTAGCCGATGTAAGCGAAGTAACGGTATACCGCTACTTTGAGCACAAGGAAGACATCTTCTGGTCAGCGCTCGCATCCTGTTTCACTACCATCAAGCCGCGACTTAGCTTGCTCAATCCAAGTCCCGGACTGGATTCTCCAGAGATTATTCTCCCTCGTGTACTTAGTCTGTTGATCGATGCGGCGACTTTCTCTCCCGACATGGTGCGAATGATTGCTGTGGCCTTCGTCGAGGTCCGCGGAAGAGCAGAGGAAGCATGCCGCGAACATCTGGGCCCGCTCTTCACCGCTATTACCCGCTATCTCGAAACCAACATTGAACGGGGCAAGATTCGCAATCTGAATCCAGCTATTATGACTGCGGGAATAGCCCTCACCGTGTTCGCCCAGCCAGAGCTCTCCACCTTTATCGAAGGGTGTCGTCTCTCAAAACTCGACAGCCGCCAGGCGGTCGAGGCCTACACGGCCTTCTGGCTGGGAGCGCTCGTCCCTGTAGCGCAGGAGCGCTCCTCTTCGGCAACTTCAGAAGAAGCTTTATCTGCTTAGCATCCCCATTTACCAACATGGATCTAACGGCTCATTTCAATTCCTGCATATCCAAAATTATGAGTAAAAAGTTTTTGATTCTTTTCCTGGTTTGCAGCGCGGTTTGCGCTGGACAGAGCACCCTCACGACACCGGAGCCTGATGCCGCGATTCCTGCGACGGCTGGCCAGAATACTGGTGCGATCCGAAACCCCACAGCGACCGGCCGAGACTCTGTACTGACCGGCCCCCCCACGGACGCTCCAAACTTTACAATGCCTCCGGTCTCCTCCAAGTTTGTGGGACCGCTAACTACAAAGTCCGATTTCCAACTCCTTGCAGAAGAGGCCGCGGGACATCCTTTACAAGTCTATGGCCGCCGGCTCTTCGACGAGGTTCCCACAACCTTTGCACCTATCGATCACATCGCGTTGCCTTCCGACTACGTAATCGGACCGGGCGATGAGTTGCTTATTCGTGCCTGGGGAAAAATCGATCTCGACTCCCGCCTGATTGTCGACCGAAATGGACAGATATCTCTGCCTAAGGTCGGAACTGTGATCGTTGCCGGCCTCCGTTACGACCAGTTGGAAAATCGCCTTCGCTCCTCCATCGGCAATCTCTACAAAGACTTTGAGCTGAACGTAACCCTCGGCCGCCTGCATTCGATTCAGATTTATGTTCTGGGAAGCGCGCGCCAACCCGGTGCCTACACCGTTTCTTCAATGAGCACGCTGGTGAACGCACTTTTTGCTTCAGGCGGACCGTCTGCCACCGGTTCGATGCGACACATTCAACTGCGCCGTAACGATCAGTTGATCAGCGACTTCGACGTCTACAATCTTCTCCGCCATGGGGATAAATCACACGATGTCCACTTGCTTCCAGGAGATGTGATCTATATTCCGCCGGTGGGCCCACAGTTAGCGTTGCTGGGAAGCGTAAACGAGCCCGGTATCTACGAAACCCGCGGAGATACAACTGTAGCCGCTGCTCTCGAAGATGCAGGTGGACTTACCAACCTTGCCGGCACCGATCGCGTTCTTCTTGAACGCATCGAAGATCATCGAAGTCGCCGCGTTGACGAGTTTGGACTCGACGCATCGGGTTTACGTCAGCTGGTAAAAGATGGCGACGTGCTCAGAGTCTTCGCTCTCTCACCGCGGTTTGAAAATGCAGTCACCCTGCGAGGCAGCGTTGCCCAGCCGGGTCGCTATGCATGGCACGAAGGCATGCGCGTTTCCGATCTGATTCCGAGCCGTGACGCACTGATCACGCGAAAACACTGGAATCAGCAAAACCATCTTCCGCAGCCGGAGCCCGTCGAAGAGTTTGGATCGTCGAGATTGAACCAGGTTGAAAATCAGCCGAACGATCAATTTGGTAAGCCGTCGACTAAAACCAATGGCTCGCGGAAAGACCCGTCAGATATTCTCCGCGGAGTGCAATCTGGCGATCAGTCTGGCAATTCTGATGATATTGAACGCGCCGATCAGGCTGGCCGTCCCCGTACCGACCAGTTCAGCGACGAACGGCAATTTGGCGTAGGCGAGGATACCAAAGCGGCAATTGAAGCTGTCGGAAAAAACAGCGCGGAAATCAACTGGGAATACGCCGTCATCGAACGCCTTGATGATCAGGATCTAAGTTCCCACTTGATTCCATTTCGTCTCGCCTCTGCGATTGATGTGCATGCATCGAAAGAAAATCAGCCGCTCAAGCCGGGGGACATCGTAACGATTTTCTCGCGCGTAGATCTTGAGCTTCCTATGGAAAAGCACGCCGCATTTGTGCGCGTCGGCGGCGAAGTGAATGCACCGGGCGTATATCGCGTCAATCCCGGTCAGACTTTGAGAGAGGTCGTTGAACAGGCCGGAGGCCTTACTTCGCATTCTTACCTTTACGCATCTTTGTTTACCAGGGTATCTACTCGCAAGGCGCAGGAAGAGCAACTCAAACAATCCTCTGAAGAGTTGCAGAGAGATCTGATGTCAAAATTTGCCAATGCGACCCCCCAGCCAGGTCAGACCGGCGCCGATCAGCAGGCGCAGATGGCCATGCAGCAAGCGGCGTTGACGAAGCTCACTTCAATCAAGCCGACCGGCCGCGTAGTTCTCAAGATGAAACCAGACGCTTCGGGCTTGACGGACATTCCGGATTTCGCTCTTGAAGACGGCGATACTTTCTACATTCCACCTCGGCTCAGCACCGTTCAGGTAGCTGGTGCGGTGTACAACGCGAATGCATTTCGCTATGAGACCGGAAAGCGGCTGATCGGGTACCTCAATGATTCTGGCGGTGCTACGCGAGATGCAGATCAAAAGCGCATTTTCGTGATCCGCGCTGACGGGTCGGTGGTCAGCCGCCAATCTCATGGAAGCCACTCACACGGAAGTTATGAAAACTTGAAATTGCTTCCCGGAGACGCCATCGTAGTCCCTGAGAAACTACGAGTCTCATCCAAGATGACCAACGTTCTGCAGTACACACAACTCTTCTCTCAACTCGCACTATCAGCCGCCGCACTGAGTGTAGTCCACTAAAGGTTAGTTAGACGCCATTATGAACTGCCAGTGCAGGTTGAATAAATGTCGCGCCCGAAAGCTCCACTATCACGGTTACGCCATCCTATCTCACAGAGTTGATCAACACATCTCGGCGAAGATGTATTTGACAGCAACGTAGTGAATAGGACTCTAAAGCAGTGACAATTCAACTGGATTATCCATAAGAACCGATGTTCTCCCTACAAAGGGGAGAGGTAGACAATGAGAAAAGGACTGACGAACGTGCTCAGATCGAATGCAATGCGGCTGGTTGCTGTTTGGGCAGCACAGATGCTGTTATTCGCATTTTCGGGAACAGCTGCATATCTGTTGCGATTTGACTTCAGCTTGCCATCGATCTACTTTCGCGACCTTGCTTATGCGTTGCCAATATGGGTTGTAGTCAAGAGTCTTGCATTCCATTTTGCAAATCTTGACAAGCGGGGCTTCCGCTATGTGTCGATCTCTGACGCATTCCGGATATTGTGTGCAAATTTAGCCGGATCTGCGGCCAGTTATGTTGTTCTTCTCCTTGTTGTGCCGGGAAGAATTCCGCGATCGATTTACCTGATTGATTTTGTTTTCTGCACACTGGGTACAACCGGCCTGCGAGTTACAGTCCGCTTAATCAGGGAGACGATACAAGGCGGACAGGGAGGCGAACTGGAGAAGAGGACCTTCATCTACGGTGCGGGTGACGCGGGTGTAACTCTATTAAGAGAAATACGCAACAACCCGAGATTGGCATACCGCATTTGCGGATTCCTCGACGACCGCGCTGATAAGCGAGGTGTTCTTATCAATGATGTGCCAGTATTGGGCGGCGGGGAACAAGCGAAAGAACTGGTAGCAAATAACGACATTGAAGTCATACTCATCGCCATTCCATCGGCTTCCGGATTAGAGATGACTCGAATTCTTGAATTGTGCCATGAGGCGGGTGCAGAGTGTAAAACGGTCCCCGGGCTGGGAGAGATCATCGAAGGCCACGGGTTAGCAGGTCAAATCCGTGAGGTCGCCGTTGAGGATTTGCTTGGTCGCACGCCCGTGCGCCTTGAAGAAAGACAAATCAGCCCAACCATCGAAGGGAAGGTTGTCCTGGTCACTGGTGCGGCTGGGTCTATCGGATCCGAATTGTGCAAGCAGATCGCCCGCTTTCGTCCAGCCGCAATCGTCGGATTCGAAATTGCTGAGTCTCCTCTGTTCGAGATTGATCGCGAAATGCGTAGAGAATTTCCGGCTATCCCCTTCTATCCGGAAATCGGAAGCGTCCAGAACCGCGTTCGCCTCGATGAAGTTCTCAGCCAGTACAGGCCGCAAGTGGTCTATCACGCGGCCGCTTACAAGCACGTTCCCTTGATGGAAACTCACGTATTTGAAGCCATCGAGAATAATGTATTCGGCACGTTCAACGTCGCCGCAGCCGCAATGGATCACGGCGTCGACAACTTTGTCATGATCTCCTCCGATAAGGCTGTGCGTCCCACAAATGTAATGGGCGCTACCAAGCGTATCGCCGAACTCATCCTTCTCGGGCTCCAAAACGGCGGGACACAATTTGTAGCCGTCCGCTTCGGAAATGTTCTGGGCTCGAACGGCAGCGTCATTCCGATCTTTAAAAAGCAGATCGCTGCTGGTGGACCCATCACGGTTACGCATCCGGAAATGCGGCGATTCTTCATGACAATTCCAGAAGCATGTCAACTTGTCTTGCAAGCCTCAGCCATCGGCAGAGGTGGCCAGATTTGCGTTCTCGATATGGGGAAACCGGTAAAGATTGTTGATCTAGCCAGAAACCTCATACTGCTTTCCGGACTTAAGCCAGATCATGACATTGCGATTGAATTCACTGGAATGAGGCCCGGAGAGAAGCTCTACGAGGAATTGAGCTCTCTACTCGAGGACACGGTTCCCACAGATCATGAAAAGATCAGGATCTTTGTTGGGAACGGCGTGCCTGAAGAAGATGTGCAAACGTGGCTGAGCTCTTTGCGCCATATTTGCGAAACGCGGGATACCGGCCGCCTCGTGGTCGCACTCAAAGAACTGGTTCTCGATTACAACCCAAGCACCCACCTGCTTCGACGCATCCTTGAACATGGAATCGTCATCCCGCTTGAAGTCAGAGAGACGTCCAATCTGCCCAGAATCCATCTTTAGCCTTCACGGCTGTTGCCTGGAATCGAAGGACGATCGGTCGTTAGAACGAGAACTAGCAAGCCTTGGCAAAGAACAATATCTGACCAGCTTCTCGCCGGCGCAATCATCGGTCTAACGAAGCGAACTCCGCCGACAGTAATGCTGCGTTGCGATCTGCGGCTTAGATGATCTCAAACTGCGCTGGCCGGAATGACGCTAAGAACTAATTATTACGAAACATGCAGACAAGGAACAAAAGAGAATGACAATCTCAAGCCTGATTTTTGAAGAAAAGTTGCCGCTGGATGAACAGAAAGGGCCACTCTTCGTAAGCTTGGTGGAGATTCTCACTCGAGTGGCAAGGCGCAAACGCGCGGTCGGGATTGCTACCGGCGTTGCCGCTCTAATAGGCATCACATACGCTTTCTTGGCTCCTGTTAAGTTCACGGCAACAACGAAACTGCTGACGCCTACCCAGACCCCATCGACAGCGCTGATGGTGATGAATCAGCTCAGCAATTCGGGTGCGGGTTCCTTGCTCGCTGCGGGCAGCAGTGGATTTGGATTGAGAAATCCGAACGACATTTATATCGGTCTATTACGTTCGCGGCCTGTTGAAGATGGAATTATCAACCGCTTCAAACTCGTCTCCGCATTTCGCACTAAGGACATGACGGGCGCCCGTACCAAGCTGGAAGAGGATACCAGTGTCACTTCCGACAAAAGCCAACTCATTTCGGTATCCTTCACCGACAAAGACAAGACTCGGGCGGCAGACATTGCTAACGCATACACTGAGCAACTTCGAATCCTCACGCAGTCGATTGCGATAAGCGAAGCCTCGCAGCGGCTCCTCTTCTACGATGCGCAGTTGAAGGACGCCAAGGAAAAGCTGGATTCTGCCGAGTTGTCCTTCCAACAGATCCAGCAGAAGAAAGGATTAGTCCATCCTGACGTGCAGGCCCGTGCCTTGGTTGCAAGCCTGACGGAATTGCGTGCCCAGGTGGTAGCCAAAGAAGTAGAACTGCAATCGGTGCGCTCCTACTCGACTGAGCGCAATCCGGAGGCGCAGTTACTAGAAAATCAGCTTGCATCATTGCGCGGCGAGGCAAACCGATTGGAAGAGCGCAATTCAGCGGGGCCTACCGACAACAACCTTACAAAAATGGCCGGGGCCGGCCTGGAGTACCTTCGCGCGGAGCGCGAGTTCCTATACAGGCAGGCGCTGCTCGATCTCCTCACTAAACAATACGACGCTGCCCAATTGGACGAAGCCAAGGAGGGCGCCGTTATCCAAGTCGTGGAATCAGCAATTCCGCCTGAACGTAAATCCTCGCCACACCGACTAGCTATCATTGTGGCGTTTTCACTGCTCGGGCTTCTGGGAGCTTGCACCTATATCTTCACAGACGAACTCGTACGCAAAGATTTGGCCATCTCGCAGGCCCTGCGGGAATTCTGGGTTGCGATGACCAGCGCTTAAGCAAAAAGGACTCTCAGTTTGATCAACCTTATTTGCGATTTATTACTTATCGTCTCAGCCGGAGTTGTTTGTGCTTTGTTCGTCTGGCGACCGAGAGTGGGAGCGCTTGCTTACCTTGTTGTTGTCTTGGTTGCACCGCAAGGACACATGGGCGCGTGGACACCACGGGCTGATCAACTTCTAATCATCCCCATGGTGGCGATCGGCTTATTTCGATTGACGCGCAAAGAAAGATTCATATCCGGATGGCTTCTTCTGTTTATCGGATGGGTCGGGTGGACAGGGATTGTGGCCTTGTTCTCTGAAGCTAAAACGGACTGGCTTGGATTAGGGGGCGGCCTCCGAGCGATTGGCGTTGCATGGCTCTTTTCACAGATCAATTGGTTCAAAAACGATTTCCGTCGTTCGCAGTTGTTGTTCTTGCTCCTTGCAATACCGATCGGCCTGCTTTCGATGGGGCAGGTATTGGGAATTTCCTTTGTACGCTCCATTACTGAGGCTGCATATACCACGTGGACATCAACGGTCTTTTCAGATCAGCTGATCCTCGAAGCCGCGGGAGCTCCCGTAAGGGCGATTGGGCCTTTTGGAAATACTGCTCCATGCGGAACTTATTTCGCGCTTGCTTTGACTATAGGTGTGTACCTGCTCGCACAGAGGGGTCTGATTGGCAGCGCAAGGAAGCTCGGCATCCTAGTTGCTCTGTTGTTCTGCGTGCTGGGCGGGGTAGCTTCGCAGTCAGGTTCCTTCCTTGCCGGAACGTTCGTCATGCTCATCGGATGCGTCTTCGTTACGAGGCAGGTTCGGCGACCCCGGCTCGTTGGCTTAGTCTTTTGTTTTCTCGCCCTGTTCACCATGACTATTGTTTTTGTACTGGACAGATCCGAGTTGCTGGCTGGCAATCTAACTTATCAGGTCGAGGGTTTTCTCAATGGCACTCGATTAGACAACCGCTATGCATCGGATCAGAGCATCGCGGTGGCGGCTTGGAAAGATATCTCGGCGCATCCGATTGCGGGTGTAGGTGCTGTCAAAAAAGCAGACTATTCAGTCAAAGACTCGCTATATGTTGACGTGGTCGATGAAAGTGGTTTTTTCGGCAGCTTGTTGTTTTTCATACCTGTCATCGGCATCGCCTGGAAGGCCTGGCGATTCAACGGGGAAGGCGACTTCGTGACTCTGTGGGCGTTGGCGATGCTTTCCACCGGCATCGCAAGCGAAGCAATGTTTCTTCCTCGGATTGGCGATTGGTGGTGGGCAGTTCAAGGGATGTTCATCAGCATTGAGATTGGAAGTTCGCATTCCTTTGTGCCTACGATATACCGATCACCTGAAATCACGAGCAAAGCTAGTTTGGTTCCGGCACTTGATTAAACCAATCGCTCCATAAGCCCACAACAGATCTGCCTCTAGGACCAACGCATACCTGCCGGTGTGGGCTCGGTTCAGCGACCGATCACGAGACTTCAAAGTTCAATCCAAGGTGACGAGCGGGAGACGCGCGGATCCATGGATTTGGAATTCCATTGGCCGCCGACCCCTGTCCCGCTCTGTCACTGCAACCTAAAGGAAACACCGCCATGACAACCACTGTTTCAAGCTTGTATTTGGAGTCCTTTCTTCACAAAGTCGAGTCACGCAGTCTCACGACCGGCATTGTCGGACTTGGTTACGTCGGTCTTCCGTTGGCCCGCCTGTTCACTTCTCAGGGATTCAGAGTCGTCGGGCTGGACATTGACCAGAACAAAACCAGCAAGCTCATGAAGGGCGAGAGCTATATCGGCCATATTCCAGACTCTGCGATCCGGGACATGCGTGCCGATGACGGGTTCATTGCCACCTCTGATTTCACCAGCGTCCAGAGCGTCGATACACTCAGCATTTGCGTCCCGACTCCGCTTGACAAATACCGGCAGCCTGATCTGACCGCAGTGCGGCAGACAGCGGAATCATTGACTCCCCATCTTCGCCCTGGTCAGCTCGTGATCCTCGAAAGTACGACCTACCCGGGAACCACCACCGAAGTCGTGCTGCCTATTCTTCAGAAGTCTGGACTGAAAATTGGCGAGGAACTATTTGTTGGGTACTCGCCGGAGCGTGAAGACCCAGCCAATCCGCACTTCACCGCCAAAACAATTCCTAAAGTTGTGGGAGCAAACGATGCCGCGTCTCGCTTGGCTCTGGAAGCTTTTTATGGCGCTACATTCGACCAGATTGTTCCAGTGTCGTCGTGTGAAGCGGCTGAAATGTCGAAGATCCTCGAGAACATCTACCGCTGCGTCAACATTGCGCTGATGAACGAACTCAAACTCCTTTGTCAGCGGATGGGACTGAATATCTGGGAAATCGTTGATGCCGCGAAGACCAAGCCGTTTGGTTTCCAGGCGTTCTACCCGGGGCCGGGCCTCGGTGGGCACTGTATTCCTATCGACCCTTTCTATCTTTCCTGGAAAGCTCGCGAGTATGACTTTACAACGCGGTTCATTGAACTGGCTGGTGAGATCAACACCAACATGCCGTACGAAGTCGTCTCGACGGTCGCCAAACATCTGAACGACAGAAAGACATCAACTTCTTCGGCACGATTGCTGGTGTTGGGCTTGGCATACAAGAAAAATGTGGATGACTGTCGCGAGTCTCCCGCCATCAAAATTTTACGGCTGCTCGACGACCGTGGCATTCAGATTGAGTATTTCGATCCTCATGTGAGTGGTTATGTGTCTCATCGATACGGACACCTGCCAGGTAAGGAGTTGAAGCACCTCTCAGACTCCGCCCTTCTTGGGTCCACCGCCACATTAATCCTTACTGATCACGATGCATTCGATTATGAGCGCATCGTACGGCTTTCAAACGTTGTGATCGATACCCGAAATGCTACGAGAAACGTGGTAGCGAATCGGGAAAAGATTCTTTTCGCATAACTGTCTGGAGATGGGAATGACGCCAAATATCGGGGTTGTGGGGGGCGGATACTGGGGCAAGAACCTGGTCCGCAATTTTTCCGAACTCGGGGCCTTACGCACGGTCTGCGATGGAAGCCCGGTGGTTGAGGCAAACATCAGGGCGAAGTACCCGGATGTAAGGTTCTGCCGCGACTACGCCGAGGTTCTCGACGACATAAATATTGAGGGCGTGGTGTTAGCCACTCCCGCAGTACTCCATTTCAAAATGGCGCAACAAGCTCTTTTGGCCGGCAAGGATGTTTTCGTTGAGAAGCCGCTGGCGCTCAACGTGGCGGAGGGCGAAGAGCTGCTTGAACTAGCTCGGGAAAACGGCCGCAAGCTGATGATCGGCCATATCCTTCAATATCATCCCGCCGTTCGAAAATTGAAAGAACTCATCGATAGTGGGAAGCTTGGCCGCGTCGAGTACATTTACTCAAATCGCCTCAACATGGGTAAGATCCGCTCGGAAGAGAATATCTTGTGGAGCTTCGCACCTCACGATATAAGCGTGATGCTGGGTCTCTTCGGAGAGGAGCCGGAATCGGTGACGTGCGAGGGCGGTTCCTACCTTAATCAGGATGTCGCTGACGTCACTCTGAGCCAGTTCACGTTTGCCAATGGCGTACGCGCGCACATCTTTGTCAGTTGGCTGCATCCGTTTAAAGAGCAGCGACTCGTAGTCGTCGGATCTGAAAAGATGGCGGTATTCGATGATACCGCTTCAGAAAAGCTCGTGCTCTACTCGCACCGAGTCGAGTGGAAAGAACGGGTGCCGACGGCTGTCAAGGCGGAAGGTGAATCGGTCGCCATAGATTCAGCCGAGCCGTTGAAGCTCGAGTGCAAGGAGTTTCTCGATTGCATTTCCTCCCGCCGCGATGCGCTGACTGACGGCATGGAAGGCTTGCGCGTCCTGCGCGTACTGAACGCATGCCAGCAATCCCTGGATGGACATAAATCTATTGTCCTGCGAACGTCGGCCGAGCCACAAAAGAAGAAATACTTTGTGCACCCGACCGCAGTCATCGACGAGCCATGCGAGATCGGACATGGAACCAAAATCTGGCATTATTCTCACGTTCTCAAGGGGGCCAAAATTGGTGCCGGCTGCATCTTCGGTCAGAATTGCCAGATCGCCGAGAACGTCTTGGTCGGCGACAACGTAAAAGTGCAGAACAATGTTTCTATCTATGCGGGAACAACCATTGAAGATGATGTCTTCCTCGGACCTTCCTGCGTGCTCACCAACGTTACTAATCCTCGTTCGCAGGTTAATCGTCACGCTCTGTATGAGCAAACGATAATCCGCCGCGGCTCTACTGTCGGCGCAAATGCAACCATCGTTTGCGGAATCGAACTGGGTCGGTACAGCTTCATCGGCGCAGGCGCAGTGGTGGCAAGATCCGTACCCGACTACGCTCTAATGGTTGGCAATCCAGCCCGGCAGATTGGTTGGATGAGCCGCCATGGCCATCGCCTCGCCCACCCTGACTCGAAGGGCATCATGCTTTGCCCAGAGAGCGGATTGCGTTACAAGGAGGTCGCTCCGGGGATCATGCGCTGCCTCGATCTCGACGAGAACTCTCCGTTGCCTGAGGGCCTTCGGACCGGAACCCTCACATACGATGAATTCAAATCCAAAATAGCTGTTCAGGAAAGCGTCTTATGAAAGTTCCATTGCTCGATCTTAAAGGACAATTCGGCACGCTCCGTAATGAAATTCTCTCTGCTGTCACTGAGGTTCTTGAGTCGCAAATCTGTATCGGCGGCCCGAAGGTTGCCGATCTTGAGAAGGAGATCGCTGCGATTAGTGACTGCAAGTTCAGTGTTGGTGTTTCCAGTGGCACAGATGCATTGCTGTGCAGTTTGATGGCGATAGGCATCGGGTCCGGTGACGAAGTCATTACCACACCCTTCACATTTTTTGCCACTGCAGGCTGCATCTCTCGCCTCGGTGCGAAGCCTGTGTTCGTGGATATCGATCCACAAACCTACAACATCGATCCCCAGCTTATTGAATCAGCGATTACCGAGCGAACTCGAGCCATCATTCCTGTGCACCTGTATGGTCAGATGTGCGACATGGATCCGATTATGGAAATCGCAAACCGGCATGGCTTGTTTGTGATCGAGGATGCAGCGCAGTCCATTACGGCGACGTACAAGGGCCGAAAGGCCGGTAGCATTGGCACCGTCGGTTGCTTCAGCTTTTTCCCCAGCAAGAATCTCGGCGCCGCTGGCGATGCTGGAATGATTGTCACGAATGACCCAGCATTGGCCGAGCGCATGGCGCTCATGCGAAGCCACGGATCAAAACCGAAGTACTACCATAAATTTGTTGGGGGAAACTTTCGCCTGGATCCGATCCAGGCCGCAATTCTTCTCGTGAAGCTTCCTCATCTCAACCAATGGTCGGAAGCTAGACGTTGCCATGCGCGCTATTACGATGAGCAATTGGCCGGTCTTCCTCTCGAAACCCCCTTTGTTGATCCCACCTGCTATACGATCTACAACCAGTACGTTGTGCGCGTGTCGAAGCGCGATGAACTGGTCGCTCATCTTCGAGCACTTGGCATTGGAACAGAGATCTATTATCCGCTGCCAATGTCCCGGCAGGAGTGCTTCCAGCCCGTCGTCCCTTGCTCCACCGAGTGGCCGCAAGCCGATCGTGCGAGCTCAGAGGTATTGGCTCTTCCGATCTATCCGGAACTCACACGGGAAATGCAGGACTACGTGATCACCTCCATACGATCGTTCTTCGGCGGAGACTCGACGAATGCACGGCTCGAGGCGGCTCAATCCCAGCTTGTGTAGCCAATTCACAACCGTAAACAATCAACTCCCCTCACCTGAGTCCGCTAGATGATACGACGCAATATCGTCGCCAATGCGATAGCCCGTGGCTGGAGTGCTGCCTCGGCTTATCTCTTTATACCGATCTATCTGCGGTTCCTGGGCATTGAAGCCTATGGGCTGGTGGGATTCTACGCGACATTGGTGGCGGTCCTCGCCTTCGCGGACATGGGATTCACGGCCACTCTCAGCCGGGAAATGGCACGACTTTCCGTTCGTAAAGAAACTGCTGCGGAAATGGGAACCATGCTGCGGACTTACGAGGTGCTCTATTTGTGCATCTCGGGAGCGGTAGCGGTGATCATGTGGTTTTCCGGCCCGTTGATTGCGCAACATTGGCTTCATTCCAAGACCCTGCCGATTTCAGAGGTAACGCGGGCAATTCAGCTTATGGGTGTGGCCATCGCGTTTCAGTTGCCCGCTGGCCTCTACACCGGCGGCTTAATCGGATTGCAGCGTCAGGTTTTGTCAAGCGGCTTGTTAATCGTTTGGGGGGCGTCACGAGGATTTGGATCGATACTCGTCCTCTGGCTTTGCGCACCCACAATCATCGCCTTTTCCACGTGGCAACTGATTTCCAATATTCTGTGCTGCGCTCTTATTCGCTGGGTTCTTTGGCGAGTTGTTATGCGCGTCAGCGGCACGACCGGAAGCCATTTCGATTGGGCTATGCTTCGACGGACATGGCGGTACGCGATCGGTATGGCTGGCTCCGCAGTTCTTTTAACGCTCCTCACCCAGGCGGATAAAGCTGCCGTCAGCAAGTTGCTCACGCTCGACATTCTTGGCTACTACAGCATCGCGGGAGCCTTGGGCGCTGCTCCCAGCATGCTGACCGCAGCCATTGCTGTCGCTATCTTTCCGCGCTTGGCGGGGTTGGCAGAAACCGGCGATCAAGATAACTTCCAACGGGTTTATCACCGCGCTTGCCAATTGGTCATAGTCCTGGCGGTTTCTGGAGGTCTGACCCTGGCGGTATACGCGCCGCAGTTCATTCGCGATTGGACTGGCTCGGCCATTACGGCGCAACGCGCAGGATTGACTGCATCTCTCCTGGTCATCGGGCAGTTGATGCAGGTCATCATGGTTGTTCCATCTTACCTTCCTCTAGCATATGGAAATGTTCGCTTGAACCTGCAACTTGGAATCTGCTCGATTGTGATTGTCATCCCATTGTTGATTGTTCTCATCGAGCGATATGGGATCGTGGGAGCGGGAATTGCGTGGGTGATTATGAACTACAGCGTGGTTTTGCCCTATACGCTTATAGCGCATCGTCGCTTTCTGCCAGGCCACTTTCAGAGGTGGCTATCCAGAGATATCGCATTGCCGCTCGTGAGTGCGGGCGTCGGATTAACCCTTTGGCGCTGGCTCGTTCCCATCCCGGATTCCCGCCTTGTGTCTTTGGCGATCATCGCCTTGGCTTGGTGCGTCTCAGCAGGATGTGCTGCATGTGTAAGTTCTGAGCTGCGCACGATATTGCGGCCGCAGTTCCGTTGGTCGCTTGGGAATGTTAGTCCTCTGTCTAATCGCTAGGGGTCAAGGCGCCCGCTGAGACCCGACCGAGGGTACTTTGAGGTGCAACCAGTCAGGCAGCGGATTTTATGAAAGGCAGATAACATCCTGTTTTCTATGAATCAGTTCGGCTTCAACTAAGCATGAGCAAAATGGAAACGGGTTCTGTCGTGGGCCGTACCTCTCAGTTGAGTCCTGGGCGAAGAATTCGTGTGGTTCAGGTGGTTCCAACGCTCAATTGTGGTGGTGCCGAACGAGTTTGTGTCGAGGTCGCCCGCGGTCTCGACCGTTCACGCTTCGAAGTCACAGTGCTGACCTTGGAACCACTGGCTGACACTCGCCTTGAGCGCGACCTCCAGAACTCAGGAGTAAAAATCCATGCTTTAGATAAGCGTCCTGGGCCGGACGCTCGAATGTATCCGCGCTCTTTCCGCGCTCTAGGACACTATCGACCCGACATTCTGCATACGCATCTCTATGTTTTGCCTTATATTGCACCGGCTGAATGGTTGTATAAAGTTCCTTCCTTACACACGATCCATAACCTCGCCGAGAAGGACGCGACTGGGTTTGTTCGCGTGGCTAATTCACTCGCGTTTCGTATGGGCACCATTCCAGTCGGAATTTCGCCGCGAGTGGCAGAGAGTGTTCATCGCCTCTATCATTCGAGAAGGATTCCATTGATTCCAAATGGTATCGACGTAAAACCCTTTCGCGGGGCGCAAGACGTCAGAGCGCGCTGGCGATCAAGAAATGGATATTCGCAACAGGATTTTCTCATTGCATCCGTGGGTAGGCTTGATCCGCAAAAGAACTATTCCCAACTCATATCTGCGTGCGCAGAGCTGAGAAGAGGACACAGAAGTGTGAAGCTGATCATTGCCGGCGAAGGTCAATGTCGAAATGACCTCCAGAAAATAATCGATGAGTTCGCACTGGATGACACCGTGCGCTTGGCAGGGGAACGCTCAGATGTCGTCGACATGCTGCTCGCGTCCGACCTGTACATCTCGACATCTCTCTGGGAAGGCAATCCATTGAGTGTGATGGAGGCCATGGCGGCGGGGCTTGCAGTGATTGCATCGTCGGTCGGGGGAATTCCGGACCTAATTGACGACGGTATCAACGGAATACTTATTCCCTGCCTGGACCATAAGATCCTGCTGCGTTCCGTCGGCGAGGTTATCAACTCCGCTGATTTGCGGCGCCGACTTGGTGAGGCTGCTCGTGAGAAAGCGTTTGATCGGATGGATGTAAGTGGAATGATCTGCGCCTATGGAAAACTCTATGAGGAACTTGCAGTAGCGCGGTCTATTTGAATGCATCGCATCACGGGACGAGGTGGTTATCGCACGAAGCGAACAAACTGCTCCCCAAAAGTATCGAGATTATAGGAGTGGCGCATGACGAGTATATCGATCCGTGAATATGTAAACGCCTTAAAACGTGAGGGAAAAAATATACCTCAGGATGAATCCGGAACGTATTGGAGGCGCGGGGAAGGTGGATACTTGGTGCGGATGCCGGTTTTTGACCTGTCGGCCCCCGATCCAGCGCGCATTAATCGTCTCCTCAGGAGCGATCACGCGCCGATGATAAGCTACGTCATCGAACCAAGCGAAGAACATCCCGCGAATGCCAAACTCTACATCTGCCGCGATCAGTCGTATAACATGGATAAGCTCGCAAAAAAGGTTAGATTCTCTATTAAAAAGTCCAGTGTTCTGCGCTTCGAATGGTTGAGCAAAGAGATCTTCCTCGCGAATGGACTTCCCGCATTTCGCGATTCGTGTAAGAGAAATGGATTGGCGGATGGAACATCCGAAGTCTTTCAGCAAAAGTTCCGGACGTGGTTCAATAATCCAGCAAACGGGGTCATTGGAGCTTGGAAGGATGACAATCTAATTGCGTATTATTCGACCACGGCAGTGGACGATTGGGTGGAAATTGGCGGAGAGTCTACAAACGAAGGACTCGTGTTCAATCCCAACAACGGACTCGTCGACCGCCTGCTTACGGAGTTTTTGGTTGAACGCAAGTTCCGCGTCGTGAGTTATGGCCTTAGCTCGATTCAAGAGTCCTCCAATGCGGAGGGCCTTCACCACTTCAAAGTCAAGGTCGGCTTTGAGGCTATTCCTGTACGACGAGTCTTCGTTCCTCATCCTTATCTGCGCCCGCTCATCAACCGATTCTCGCTGGCCCTGGGGCATCGCGCTCTGCGGATTTTCCCTGGAAGCCGGGGGCTGAGAAAGGGCTGTGGTGTTCTTTCACGATTGGTGCAAACATCGCCATCGCCAGGTTAGGCAAATCTGGATGGAAAACACTTCTTTGCAAGGCCCGGTGAATGCCTGACTCCGACCATTGGATTCTCGGACGTTGAGGACATCGCCCAGATTCATGCCCGCGCGTTTCCACACACACTGCTAACTACCAGTGCTTTTCAGACTGCTGTCTTTGCTCAGGATTCACCCAGCTTGCGACCAAGTGTTTTGTACATTACAGCGAATTGGCCCTTCCGCTCCGGAAGCGAGGTCTTCTTTGTCCCCGAACTCAAGGCGTTGCGTAATGCGGGTATCGAACTGCGAATCGTGCCGAGGGATGTGCCCCGCCTCCAGGTGATGCATGACGTACCGGACGGCCTGGTGCCCTGTATTCACAGCGAGCCTCTATTTTCGGCCCGTGTCCTATGGACTGCATTGGTTGAGACTATACGCAATCCGCTCCGACTGAGCCGGACTCTTGGGATGTTGTTTTCCTCCCTGGATCTTCATCTGCTTCTAAACCTCGCAGTGATCCCTAAGGCTCTGTGGCTTTCGAGATTTTCTCGGCGACATGGTGTAACGCACCTGCATGCACAATGGGGTGGCACCACGGCCACCATGGCCATGATTGCCTCTTGCATGACCGATATCCCGTGGAGCGTTACGTATCACCGAAATGACATTGAACGCGCGAACCTACTCGCTTTGAAGGTGCGGAATGCATCCTTTGTACGCTTCATTTCAGAGGCTGGATTGGCGATGGCCAAGAAGAACACCGGTCTGTCCCATATCGACAAAGCCCGCGTAATTCACCTCGGCATAGAAATACCACCCCCACAGCCGATTCAAGAGCGTTCCAGGCTAACGATTCCAGTGATCTGCTGTGCTGCTAGTCTCATTCCTCTCAAGGGACACACAGTCCTTCTCGATGCGCTCGCCCGTGTAAAGTTGCGTAATCCGGATTTCCAGCTACTTATAGCTGGCGACGGAGAGTTGAGGGGCGCCTTGGAGACTCGGTGCAGAGAATTGGGTCTATCTGAATCGGTTCGTTTCCTTGGCAATGTAAGTCGTACTCAGTTGCTTTCGGGATACTCCAAGAATGAGGTAGATATCTTCGTGCTTGCAAGCTACGTAGAAGGAATACCAGTCTCCGCGATGGAGGCATCCGCCTATGGGATTCCGTCTATTGTCAGCGACGTGGGTGGTGTTAAGGAGTTATTGGGTAATGGAGCAGGCATTCTCGTTCCTCCCGGCGATACCGTCGCGCTGGCCGAAGCTCTTGAATGTCTGATGATTGATCCCGAAGTGCGCCACAAGTTCGGAAGTTCGGCGCGAGAGCGCGTTGAACAGGATTTTAATGCACGGCGAACGGTAGGCCGATTCTTAGAGTTGGTGATGAAACACAGCCTTGAATCTCGACAGCGAGAACGCAGTGTCGGCCCGCAATCTGAAAATGCTACGGTCTCAGTTACAAGCAAGGGCTAACTACACGATGAATATTTTACTAATCAATCACTATGCTGGCTCTCCTCGACACGGCATGGAATACCGGCCGTTCTATATGTCGCGGGAATGGGTAAGGCTGGGACACCATGTTACGATCATTGCATCTTCATTCTCCCATGTTCGAACGCATCAGCCCAGTGTGAACTCCTGGAAGACTGAGGAGGTTCTTGAGGGAATCAATTATATTTGGCTCAAAGCGCCTCAATATACTGGAAACGGCGCACGCCGCATTCTCAACATGCTCGTCTTTGTTCTGCAACTTTTGCGATTGCGAGGACGAATCCGCCGGCGCGAAAAACCCGATGTAGTAATTGCCTCTTCCACCTACCCGCTCGACATCTTCCCGGCGTTCCTCCTTGCCCGCGGCTCAAAGTGCCGGCTTGTGTTTGAGGTTCACGATCTGTGGCCGTTGAGTCCGATGAAACTCGGTGGATTTTCAAAATGGCACCCTTTCATTATGGCGATGCAGTTTGCGGAAGATTTTGCGTATCGCAGAGCAGACACGGTCGTATCCATGTTGCCCTGCGCCCGTCCGTATATGAAGTCGCGAGGCCTTGATGAGCAGAACTTTGTCTACGTACCTAATGGAGTATTGATCTGTGATGAAGAGCCAACTGGCGTGGATTCGGAAAATCCTTACGTACTCGCGCTTAGGAAATTGCGAGAAGAAGGTCGCTTCTTGATTCTTTATGCCGGCGCTCATGGCGTGGCAAACGCACTCGACTCGTTCCTTGATGCAGCTCAACTTCTATCAGATTGTCCGGTGACGTTTGTGCTCATAGGTCAGGGACCGGAAAAAGAGAATCTTCAGAGAAAATGCGCCAGTCTCAATCTGTCGAACGTCGCGTTTCTCTCGAGCATAACGCGCGCTAGCATCATTGAAGTTCTGCGCGAGGCTGATGTTTTGTACATATCCCTACAGCGAAACCCGCTGTTTCGGTTTGGCATTAGTCCCAATAAGCTTTTCGACTATATGCTCGCGGGACGGCCGATCATTCAGGCAATCGACGCCGGCAATGACATCGTAGGCGAAAGCGGATGCGGCCTGACCATTGCTCCAGAAGATCCACAAGCCCTGGTCTGCGCGATCCAACATTTCATGGCTATGGGTGAAATGGAACGCCAAAGCCTCGGAGAGAACGGACGGAGCTATGTAAGGAGTCGTCACGACTACCGGAAACTCGCCGAACTATTTCCGCTCGCAGCCAATTCGATCAGGCCGCTTGCCTTCCGCGGATAAGTCCTATGACTAAAGCTACTAAGATCGTGACAATCGTTGGCGCTCGTCCTCAGTTTGTAAAGGCTGCGGTGGTCTCACAGGCTCTCAAACGCCCTGGTGTGTTCGAGGAAATCATTGTTCATACTGGTCAGCACTACGACGAGAACCTATCCGACATTTTCTTTGCGGAGCTCGGGATACCAGATCCTGCCTATCATTTGGGGGTGGGCTCTGGCACTCACGCGGTCCAAACCGCAAAGATGCTCGAAGCCATTGAAGGTTTGTTAATACGAGAGAATCCACAGATCGTTCTTATTTATGGAGACACAAATTCGACACTCGCAGGAGCCTTGGCTGCCGCTAAGCTCCGGATCCCCGTAGCGCATGTGGAGGCCGGCCTTCGCTCGCAAAATCGCGATATGCCCGAAGAAATCAACCGCATCGTAGCTGATCATTTATCAGCCATTCTATTTGCGCCTACAACGGGAGCGGTCGAACAACTTCAAAAGGAAGGTATATCGCCGACGAATATCTGCCTCGTAGGCGATGTCATGTACGATGCGGCTTTAACTTACGGAAGCAGATCCGATGCAGTCAGCGGAGTTATCGAAACGTTATCTCTAAAAAGGTCTGAATACGTACTCTGTACGGTGCACCGCGCAGAGAACACCGACGATGAATCGCGTCTTCGAGCAATTATCGACGTGCTAAATAAGGTGGCGAGGGAGCTTCCTGTGATTCTTCCTCTTCATCCGCGCACATTGAGTGCTTTGAAACGTATCGGATTAGACGGTTCCGTTGGGGAAGGAATCCGTCTCCTTTCTCCTTTGGGATACCTCGATATGATCGCTGTTCAAAAGAATGCGGCGATCATTATTACCGATTCTGGCGGCGTACAAAAGGAAGCCTTTTTCTATCGTGTCCCGTGCGTTACTTTGCGCAATGAGACGGAGTGGCAGGAACTAGTTGACCTGGGTTGGAATCGGCTGGCGAATCTTAATGATGTTGCGGGATCAGTCCGCACCATCCTCGAGTCCATCGGTCGATCTGGAATCCAGGATGTTCAACCCTATGGGCGGGGAGACGCTGCCGACAAGATAGTCAGGATACTCTCGCAGAGAATTAGCAGTCGAGTCTGCGTATCTAAGTGACATTGTTTCGGACGGTATTCGAACTAAGGAAAGTGTGGGGATAGCATCTTGGCTCAATTGACGAATCAATCCGTTTTCTTACCCTTTGCGCTACCAGATATCGGAGAAGAGGAGATCGACGAGGTCGTTGACTCTCTGCGCTCAGGATGGATTACCACAGGCCCAAAGACAAAGCGCTTTGAGCAATCGTTTGCGGAATTTCTGGGGGGCGATGTCCAGGCAATCGCAGTCAATTCGGCAACGGCAGGCCTACACCTCGCGGTAGAAGCTCTGGGTATCGGTCCCGGAGACGAGGTCATCACGACGGTTCATACCTTTACAGCCACGGCGGAGATTATCCGTTATATGGGGGCCGATCCGGTATTTGTCGATATTGATCCAAACACCTACTGTATTGATCCGGAGAAAGTTCGCAAGGCAATTACCGCCAAGACCAAGGCGATCATTCCTGTGCACTACGCTGGCTTGGCTGCTCCGATGGATGAGATTCTGCAATTAGGCGCAGATTACGGGTTGGCCATCGTGGAGGATGCGGCACACGCTATCCCTACCACTCATCGTGGCAGGCTCATTGGTTCATTGCCAAGTGATGTAACGGTCTTCAGTTTTTATGCCACCAAACCGCTTGCTACGGGTGAAGGGGGAATGGTCGTGACTCGAAACCCCGATATCGCAAAGCGCTGCCGTGTTATGCGTCTGCACGGCATAGATCGTGATGCATTCGACCGGTATACATCCAAGCGACCCTCGTGGTATTACGAGGTCGTCGCTCCGGGGTTCAAGTACAACATGACAGATTTGGCGGCAGCGCTAGGCATTCAGCAGTTGAAGAAGGCTCTCAGATTCCAGAAAAGTCGCGAGCGCATCGCGGCACGATACCTCGAGGCATTTTCTGAACTTCCCCTCCGTCTCCCCCCTCTTCCCACCAATGGCGATATGCACTCCTGGCACTTGTTTCCCGTGCAACTTGATGACTCGGCTCTGGTTGATAGAGATGAATTCATCGCGCGCATGGCTGAGCATGCAATCGGCTGCAGTGTCCATTACCGGCCCCTTCACCTTCATCCCTATTGGCGCGATACCTATTCTCTAAAGCCAGAGCAATTCCCTTGCGCTACGCGCATCTGTGAACGCTTGGTGAGTCTGCCAATCTACTCCAGGATGACCGAAGAGGATCAGAGCCGAGTGATCGGATCTGTCCGCGAGATTCTTTCATGATCGCTAAGCGCATGCTCGATGTCCTGGTCTCATTGATCACATTGATTGCAGGAATACCGTTGTTTTTGTTTGTAGCAATCTGGATTAAGATCGATTCGCCAGGACCTATTTTCTTTTCTCAAACTCGGGTTGGAAGGTACGGAAAGCTTTTCCGCATTCATAAATTTCGCTCGATGGCGGTCGGTGCGGAATCTGTTGGGCCTCTCATCACCGCTGATCGGGATGAACGCGTGACCCGTTGTGGACATTTTCTTCGACGCACTAAGCTAGACGAACTACCTCAAATGTTCGACGTGCTTGTCGGGAATATGAGCCTTGTAGGAGCCCGCCCAGAAGTTCCGAAATACGTAGTTCTTTATCCCGACGATATAAGAGAAGAGATATTGTCGCTTAGACCGGGAATTACAGGCTATGCGGCACTTGCTTACCGACGGGAAAGCGAACTTCTGTCCCAATCGGTGGATCCCGAAAAGATGTACACAGACGAGGTTCTTCCCGCAAAGTTGAAATATTACTGCGAATATGTTCGCCAGAGAACGCTTTGGATAGATATATCGATCATTTTCAGAACATTGATGGCGGTATGCGGATCAGACGACGACGTTCGTTCAGCTCAGTATGAAAACGAGTCGCTAACCGACACTAAGAGAGAAACAATGGGAACCCAACTCAGATAGGTGTCGTCGGATCGAGGTAACACTGCATAGCGCTTAGCGTGATTGTGAAAATTGGAGTCTCCGTCCGGCAACAATTGTGACGACAGCTGTGATTCAGTTGCATTCTGCCGCGAACCCCGCCACTGTTGGTGGGGTTTATTATTTGTGAGCCCGGCCGGACGCACTGGCCCATTCGCTTTCAAGAGGTTTCCCGGGTCAAGGGCGCCTGCAAGAGGGCAGCTATTTTCGACATACCTCAACCGTCGATCAATCATTTGGCAGGAATGGCATAAATATCGATTCCGGTGCGCGTGAGGACGGCAAGCTGGCCGGCTCCCGAAGATATGGCGTAGTCTCCCACGCTCGGGGACGGATCTTTGACATGCACGCTGAATATTCGTTTGCCATCTTGCGAATGATAGATGTCCAATCTTGCGCTCTGCAGTTCGGCGGGATGGAAGGTCTCGCCCGGCAGGATCGGCTCATCCGCCTCGAAAATTCGAATTACAAATGCCCGAGATTCGGACTCGCCGCTAGCGCCGTGGCCTAGTTCCTGCAAGAGGGATTGCCCATTCAGCACAAAGGATCCATTGGGACGGAGAATACGGTAGTCGCGCGCCCCATTTGCAATGCTGCACGTGACCAGGAGCAGCAGGTCGGGATCAAAACTGGAGACTGCTGGGGTACAGGTAGAAGCAAACTTCGCCAGAATCTGCCTCTGGTCTTCCCATGTTCGCAGTTCCAACTGGTATCGCTTCCCGGAGAAGCCACCGGGAACGGACTGAAGGAAGAGCTTCACTTGTCCTTCATTGAGAAGTGTCGGTGGCAAGCGGTTCGATGTAGAAGTTGTGGTCGCGATTGTCTCAAAGCGTTCATTGAGAATCAGAACTTGCACGTCCTCTTCAGGATCCTCGCCGAGACTATTGCGTAGCTTGGCACGTAGTTCAGGAGCGTAGCGTTCCTGCGTTATCCCCACCGCAAATGTCTTCCCGTCAGGCGATATGCGAACGAAGGCAAGATCGCCGCTTATCGCAAAGCGGGACTCGGCCTTCAAATCTTTCCCGCATAGGCGCAATTCATTGCCCACATGCAGTAGAACTCGATTGCGGGGTAGAGCCCATAGGAACTGTCGATTATCGGAGAGGCGCCAGTCGACGCTGCGTGTAATTTTGTGGCTTGATACATCGATCAGTGCGGCGCGAACAACTCGAACGGCTGCGCTGGATCCCGCGCCTCCGCGGGGAATGAGCGTGTGTGGATTGAAGGCGATGAGTAGCTGTGAGGGTCCCAGGTAGGCGATAGCTTCGTCTTGAACGGGACCGACGATTTCCTGGCGGAGACGCGGTGCGAACCCCTCGACATCAACGTGGATGCCGGTCCCTTGAGCGCCGATGCCAGCTTCATGCGCCGATGAGACCAGGCTACAAGTAGGAGGAGCACAGGCGTCCCAACTCGGTGTGACCAGCTGGCCGGGTTCCGCAGGTTGTGTTCTAACGACGAGTCCAGTGGGATTATTTCCTGCTTCAATCGGTTTCGCTAGACCCGTTAGATGAGGACGTGAAGAAGAATAGGGATTCAGCACGAGCAGGAGTCGCGTATTCACGTTAAGTTCTACGTCGTGTCCACTGCGCCAAAGAACAGAGTTGTTTTCAGCTCCCGTGCCTGGGGTTAGTTTTAGACCTCGAATGCCCAGTACGGACCCTGATGCGAGGCTCGGAACGGCAGGGAAGCGATGAACATTCAGAAGCAGCGGATCGACCTGCTGATCGAAAGAGCGAAGTCTTCCTGTCCCACTGGAAGCTCCGACGGTAGTCGGAAGATCAGTGGTCACCGATCCGAGTTCCGTATCCTCGGGTGCGGCGACGGCTGCAAGAACGAGCGTTAACGACCCCAGTTCGCTTCTGCCGCACTGGGCTTTTTGAAACGCAAGGGCAATTTCCGATTTGCTCACCCGGGAGGAATGAGGGACTACGCTTCGTACTTCCGCTTCGAGCGTGGCTCCTTTGTGAAGCGTGCAACCGGGTCCGAGCCAATCGACCACTACACGCGCGTAAACAGAGGATCCCGTTTTGAGAGTATGCGCGTTAATATGCGAAAGCAGTTCCGCTTCGACGGGCACCACGACTGCAGCAGAAGGAAGCGGAGTCTCGCCAGCAGCGTTGAACGCGCCGAAGGATGCGATGCAAATAACCAGGATAAAACGAAACAGCATGGGAGCTTTACTCGGACGCGATTGTAACTCGAAACGATTCCGTTGCACATGAGCCGATCGGGCATATCCCGTCACGAGGTGCGATCAAAATCTGTAGTATGGGATGACGATGCCATCGGCCAGTTTGATCAAACTTCAAAGGCTATCTTGTCGGTCTTCGGACATCGTCAGGAATCGCATCTACGAGTGAATTGGTCAAAACGTATACTTGCAGGGCGAACTTAAGAGGATGCATTGACGCGGTTTCTATTCGTGTTGGTATTGGCGGTTGCGACAAACGCATATTTCCCGACCGCACAGGATAAGCCCGCTTCCGGTGACAATCAATTGCAGCGAGCTGATCAGTTGGTGCAGGCGCATCAGTTGGAGAAGGCCAGCGAACTGCTTACGGAGATCCTCGAGAAGGACCCTGACAATGAAACCGCGATCATCAAACTTGGACAGATCCAGCTTGCTCTTGGACTCTATGAAGACGCACTCAAATCCTTTGAGAGTATTCTGACGAACAAACCTCACGTGCAAGATGCTCGCGACGGAGAAGTCAAGGCCGCCGAAGCCAATGCACTTGCCGATCAAAAGGCAGGAATCGATGGAAGCGCCCTTATGTGCCTGATCAGGGCGCGGAAGTTTGTGCCGGACTCTCCGCAATTATTACTGGATTTCGGTATGCAGGCTGAGCGGATGCGGATCTATCGCGACGCGGACGAGGCGCTGACCAAAGCTCATGAGCTGGCTCCCCAAGACGTGAAGATTCTTTATGCCTTGTCCCACGTGCAATTGGATGAGCAGAAAATGCCGGAGGCTGAGGCGAATCTGCGCGCGTACCTGGCGCAACGGCCACAGGATGCCACCGCCCATTACGGACTCGGTCACTTGCTGCATGTGCTGTTGAAAGAAGATGAGGCGAGGGTTGAGTTGGAGCGATCCATTGCACTGCAGCCTCGCCAAAGCGCTTCCTACTATGAACTAGGAGAGATTGCGCTCGAACAAAATCACGATGACGATGCCAGACGCGAATATATGAAGACGCTAGAGATGGCTCCCCATCATGGCGGAGCATTGACGGGCCTGGGAGTTCTTGAATTTCGAGCCAAAGATTACATAACAGCGGAAAAGTACCTGAAAAGTGCGATTCAGTATGCGGCCGAGTACCCCCGGGCGCATCACTACTACTCGCTTGTGCTCATGCGGCTGGGTAGAACCGATGAAGCAAAACGTGAGTCGGAGCTAGCGACCGAGCTGGACAAGCAGGAGACAAAGGCAAGCCACGGGAACGCGATGACCTTGGTGCAATAGAATTGCTCACGGTTATCACGAAACAGATTGAGAAAGCGATCAGATCCAATGAGAACCTCAGGCAGAAACATAGTAAAAAGTGCAATCGGGCGATTGGCTCTGTTGACGATTCTGCTTGAAATTCCTATTGCCTGCGGCCATAAGCCTCCGCCTACGATCGTTGTCATTACACCGACGGGGGGACTGGAGTTCTGGGAAAACTTCGATCACGCTGTACGAGCCGACGCGGGCGCGGTGGGACTTCGCACTGAGCTGGCTGCACCGCAATCCGTTACCGACTACACCGAGCAGGCTCAGATGGTCGAGAACGCAATCTCCAGGCACGTGCAGGGAATCATCGTCTCTCCGGCTCACCAACTTGTTTTGACATCGGTTTTGCAAAAAGCTGTCAACGCAAAAATTCCGGTCGTCATCGTCGGTACGCCTATCGCCCTTCCGGCAAAGGATTTCGCAGCTTTTATCGGATGGAATGAAGCAGAGGCGGGAAGGCTAGCGGCCAGAAAATTCATCTCGTTGCTTGGCGGCAAAGGCGAGGTTGGCGTAATTGGAGTGAGTCCGACCGTCGAAGGCAGCTCTCTCATCGAGAAGGCATTTGCCGACGAAATTGCCCGCGCCCCGCGCGTAAAACTTGTCGGCGTGAAGTACGGCCTGTCTGATTGGGCGCGAGGGCATCAGGCCGTTCTGGACTTGCTCGCCGAGCACCCTGAGATCAAGGGAATCTTTACCACGGACGAGTTCTCAACGCACGCCGCCGCCTATGCATTTGATCGCAAATCACGAAAACGCCCGCTGCTCATAGGGGTTTCCGATGAGCTGAACGAGATTGAGGGATTGCGGGTTGGCAGAACAGATGCGTTGATCGTCAGCGATCCCCGGGAGCTAGGGACGCGGGCCATGCAGGCAATGCGCGCCGCGCTGGCTGGTTCCGATGCCAGCACTTACTCCACACAACTGCCCGTAACCCTTGTCGACAGGCAGACCATGGTCAACGATGCAACCGTGACTATGCTTGTGAAAGGCCCTGCATAGGACTCGCGCATTGCACTGACGGTAGCGTCGCCACCATCAGCGGTTCGTAATCTTCACATTGCGCCACGAAGCCTGCGCGTAGAAAGATCGCAGGCCTGCCACCCCGCTCGTCATGCATTGTTTGTCTTCAAACTGAAGACTTGTCGGTTCTCGTCCATCCTGGGGAGAAACTGTTACGGTCAGCGTGCATCCCTGCGCCAGAAGTTCGAGCCGGTACCACGAGCCAATTGCAACCGGCGTTTTCAGGTTCGCAATTGCAAGTTGATGCCAGTCGTACGAGGCGCGACCGAGAACCACCGTCTGTTCTTCCGGCCGAACACCCGCATAATAACCTTCGTAGGAGTCCACACCCTGCTCTGGATCGGTCGTACGGATAACCAGACCGGCATCGCCATAATGCGTTTCGGGAAACAAAAGGTCGAAGCGGACATCCGCGGAGATGGAATAGTTAGACCCCTGTGAATGCTGAGCGATCAACATATCGCCGCGGCCGTAGTTTGAATTCGATAGAACCCCGGCATTCTCATTCCATCGGCCGCTGATCGACTGCCAACCAGCCATACTTTCATATCGTGTAGTCTTCGCTTGCTCGGAGTGCATTCGATATGCAGCGAGCAGGCACACCGCCAAAATGAGGCAAGTGGCAACAGAGATAACAGCAATTCGTGCATTTCTCGAAAGCTTCTGCATGTGTGGCACAGAGTATATTGAGTTTTTGCCGAGAATTCCAATGTTCGCGCGCGCTCACATGACCACCGTTCGCTCCATTCTTGCCGCTTTTGTGCTATGCCTCGCATGGTGCGCCGGTTTGCCGATGGCACTTGCTGCGGTAAGTCCGGAGCGCCACGACCCGTCGCGATTGCAGTCGATCGAATCAGCTATTCAAGCTGCCGGCTTCTCACCGAGCGCCGAGCACGTGGTGATTCGTGGCATCGTTACTTCAAGCCGCCACGGGATCGTCATCGAAGACCGAACGGGTGCCATCGAAGTAAAACCCATTGCGACGGAGCATATTTCGCTTGGAGATGAAGTCGAGGTTACAGGGAAGATCTCTCTACAACCCGAGCCGCAAATCCAGCAGGCAGAGATGCGCAGGTTATGGGGCGGTTCCATGCCGCTGCCGCTTTCCATTACCCCCGACCAGGCTGCTGACGGGGAAAATGAGCTCTTTCTTGTACAGACAGTTGCCGAATTGGTAGATTTTGGACCTGCCGGGCTCACTGGGTTACGCCTCAACCTTCGCGGAGGGCACCAGAATTTCTCCGCCGTCCTGCCAAGTGACAATCCTGATGAAGAACTATCAGCCAAGTCATTGCAGCCGGGAGCAATCCTGCGCATCACCGGAATTCTTGTCGTCAATCATGGCCTGAATACGAGCCATGGCGACGCGTTTTCGCTCCAACTGCGCGCGCCGGAAGACATTGAACTCGTTGAACCTCCATCGTGGTGGACGAGGGCGCACGTGCTGTTGCTCGCGGGAATCGCCGCACTGCTTTTCTCCCTGGGAATTATCGCCTATAACCACATCCGCCATTCACGCTATCGCGCCGTAGCAGAGGAAAGGGCCAACATCGCTCGTGATCTTCACGACACGCTGGCGCAGGGATATGCTGGAATTACGCTGCAGCTTGAGGCTGCGCAGCAAATGATTAACCGCGATCCGGAGCGAGCCGCGGCTTTGCTAAACGAAGCATTGCAATTGGTGCGACACAGTCGCGATGAATCGCATCTTTCCATTGACATTCTTCGATCGCTTTCCCGTAACGACCGGCTCGATGTGCTGGTTGCGCGCTGCGTACAGCAACTACGATCAAGCTCCGACACCATCATCGAGCAGCAGGTGACGGGAGACGCATCCGTGCTGTCCTATAACATGGTCAATAATCTTTTCAGGATCGTTCAGGAAGCGCTCTCCAACGCTGTGCATCATGCCAGGGCCGCTAAGATCGTGGTTCGTGTCTGCTATCAGCAGCGCGGGGTTCTTCTCGAAATTCAAGATGATGGAAAGGGTTTCGATCCGCAGCGCATTCCGGGGCCCGAGGACGGCCACTTCGGTATTGTAGGAATGCGCGAGCGATGCGCCGCCATCAATGCCCATTTCCAACTTGAATCGGCAGCCGATGGAACTCTGGTTAGGGTGAAAGCAGAAGCATGAACAAAGACGCAACAACGATGAAAGCGCGCACAACTGGCGCCGGTCCTGCAACCAAAACGATTCGTGTGCTGGTAGCCGACGATCACCTCGTATATCGAATCGGCATCCGCAATCTGCTCGCGTCGGAACCCGGCTTCGAGGTCATTGGCGAAGCAGCCGACGGAAATCAGGCTGTTGAAGTGTATCGTCGCCTTCGACCGGATGTGCTGCTACTGGATCTACGCATGCCGCAAAAGAGTGGCATCGAGGTGGTCCGTACTGTCCGCGCGGAGTTCAGCGATGCACGCATCTTGATAGTAACGAGCTACCAGACCGAAGAAGAGATCTTTCAGGTGCTGCAAGCCGGGGCTCTTGGTTACGTCATCAAGGATGTAGGCAGGGAGATGCTGGTGCAGGCAATCAAGGCTGTTTACTCGGGAACACGCTGGCTCGCGCCGTCGATCCGCAAGCAATTTGATGATCGCGCACTCCGCCAGCAACTGACGGCAAGGGAAGTGGAGATTCTCAAACTACTGGCGAGAGGCCTCACTAATCGTGAGATCGCCAATGTTTACGGTATTTCTGCCAGCACGGTGAAAAACCACCTGAACAACGTGATGACCAAGTTGGAAGTTGCGGACCGCACCGAGGCGGTAAGCTTCTGCCTGAGTCGCGGCATCGTCGATCTCGACGAAATGTAGCGACATCGACATCGGTATCGTTCGCGACACGCGAATGCCGTCACGCAATCGGATAAATCTACACCTGGCCAATCTGACTGTCAATAGGCTTACACGCCCAAGACGTCGCGACATTTCGCGCCTATGCTGGTGCGAATTTGGGGCTGCCCTATTTCCGTGCTCTCTACGGCAACGGTGTGTTGTGAGGATGAAGTTCCTTACGACACGGCAAGATACTCAAATGCGATTTGTTTTGGAGGCAAGAATGAAGAAATACGCACAGGTGTGGATCTCTTTCACAGTTTGCTTGATGATCCTGCTCCTCGGGACAGTTACGCGGGGACAGTCGGTACACGGAACGCTGGCAGGTACCGTAGCGGATTCAACAGGCGCTGTGATCGGAGACGCGAAAGTAGATATCGTCAACACGCGCACGGCAGCTACCTACACTGCGTCTACCACATCCGCGGGTTTTTTCCGATTTGAGGATGTTGCGCTCGGCGAGTACGTAGTGACTGTGACAGCCAAGGGATTCAAAACCTCCGTCACCAAGGGCGTACTGGTCCAGATCGGTACAGTTTCCTCCGTGGCCGTTACACTGCAGCCTGGCGCAGTTTCTGAAGAGGTAACCGTCACCAGCGAAGGATTATCGCTTGAGACGCAGTCATCCGATGTAGGCGGCGTCATCAGCGAGAAACAAATCGTGGAACTTCCTCTCGCTCTTGGCGGCGTTGGCGCCATGCGCGCCAATGAGGCATTCGTCTTTCTGCAGCCTGCGACAACTGGTCCCGGCGCTGCCAACAGCAACAACGGCATCTTCCTGTCGAAGGTAGCCGGAGGGCAGAACTACGGCAACGAAGTTTTGATCGACGGCGCCAGTCAGCAGCGCAGCGAAAACGGCTCGTCCTACGATGAAGAAGCACCCTCTGTCGAAGCGCTGGCCGAATTTCGGGTTACAACATCTCTGCCTGAAGCTGAATATGGCCGCACGACCGGCGGCGTTGAAGACTTCGTTACCAAGAGCGGCTCCAATGTATTCCATGGAACCGGTTACGAAATCTATCGCGACACGTCACTCGATGCCAATACCTACTTCAACAAGGGCTGGCGCGCATACTACTGCGGCGGAGCCAACGATACGCCATCGTGCCGCGCAGGATGGAATACTCCTCCCGATCACAAGCACGACTTCGGCGGAACATTTGGCGGCCCCATCTGGATTCCCAAGCTGTATCACGGGCGCGACAAGAGCTTCTTCTTCTTCTCATGGGAGCAGCTGAAATATGTCCATGGTGGAACCGTTACCAGCACCATTCCAACGCTTGCGGAGCGCACCGGCGACTTCTCTGATCGGTTGACCAATGACCGGATCGGAACCAATCCTTGCGATGGCACGCCAATCTATGCCGGCGAGATCTTCGATCCCGCAACCACCAAGACTGTCATGCTGCCGGGCGGGGGCACCGCGGAATGCCGCACTGCATTTGGCGGCAATGCGACTCCAACAAATATGATTCCGAGCGGTCGGCTCAGCAAGGTTGCTCAGAACCTTGTTGCCTACTACCCGCAACCTACCAATAGCGGCGTCTTCAATAACTACTCACAGAACTCGATCTCCCCGATCACCAACACGACGTACACCGTCCGCATCGATCAGAACCTGAGCGAGAAGACGAAACTTTGGGGATCGTACAGCACCCGTGAGAACGATCTGTTCACCGGCAATCTCGCGACTCTGCCTTCACCAGTAAGTACGCAAGGCTGGTGGCAGGACTTCACCACCCATTTTTTCCGCGTTGGCGTTGACTATTCTCCGAAGCCGAATCTGCTGAATTACTTCGTTCTCGGAACAAACCGTAGCAACAGCAAAAACTACTCGCAAGCTGTCAACCTGGGCAAAGACTGGTCAAGTATCGTAGGCCTCAGTAACACCGGCGGCAAAAACTTCCCTCTGATCAACACGGGAGATGCACCGATCGGACTAGGCTTTGGAAACAACGGCGATAACGTTGACAATGGTATTCGTCTCAACGATGCCCTGGTTTGGACGCATGGACGGCACAACGTCAAAATCGGCGGCGACGTGCGCTTCCAGCAATACTCACCTATCAACGGCAGAAACGAGTACATCAACTTCAGCTCGAACGAAACCGGCGGCGCCATCGGCCAAGGCGGCGGGTTGGGCTTCGCCAGCATGATGCTTGGAGAAGCCGACAATGGCGGCACCAATGTGGTCTTGAAGGGGCAGCGCTGGACCTCGTGGTACTACGCGATGTTCGCGCAGGACGACTTCAAAATCACTCCGACTCTAACCTTGAATATCGGGCTGCGCTACGACGTCGACGTACCTCGCACTGAGGCTCACCACAACACCTCGAACTTCAGCCCCACGGCAATCGACACCGAATACAACATTCCCGGGGCCTTGGTCTTCGGAGACAAATGCACCAAGTGCAACACCCGCTGGGCCAACACCTGGTACAAGGACTTTGGTCCCCGCATAGGCTTTGCGTGGTCCCCCGAATTCCTACATCAGAAGACGGTTGTCCGCGGCGGCTCAGGCATTATCTACGGACCGCTTGTGTACGACGACTTTGGTGGTGGCACAGTCACTGGCTACACAGCTAATCCAAATGCTCCCAGCCATAACGGATTCGATCCCTCTTTCGAGATCGATAACGGTATGCCTGCCTTCACACCGCCGCCGGATGAAGATCCCGGATATTACAACGGATCGTATCTGCCGGGCTCCTACATCACTCCGAGCGCCGGCCGACCCGCGACAGTCTACAACTGGACGCTCGAAGTGCAGCACCAGATCGCTGAAGATCTGCTGGCGACTGTTGGCTACATCGGCAACCACTCCACAAATCTCGAATCGAACCTACTCAACCCGAACAACATGCCGAGCAAGTATT
This sequence comes from Telmatobacter sp. DSM 110680, assembly GCF_039994875.1. GTDB lineage: Bacteria > Acidobacteriota > Terriglobia > Terriglobales > Acidobacteriaceae > Telmatobacter. The sequence goes on along the minus strand of NZ_CP121196.1, from coordinate 5,260,430 downwards.
TCTCGCTCGGCAACGCCCTCTATCAACCGTTCATCAACAACACCGCCGGCGTTGCACTCCCGTTCCCGCAATTCCTCCAGAACTGGGGCGGCAATCCGGCACTGCAATCGGCATTGCGTCCGTTCCCGCAGTACGACTTCATCGATCAGGGTTGCTGCCTTGAAAACGTAGGTATGTCAAGCTTCAACGCCTTGGTGGCATCGATCCAACGTCACTTCCATCAGGGTCTGAACCTGCAGGGCTCTTACACTTGGGGCAAGACGTTTACCGATGCTGACAGCGCGCTGCCCAACTCTGGTGTCGGCGTTTCGCAGGATATGGATGTCGAAGACCTGCACAAAGAGAAAGCCATCTCTGCTATGGATATTCGGCACACCTTTGTTGTCAGTGCCTTGTATGAACTGCCGTTTGGTAAAGGAAAAACTTTTCTGAACCACGGAATCATGGCGCAGATTGCGGGCGGATGGGAACTAGGAACGATTGAACGCATGCAATCCGGGCAGCCGTTATCTTTCGGTTGCGCATGGGGTATTCCAGGATTCCAAAATTGTATTCGGTTCAGCCACGTGCCAGGGGCATCGCTCAAAAGCGCGGTCTACAAGAAGGGTGCCAGCCACATAAAACCATTCGTTGTTGTCCCACCGAACGGCTCACTCGATCCAAACACCAACACGATGTTCAACCTTGAATACAACGACGTAACACGTCCCGGATCTCCGGTAGGGAATGACCCAATTGCCTTCTACGATGTCAATAACAACTACAACCGCGACTGCACGGCAGCTACGCTTGCCAATTGCAATGGCGGCCCAGACCTGCCCTATTCGTTCCCAACCGGCCTGCCGCGTACGACGAGCGAGGTGCGAACCCCGCCCTACTTCAATAACGACTTAAGCCTTATCAAGAAGTTCCCGCTTTGGGAGACGTATACCCTGAGCGTCAAAGCAGAGTTCCTGAATTCTTTCAACCAGCACACGTTCAATATTCCGGATCTGCAGCCCTATGATTACGGCACATTCGGCCTGCCGGGTGGTACTGTCAACACGCCACGCAACGTTCAGCTAACCGCGCGCTTCACGTTCTAGCTCGAAGGCGCTCATCAACGCTCTCCCGGGGATATAGGTGTTCCCTATATCCCCGCTTTTTTAGCTAGTGTCTGTTTGCATCCAGATACCAACTACCGGTCTTGATCCAGAGCGTCGTATCCTTTGTTCGAAATGGAATTTGAATGGAATGACGGGGACAATTTCGAATGAGAATATGCAGCGCTCTTCTAATGGTCGGCTTTCTGCTTGGACTTCCGCGCGGTGTAGGTCAAACCGAATCGCGGCCGGATGGCCAGTCCGCCGATGATGCTCTCCGCTTGGGATCAGAAGCTATCCGCGCGGGACGAACAGCCGACGCGGAGAAGTACTTCCAGGCTGCGGTCAAAGCAAATCCAGAAAACCCCGAAGCTCTGATGGGACTCGGCGTGGCGGAGCTTCGCCTCGGCAAACCAGAGGCCGCGTCCGACTTTCTCAGTCGCGCAGTTGCACGCAATTCATCGATCCAGGGCGCGAACTTGTTCCTTGGTATCGCCTATGCGCAGATGCACCAAGTCGATCAATGCGTCGCCGCACTGAAGCGTGAAGTCGAACTCGATCCCAAAAACGCGCAAGCTTACATGTGGATGGGAGTCGTCGAGTTGCAGGATGGACACCCAGAGAAAGCCACAGAGCCTCTTGACCGTGCTGCAGAACTCGCGCCGGACGACCTCAACATCCTTGAGTATCGCGGGCAGGCCCACAACGATGTTGCATTTGCCAGCTACGCGCGCATGGCCGTCATCGATCCAAACTCGTGGCATGTGCATCGGGTACAAGGACAGATTTATTCCCGGCAGAGTCAGCACAAGGAAGCGATTGCGGAGTTTCAGGAAGCCATCAAGCAAATGCCCAACAACTCCGACCTGTACGAAGAACTGGGCAGCGAATACCGCAAGTCAAGCGAACTCGACCTTGCGCAGCAGGCCTACAGCAAAGAACTGGAGTTGAGCCCCAACAATCCAGTCGCGATGTACAACCTCGCCAAGATAGATATTGAGACCAATCGCGGAGACGAGGGCCTGCAACTGCTCCAGAAGGTCGTATCCATCTACAAGGATTTTCCCGCTACCTACTTCTATCTCGGCCTGGGTGAGTTTGACGCCGGCAAGCCCAAAGAGGCACTCGTCGCGCTGGAAAAAGCACGAGACATGCACCCCGAGCCGGAACTGGCGCCGCGTGTGCAATACGAACTCTCGCGCGTCTATCGCAAACTCGGCAGGATTGAAGATTCGAATCGCGCTATCCACGAATACACGCGATTGAAGGCACAGAATTCAAAGTTGAATCCGGCGGTCTTGTCTGCAATTTCCGCAGGATTTGGAACGGCTACAGTACCGTCTTCCGACGTTAAAGGAAAGAATTGACGCTCTGTTTCACGCCCCGCGCTAAAGGGTGACGAGCAGAGCACATCGGACACCAGGATCATGCGCACGTGGGGATCTCACATTCAAGCCGACCGCCGACCGCTTGCGGGCGTCCTGCTGATTATTGCAGCTGCCTTGCTCGGATGCTCCGGCGGCAGCGGAGGAACCTCGCAGCCCCAGGTATCCCCCACGACTACAGCGCTGGTGGCCTCAACCGGCCAGTTGAGTTTAGGAAGCGCGCTCACGCTGACATGTACCGTCAAGTCCTCGGGAAGTCCCGTGACTACAGGATCGGTGATGTTTTATGACGGCACAACCCTGCTTGCTTCCGCCCCACTGAGTTCAAGCGGCCAAGCCACATGGTCAAGCAGCTCACTGGGGGTAGGTACGCACACGTTTAACGCCAGTTTCGGAGGAACCGCAACGCTTGCTTCTTCGACATCGAGCAACGTCGCGGTCACGGTGTCTCAACCGTTAGAAGCCAGTGTGGTCACGCTCCTCACATCGACTCCAAGCACGTTACAAGGTTTACCGGTTGAGTTGAAGGCGCAGGTGACAAACTCGTCTTCATCAAGCGGCGCAACACCTACAGGAAATGTGACGTTTAGCTCTGGCTCAACCGCACTCGGAACAGCATCCATCGATTCGACAGGTCTGGCGAACTTCACCTCGACAAAGATGCCTGCAGGCGTTGACAGCATTACAGCGTCCTATAGCGGAGACACAGCTTATTCCGGTTCCGCATCGCAGCCTGTCACGGTCATCATTAACCTACCTTCGGGAGCGACCTATACAAATCCGCTAAAGCTGAATGCATCGGCCAGCATTCCCGCAGTCAGTTGCGCAGATCCAGCCATCTACAAATTGCAAAGTGGCGGCGTTGATACGTGGTATTTGTACTGCACCAGCGATGCATTATATGCAGGTGATCCAAATCCGCATTTCATCAACGTATTCCACTCGTCAGATCTCGTGGACTGGACATATGACGGCGACGCTTTCGCAGGCCTGCCCTCATGGGCCAATGTGAATGGAGCGTCCTTGTGGGCACCCTCCATCAAATATTTCAACGGGCAATATTACCTTTACTTTGCTGCATCGGCTACTGCACTTGCAGGTAACGGATCTGCCATTGGCGTGGGTGTCAGTTCCAGTCCCACAGGCCCGTTTGTGGATTCTGGTGCACCGGTTGTCGAACCAGAACCAGCCACGAATTGTTGCTCCGGTTCGTACAGGTCCACGATTGATCCCGATGAAATTCAGGACGCGACAGGACAGAGATACATCCTCTTCGGCAGCTTCGTCGGCGGACTTTATGTAAGAAAGCTATCAGCCAACGGACTAACCTCCGACAAGACAAGCGAACAACCGGTCGCTGTCGATAACCGCTACGAAGGCGGCAATTGGTGGATTCATGGCGGCTACTACTACCTGTTCGCGTCGTCCACAAACTGTTGCAACGGTCCCCTCAGCGGCTACGGAGTCTTCGTCGGCCGCGCGACCAGCCCAATGGGCCCGTATCTGGACGCTGCGGGAATTCCGATGACCGCGATCAACCCCGGCGGAACTCCTGCGCTCCGCATGAACGGCAACAGCGTGATCGGTCCAGGCGGAAATGTTGTCTTTACCGACGAAGCCGGACAAGACTACATGCTCTATCACGGCATCCTTGCAGCGACGCCGTATTATGCCGGTTCGGTCGGATACACAGCCAGGTCGGGTTTCATCGATGCTATTGATTGGGTGAACGGATGGCCTGTCGTTCGCGGCGGGTTCGGCGCTTCCGACAAGAATTCACCTCAGCCCCTTCCTGCAGCGCAACCAGCAGCGGCCAACTCATACACGTCTGTGCTGGCAACAGAGGATTCGCCCGGAACCGCAATCGCATCTCTGTCCGATGATTTTTCTTCGTCCGCTCTGAGTCCGCAATGGTCATTCCTGCACGCAACGCCCAGTTACGCACTGACAAACAATTCTTACCAGGTCAACTCGGTTGCGTACGACCCGATCGGAAGCATGAGCAACGTCCCGCTTTTGTCGGAGCCCGCTCCTGTAGGGGACTACATGGCGGAAACGAAAGTTGATATCAATCTTCCGACGAGTGGCGTTGGACCCGATTTCGCGCAGGCGGGGTTGCTTATCTACGCCGACGACAACAATTTCGTCCGAGCCGATCTCTACAACAACAACGACACGCGGCAGGTCGAATTCATCAAGGCTGAGACCGCACAAGCTGCCGGCTACTCGACATGGGGCGCAACAAATCTCGGTCCAGCATCCATCAGCACGCAGGTCACGGTCTGGTTGCGGATTGTGAAGCGCAACGTGGACGGTGAAGAACACTACACAGCTTTCAGCAGCAAAGACGGAGTCACCTGGACTCGGGGCGGTACCTGGGTCCATCAACTGGGCAGCTCAGAGAAGATCTGTCTGTATGCGGGAAATCGGTCTGGATATGTGGGGACATTCCATTATGTGCACGTTTCAACATTGCAGTAATCAAAGCCGGAATCAAGGCTCTGCTCGTCTTGTGAGTCAACGTGCTATTTTTGCACCACTCGTTGCAGGAAACACGAAGCCGCGCGGAGTCCGAGTAAAGCTCATCGCGTTTGCATCCGCACTCGCGTTCGCAGTTCCCATGGTCGCCCAGGTAACGGTAACAGAACCCATTCCAGCCGTTGCCACCATCGACATTGACGCGAGCAAGGTTGCGAGTCAGCCGATACCGCGCACCATCTTCGGCACATTTCTCGAGCCTATTGGAAACTCAACCTACAACGGACTCTGGGCGGAATTGCTTGAAAATCCAAGCTTCGAAGCCGGTTTGTGGAGCCCCGAGAAAACTGCCGACATGCTGCGTGAACGTCCGGAGTTGCGCCGTTCCAGTGGCGTGGACGTTCCTTTGCCGTGGGAGCCGGTCGATCCGCGTCAAGGCAATCGATACGAGGTTCACCACGGCGATGCGGCCAATTCATGGCAGTCCTTACTGGTGCTCGGCGTGCCCGGCGAAACAACTGGCATCAAGCAGAGGGTTTACCTTCCAATTCATCGCACCCACGATTACGAAGGCAGTTTCTATGCGAAACATGTAGGCGGTCAGACGGGCGTTGTGGTTGCGTTGAAGATGCGTGATCAGGATGAGGTGCTCGCATCCCAGCAGATCGAAGTCACCGACGAATCGTGGAAAAAATTTAGTTTTACGTTCCACATTCCGGATGGGAAGTTGCATCGCCTCGATCCCGCGGATTTTGTCGTGCAGGTTGCGGGAGATGGGCGCATCGATTTTGATCAGTTCTCACTCATGCCGGCGGATGCGAAGAACGGCCTCGACCCGGACGCGGTCGCCATGGCCAAGGCCATGCACACGCCCCTGGTGCGATTTGGCGGAAATTTTACCTCCTCGTACCACTGGAAAGACGGTATAGGTCCGCGCGATAAACGCATCAACACGATCAATAATTCCTGGGGAATTCCGGAGTACAACAGCTTCGGCACCGATGAGTTTCTCGAGTTCTGCCGAGAGATTGGTGCCGAGCCACAAGTTGCGCTCAACCTCGGCAGCGGAACCCCGGATGAAGCCGCCGCGTGGGTTCGCTATATCAATGAGCACTGGCAGATGCACTCAGGTTTGCTTTGGGAACTCGGTAATGAACTTTGGGGCAATTGGAATCTCGGCTATCCGACCAAAGATCAACTAGCCGCGAGAACGCTGGAATTCAGCAAGGCGATTCACGCAGTCGACCCAACTGCGCGCCTCATTGCTACTGGCGCAGACCCCGAAGTCTTCAAAAGCTGGAACGCCATTCAACTCACGAACACGCCCGGCACATTCAACTACCTCTCTACTCATTTCGTAGTGGGCACCGGCGAAGTACAGCAAAAAACACCGACGGCGGACTTCGTAGCCCAGGCCTCGCTCGCACTCCCGGTTGAGTTGGAGAGGCGTGTGCGCCAGGAGCAGCAGCAGATCGACTCCACTCCAGGCTACGAAGACAAAGCACACGTCGCATTTACAGAATGGCTCTTCATCGGAGAACGATTAAATGCTCCGAATTTCCTCAACATGGGCGGAGCCGTCCTGACCGGCGGTTTCCTGAACATGGTGATGAGGAATGCAGACATCGTTCCAGTCTCCGACATGACAGGCATCATGGAGTTTGCCGGCATCTGGAAAAAACGCAGCCAGGTATTTGGAACGCCCTCTTACTACGCATTCAAGATGTATGCCGGCGCTGATATAGCAAAGCTTGTTTCTGTCGTGGCGAACTCCGGCTTGTATTCGGTGCAGCACGGCGTCAATCGCTTGCCGGAGATTGCGTCCGTTCCCAACCTTGATGTCGCCGCCGCACTCAGTGCCGACGGAAAAACTCTGACGTTGTTTTGCGTAAATCGGAGCATCTCAACTGACATTCCGACCAAGATTGGTCTACACGGTTTTGCCGCTGGCAGCCAGGCAGAGATCAGCGTCTTGAACTCACCTTCTCTCACCGACAGTAACGACGAAATCTCACCTGACCATGTTCAGCCAACTGAGAGCAGGGAAGCGGTGCGGCCGGATGGATGGTCCCACGTATTTCCGCATGGAAGTGTCACGGTGATCTCGTTCAAGCGCAAATGAATAGTTTCAAGCAGCTCCTGTAGGTCGAAGCGGAAAGGAATCATTCAAAGTGAATAAGGTTCACGATTTTCTGCACATGCGCCTTCTTGTTAGTTTTTTTGTATTGCCTCTCCTCCTTGTTTCGCAGCTACGAGGTGCGGAGCCAAAGCAAAAATGGACTGAAGACCAGGCCAATCAGTGGTACGCGGATCAGCCGTGGCTCGTTGGCGCCAATTTTCTTCCTTCCGACGCCGTCAACGAACTTGAGATGTGGCAGGCTGCAACCTTCGATGAGCAGGAGATTGATCGCGAACTGGGATGGGCCGAAGGCCTCGGCATGAACACCATGCGCGTCTTTCTCCACAATCTTCCGTGGGAACAAGACCCCACAGGATTTGAGCATCGCATCGATAGGTTTCTCGCGATAGCCAGCGCACACCACATCAAACCGATCTTCGTTTTATTCGATTCCTGCTGGGATCCCGATCCGTTGCTCGGGCCACAGCGTCCGCCAATTCCCGGCGTGCATAACTCCGGATGGGTGCAAGCCCCCGGTCGAGTTGCATTGAAAGATCCGATGCAGTATCCAAAACTCAAGTCCTATGTGCAGGGAGTCGTTGGAGCCTTCGCCAATGATCCCCGTGTGCTGGCCTGGGACATCTGGAATGAGCCGGACAACGATAACCAGTCTTCCTATGGCAAGCTTGAACCGCCCAACAAAAAGGAACTTGTTCTGAATCTGCTGCCGCAAGTGTTTGCGTGGGCTCGCGAAAAGCAACCCACTCAGCCCCTTACCAGCGGAATCTGGTCCGGCGATTGGAGTTCCCTCGATGCGATGTCCCCGATGGCGCGCACGCAGGTGGAAGAATCCGATGTCATCACGTTTCACAACTACGATTGGCCCGAAGGCTTCGAGAGCCGCGTACAGCAGCTTCAGAAGTTTCATCGCCCTCTCATCTGCACGGAGTACATGGCTCGCGGAGCCGGAAGCACTTTCGATACAGTCCTCCCGATCGCCAAGAGATACCACGTCGGCGCAGTCAATTGGGGATTGGTGAAGGGCCGCAGTCAGACCTATCTGCCTTGGGACTCATGGCAGCGGCCGTACGTGCTCGTGACGCCAACCGTCTGGTTCCACGATGTGTTCTATGAAGACGGAAAGCCTTATCGCGAGCGAGAGGTAGAGATCCTGCGGTCTCTGACAGGAAAGCAGTAGCGAAAAACACCGCTGCTCGAATATCGTTGAGGAGGTTGGTCTCGAACGAACACGAACCCGAACTGGGGGCCCGGCACCGGTCCTCGTTTGAAACACGTAACCGATCCGATCGTTCGAGCCATCACTCCATTGAAGGTCAGCCAAAACGAGGCGAATGCAGCAAAAGATACGAACAAAACTCAAGTTCGCCGGTCGGCTCACTCGGCTGTTCTTTATTATCCTGGCGCCATTGAGCGTGTATGGGCAGTCCTCGCCACCAACGAAGGCTGACGCAGATCAGCAGGTCCCCGGACGATTCGTCGACGTGGCGGAAAAGGTGGGCATCAAGTTTGTTCACCAGGCGCCGCATACGTCCCGGAAATATCTCATTGAAACCATGGGCTCCGGTGTGGCCTTGTTCGATTGCGACAATGATGGCCGTCTCGATATCTTTCTCGCCAACGGTGCACCCTACACCGATCCCACGCCCGCCGGATTCATTCCCCAAAAGACGGGTCCGCAAGATTGGAATCGCTTATTCCATCAGAAAGCCGACGGAACCTTTGAAGATGTGACGGAGAAGGCCGGCCTGCAAGGAATCGGATACAGCATGGGTGTGGCTGTGGCCGACTACGATAACGACGGCAACGAAGATCTCTACGTTACTGGCTACGGGGGAAATCGTCTCTACCACAACAACGGCAACTGCACATTTACGGATGTGACCGACAAAGCAGGCGTCGGTGGTGGCGGCTGGTCCAGTTCCGCCACGTGGGTTGATCTGGATAACGACGGTTTGCTCGATCTGGTTGTCGACCGGTATGTGCAGTGGGATTGGAACGATGTCTATTGCGGCGAACATCGGGAAGGCTTTCGCGGATACTGTCATCCCGATGTCTTTCAGCCCATCACCATGCTCGTCTACCACAACGACGGCAACGGACACTTCACAGAAGTTGCGCACAAACTCGGCCTCGATGTTCCGGCCAAGGCACTCGGCATTGCGATTGGAGATTTCGATCAGGACGGCAGGATCGACCTGTTCGTAGCGAATGATTCCATGCCCGAGTTCCTGTTTCACCAGAAGACCGATGGCACCTTTGAAGAGGTCGGTCTTGAAAGCGGCATCGCTGTCAATGCAGAAGGCAAGACTTACGCCGGCATGGGCGTGGATTTCGCCGACTACAACAACGATGGATGGCCCGACCTGGTGATCACCGATCTCGCCAATCAACGCTACGCCCTCTATCGCAACCTCGGCGATAGCACATTTGATTACGCAAGCTTCGCTTCCGGTCTTGGCGGCATGTCGATGCTGCACTCCGGCTGGAGTCTTCGATTCCTCGATTACGATAACGATGGCTGGAAGGATCTTCTGATCGCGCAGGGGCATGATCTCGACACGATTGAAAAGAGTTTCCCGCAATTGCACTATCGCGAACCCATGATGTTGGCGCGCAACACTGGCAAGAAGTTCGTGGACATCTCGGGAATTTCGTCTGAGATCTTTCACGAAGCCTGGGTCGGCAGAGGCATGGCGATCGGCGATATCAATAACGACGGCCGCATCGACGCAGTAGTCTCCACCAACGGTGGTCCAGCGCACGTCTTGCTCAATTTGACCGACACCAAGAATCATTGGGTGACACTGCGCCTCATCGGACACAAAAGCAATCGCGATGCGATCGGCGCCCAGGTCAAAATCGTGACAGCATCTCACAGCCAATGGGGAACGGTGACCACGTCGAGCGGATATCTTTCCGCCAGCGATCGAAGATTGCACTTTGGGCTTGCCGGCGATGTCGCCATCGATCGCATCGAAATCCGCTGGCCAAGCGGAATCCAGCAAGTTCTCCGCAATCAGAAAGGCGACAAGGAACTGGTTATCGAAGAGCCGGCGCAATCGGATTCAGCCAAGCCAGTCGCCGTGGCCGATCCTCCCAAGCCCTGAAAACGCGCGGTTTCGCACGTGCTTAGCGTGACGCGCTACTCCTGGCTATGCGACGTGTAGAGCTTCTGGCTGAGTTTGAATTCTTCTTGCGCTTTATCGATCTGTCCTGCTTGGCGAAGCGCCCGGCCAAGCTCGTAATGGGTACGCGGATTGTCAGGTTCCAAACGCGTAGCTTCCCGCAACTCATTGATTCCACCTACCGCATCTTGACTGGCTAGAAGGGCGCGGCCAAGTTTCTCGTGAGATTCGGCACGCGTCGGCCTGATGCGGATTGCAATGCGAAGATCATCGATCGCTTCCGGCAATCGATTGTGATCGAGAAGAAAAACGCCAAGATCCAAGAAGGGCCACTCATCCTGCCCATTAGCGTCTGCCCAGCTTGTTGCTTTCCGCAGAGCTTCCTCTGCTTTCTCGGGCTCATTGGTGGCGTCATAAACCAGGCCAATGTTTTCCTCGGCTTTTATATTTTTGGGCTGGATGGCGAGAACTTGTTCATAGAGCTTCCGCGCTTCCTGGTATCTGTCTTTGGAGTAATAGCAGCGGCCGAGAGAATAGAGAGCATCCACGTCATGAGGGTCGATCTGCACGGCAAGTTCGAGCCAGTGAATGGCGTCATCATAATCGCTGAGCATGACGTAATCGAGCGCCACACTGCGCAGTTCCTGTGCCGTCGGCTTGCGCATGCTCGCAGCGCGCGTGTACGCAGCTAGTGAGTCGCGTGCCTTGCCTTCCTGGCGCAGGACGAGCGCGTAGGCATACATCAGTTCCGCTGAATCAGGCGCTGCCGATAAAGCAGCGCGGAGGTCGAGGTCTTTTCTCAGCAGAGAAGGGGAGAGGCCTCCGGATTCCTCCGCAGCATACGGATATGCCACCGGCTTCGCCTCTTTGGCGGCGCCGGTAGACTGCGCGCTCAACCGCCCTGCAGTCAGAGCCCCCAAAAACGCTAAAAGGATCGTGGCAGCGTTGGTTTTCATTCGTGCTCCAGTCTCCCAGCCACGGTGAAACCATTTTTTCAAACTTCTCTGCGAAATGCTATGCGTAACGCACGATCTGCGTCGCGTGTGCATTCGTTCTCAAGATACAAGTGATCCTGCGCCGTCCCTTGCTCGGTATAAAACGCAGGTCGTTGGATCGAATGTTTGAATTGAATGTGTCGTGAACCGTGCAAGAAGGGAGATCGTGGGTGACGCGTCTACTTCTTCGACGCACCCAATGGGTGGGAAATATCAAAAGTCGAAAAGCGGTGGTTTTGGCCAGTAATCTCTGAGCGTAACTCAAGCCAAAGCTCGTTGGGAATTTTCAAATAAACTTCAACCACCGTCGGATCGAATTGCGTTCCCGAGCAGCGAATGATCTCTTCCCGCGCAGCATCGAACGTGCGCGCAACCCGATACGGCCGGTCGCTGGTGATCGCGTCAAGCGTGTCGGCCACCGCAAATATGCGCGCGCCGATTGGAATCGCGCTACTCTTCAGCGCGCTCGGATAGCCGCTTCCATCGTAATGTTCCTGGTGCGTAAAGACGATCTCGGCTGCTTCTGCCAGAAACGGAATCTTGCGTAGCATCTGGTAGCCGCGTGCGCAGTGCTCGCGCATAACATCTTGCTCTTCCGGCGTCAGTTTGCCCGGTTTGCGCAGTATTTCGTCGGGAATCGCCATCTTGCCGATGTCGTGCAAGAAAGCGCCGCGTGCAATCACCTTGATCTCTGCCGGCGATATTCCCATCGCCCGTGCCAACGCTATCGTGTAAGCAGTTACGCGCTTGGAGTGGCCTTCAGTCTCAGAGTCCTTCAGATCGAGCGCATCACCCAGTGCTTCGAGCGTCACGTCGTACGAGTGCTCCAGATCTTCCATCGCCTGGCGCAGCATCTCCGTGCGCGCCCGCACCACCTGTTCCAGATTCTGCTGGTAGGTCCGGCTCTCCTGCAGCGCCTGTCGATGTTCCAGCGCGCGCTGTACCGTTGCCACAAGATGTTCGCGTTCGAAGGGCTTTAGAAGGTAGTCGTACGCACCACGGCGCATCGAGTCGATCGCCACGCTGATGTCATGAATGGCCGTGACCATGATGACTGGTAGATTTGGATTCTGCGCGTGAATGCGCTCCAGCAGCGCGAGACCATTACCTTCCTGCATCACGATATCGGTCAGAATCAGTTCGAAGCCGTCCTGATCGATAGCCTCCATCGCTTCACGCCCACCAGAGGCAAGCACAACGTCATATCCCTGGCGCTCGAGAGTTGCAGCAATCATGGAACGAACGTGCGCTTCATCGTCCACAACCAAAACGCGAGCCGACTTGCTCCCTTTGAGGCTGGCGCGGGCGTCTGCGCTCACCACCGAAAGCATCGCTGATGAGGAAGCGTCCTGGTTTCCCAGTTTCGACGCTAACCCCGTCTCCGTCCCGTTTTCCCGCCACTGTCCGGTCCACTTGCGGCGGGGCAATCCTCTCAATTTAGGTACAAGCATTCTTTAAATGGAAAACCTCATTCTCCCTATTAGAGAGTTAAATCGTCATCTGGAAGCTTGAAAATTAGTCGACTGCGCCAATTTCACTTGCAAACTTCCGCGAAGGGATGAATCGACAAGTCCCACACGAGCCTGCACGCAGCAATAACCTGAGAACGTATCAAGAACTTACGCTTCCTCGGGCAGTGGCGCAAGCCCTTCTTGTTTAAGTACCAAAGTACTAAAGTGTTATGGATTTTTTGCCGAATCTGTCTGCTCTTGAGACACATTTTTTCTCTCAAGTTCACTTCGAGCCTGGTTTCTTCTCAACTTGTCGATTTCATCTTCTCCATCGCAGCGTGACGGGCTACCGCCCAGCCTTCCTTCACCACCTGCCGCGAACGCCCCACTGCCAGCGCGCCCGAAGGAACATCTCGTGTGATGCACGACCCGGCGCCGATGTATGCTCCATCGCCAATCTCAATCGGCGCAACCAGTGTGGAATCACTTCCGACGAAGACTTTCTGCCCGATTCGGGTAAGGTGCTTGTGCACGCCATCGTAGTTGCAGGTGATTACCCCGGCTCCAATATTTGAACCTGCCCCCACTTCCGCATCGCCAATATAGGTCAGATGATTGGCCTTTGCGCCCTTGCCGAGTTTCGCCTTTTTGGTCTCGACGAAGTTACCGACATGCGCTTCCTGCCCAATCTCACTCCCCGGCCTTATCCGCGCAAAGGGGCCGATACGTGCGCTATCAGACACAACGCTCTCTGTCAGCACGCAGCTTTGAAGCACCACCACATCGGCTCCCAGAGTGCAATTCTCAATTACGGAGTAAGAACGAATCCGGCACTCCGCGCCGATCCTGGTTTTGCCCAGCAACTGCACAAACGGTTCAATGATTGTGTCCGGCTCGACCTCTACTTCAGCATCAATCACGCAGGTCTCCGGCCGAAAGATCGTGACTCCGCCCGCCATCAGCCGACGTGCGGTTGCCATGCGGAGATTCGCATCCAGCGCGACAAGTTCCGCAATGGTGTTCGCACCCAGCACCTCCACTGCCTCTTCCGCTTTCAAAGCCGCAACCTTTTCACCGCCTGTATGCAGATGCGCCGCCATATCCGTCAGATAAAACTCACGATGAGAATTGTCGTTTGAGAGCTTGTCGAGATATTTCAGCAACGGTGCCACCTTGAACGCGTAAATCCCGGAATTGATTTCGCGAATCGAATGCTGTTCACCTTTCAAGGCTTTCTGCTCGACAATCGCGTCCACATCCGAGCGATCGGGAGAACGTCGAATCACGCGTCCATACCCCGCAGGATCCTCTGGCGTCGCCGTCAGGATCGTCATTGCCGCGCCTTCCGCCAAGTGCAGCGTCATCAAATGCTGCAGAGTATCCGCGGTGATCAACGGCACGTCGCCAGATAAAACCAGGATATGTTCGTACCCTGCGATTGCCTCGCGAGCGCATTGGATGGCATGACCGGTTCCACGCTGCTCCTTCTGTTCGATGAACTGAACGCCGGTGCTTGCCATCGCCGCGCGCACCCGTTCTGCCTCGTGACCGATGATCGCGTAGATGTCACTGTTCTCCGCAAGCCGTGCTGCTGTCCCAATCACATGGCTTAGCAGAGGCTTCCCGCCCACTTCGTGCAGCACCTTGGGCCTGCGCGATTTCAATCGCGTGCCTTTGCCGGCGGCCATGATCACCACCGCCAGTTTCGGTAGCGGATGTTCTTGCTTCGCTTCCTTGCTCACTATTGTTTCTCCGTCCCACCGCCTGCATCGCCTTGTGCGCCGGGAATACTGATGTCGATGTTATGCACTGGACCCATCTTCAGTTCATCCAATCCCGGCTTGATCTCCGGTCCATTGCCTACCACCAGCACAGCGTACTTGTCGGGATGAATGTATTTCTTTGCCGCAGCATTTAGATCCGCAACCGTAACCTTCTCGAGCGCGGCCTTGTACGTCTCGAGATAGTCCGCCGGATATCCGTAAAACTCCAGTCGCACCCGTTCCGCCAGCACCTTGTCCTTCGTGTCATAGCGAAACAAAAATGAGTTGAGAATGTTGTCTTTGGCGCGCTTCAATTCCTCTTCAGTGAATGGCCGCGTAGTCAGTCCATCCATCACCTTGTAGCTCTGCTGAATAGCTTCGACGGTGGTTGCGCTTTGCGTCAGCACCACGCTCTCAAATGTGGCAGGGTGGTCCCATCCAAACCCCAGCCCTCCGCCGACCTCATACGCCAGGCCAAGCTCTGTTCTTACTTTCTGGAAGAGCCTGCTTGCAAAGCCCCCTGCAAACACGTCGTTCATCATGGCGAGGCTTGGAACGTCGGGATTGTGGCGATCGATTCCCAGGCCCACGATCATCGCCTGCGACTGGTTCACGTCTTCTTTATTGATGAAGTAAACACCCGGCGTCGGGCCCTTGAAAACGTCGTGTCGCACCGGATTCGGCTTTGCCGCAGGCAGGTGCTCAAAGGTGGCTCGCAGTTTTGCTTCCATCGCCGCAGAATCGAAATCGCCGCTGATGCTGATGATCAGTTTGTTGCCAATCGTCCGGTCATGCCATGCCTGCAGATCAGCAGTCGTGACCTTGGAAATGGTCGACAACTCAGGTTGCCGTGCATACGGGCTGTCGGCTCCATATACGAGCTTGGCCGCCTCGCGTCCGGCAATCTGGCTCTCATCATCATTGCGACGCACAATGCCGGTTGCCGTCTGCTGCTGCGCCAGACGCAGTTTCTGCTGATCAAACTTGGGATGAAACAGCAGGTCCATCGCCAGGTCATACACCTGGTCGGTGTCTGCTTTCAGGGAATCCCACGACAGTGCAGTCGAATCATCATCCCCGCCGGTTTCAATATGCGCAGCCTTTGACTCCAGCAGGTCGTCCATGGCATCGCCATCCATCTTCGCGCTGCCGCTCGTTCGCCACGTCTGCCCGTAGAGCGAAATCAATCCGCATTTCGCCGGATCTTCATCGCGCGATCCACCGGGGATCGTTACGGAGCCGGAAACAAACGGCAACTCGTGATCTTCCTGCAGAAACAGCACAATGCCATTCTTCAGCGCAATGCGCTTCGGCTGCTGCGGTTTGAAATCATGAAGCGCAGGAATGGGAATCTTTTCCCAAGGCTTGCTCTGCTGTGCCGCTGAAACGCCCGTAACCAGCAACAACAAAAATGCGACAAAAGGAGCGCGAGCCATGGCGTTCTTTAAAAATCTGAACTCATCGCTGACCACTGACCACTGACCTCTGTTCTTCACTTCTGGCCTCCGTCATTCTTCGCGGGAGCCGAGGGCGCCTGCGTTTCAATCTCCGCCGAAGTGCGGTTGGAGGCGACAAATATCTCGTTGCTAACGCGTCGAATATCTGCTTTGGTCACTTTGTCTACACGATCGAGTTGTTTAAAGAGTTCCCGCCAGTCTCCGTAGCGTGTCTGATATTCGGCGAGCGCATTCGCGAGGCCCTGGTTATCGGCCAGCCCGCGCAACAGATCGGCCCGTGCGCGAGTCTTGTACATCGCTAACTCCGCATCCGTAACATCGACAGTCTTCAGCTTTTCAATTTCCTTGTGCACCGCGGTCGCCATCTCCGCATCGGAATGACCCGGGAGCGGTATCACTCCAAACGTGAAGAGACTGGGATACTTGTCGCCCGGAAAACTCCCGAAGCCTGCCGCCTCGGCGGCAATCTGCTGGTCGCGCACCAGGCTGCGATACAACCGCGAAACCCGCCCGTTCGACAGGATGTCGCTTATCGCGTCATACACTGCGTCGTCCGGACTGCGATAGCTTGGCCGATGATACGACTCAACGTAGATGGGCTGGCTCGGGTCTTTGATAATGACTTTTTTCTCGGCAAACTGCTTTGGCTCGACCGTGGTCATCTCCAGCGGCTTGGGGCCACCGGCGACTTTGCCAAAATACTTCTCCAGCACCGGCATCGCCTCGGCCGCTTTTACGTCCCCCACTACGGCAATCACGATGTTCGATCCCACGTAATACTTCTTGTGGAAGGCCATCGCCTCCGTCGCCGTAATCTGACTCACCTCGCTTGGCCAACCGACTCCGCTGCGGCCGTAGTTGTGAGCCACATACGCGGTCGCTGCCAGCTGTTCCAGCATGCGGCCTTCAGGGTTGGAATCGGTCCTCATGCGGCGCTCTTCCAGAACCACCGAACGCTCCTTGTAAAACTCGCGGGGAACCGTGTTGGCTAGCCGGCTGCTCTCCATCCATGCCCACAGTTCGAGGCGATTCTCTGGCATCGACCAGAAAAACATCGTCTCGTCCTGGCCGGTCTGCGCGTTCAGCCCGTTCGCTCCATTGCGCTCAGCCACGTCGGTGAACTGGTTCGGAACCACAAATTTCTCCGCGGCCGCTTGCGCATCATCAAAAGCCTTCTTCAGATCAGCCAGCTTTTTAGGATCGCTCCCCATGGGGTTCCGCGCTTCGCTCTCCAGAGCGAGCTCAGCAGCCTCGACCTTATCCAGGGCTGACTTTTCCGCCGAATAGTCTGTGGTGCCGATTTCGTCCGTTCCCTTAAAGGCTAGGTGCTCGAACATGTGTGCCAGGCCGCTCTGACCCATGGGGTCGTCCACGTCTCCTGCGTCCACAAACGTTACGTAGCTGAAGACCGGCGCTTCCGGCCTCTCGCAGATCAAAATCGTAAGGCCATTAGGCAGCACCTTCGTCGTGATGCGCTGCTCGAAACTCTTTAGATCCTGCGATAAGCCGGTCATGCAGGCCATAAAAACCCCCGCGAGGACGGCGGAGATCGCCGTGAGCCTTCCCGGCAAGTTCCTGTGCATCTTTGCTCCTCCGAGCGGGGCCGGAACGAGCTACCCCTCCTTCAAAACTAGTTGCTGTGCATGGGTGCGTCAAACCGCGATGCTTTGGCCGTCATCCCGGTGAACCGCAGCCAACCGTCTGCGTATCATCTGGTGAGGCCCAATCAATGCGCCGTTGGCTATTTCGTCTTCTGTCTCTGGTACTTGTGCTTTTCGTCGTTGCCTTTGCGGGAATATGGCTCCTGGAGTTCTATCCCCGCCATGGTTCGCATCCTCCGTTACAACTGGCCCGCGGCACTCTGGCCATCCAACATGCCCGCATCTATGTCAGCCCAGGCGATACTCCCATTGAAGATGGGACCGTACTGGTCCGTGACGGTCTCATCGCTGCAGTCGGTACGAACGTTGAAGTGCCGTCCGACGCTACCATCGTGCCCTGCGACCACTGCGTAGTCACTGCCGGCTTCTGGAATGCGCACGTCCATTTCACTGAACCCAAATGGTCGATGGCTAACTGGAAATCTGCTGGCACCCTCGCAACTCAGCTCGCCGACATGTTCCTGAGCCATGGATTTACCACCGTCATCGATCTCGGTTCGAACCCCGCCGACACCTTTTCCATTCGTCGTCGCATCGAGAAAGGGGAATTAAGCGGGCCATATATCTATACCGCAGGAACCGCACTTTACCCGCCCCACGGTGCGCCCTTCTATCTCCGCGAAACGATGCCACGGTGGATGGTCATGCTTCTTCCCCAGCCTGAGACGCCGCAAGAGGCAACCAGCATCGTCCGCCGCAACCTGGCCTCTGGTGCAGACATCACCAAGCTATTCACCGGCTCTTGGGTACAGCGCGGACATGTCCTTCCCATGCCAGTCAATATCGCCACCGCCGCCGTGACGGAAAGCCATCTCAACGGCAAGCTTGTCTTCGCGCATCCCTCCAACCTTGCCGGCGTGCAGGTGGCGATCGACAGCGGCGTTGACGTGCTGGCCCATGCCGCCGACGACACCAATGGCGTAGACGCAGCGCTCCTCAGTTCGGCCATCCGAAAGAACATGGCGATGATCCCCACTCTCAAAATGTTCACCACCACCGTGACCACCGACCCGCACTACATGGATCCCATCTGCGCTGAGGTGCAGCAGTTTCACCAGCTCGGTGGAACCCTTCTCTTTGGCACAGATGTGGGCTACATGACCGACTACACCACCGAAGGGGAATTCGTGGAACTCGGCAAAAGCGGACTCGACTGGAAGACGGTTCTTGGCATGTTGACCACCAATCCCGCAGCACGCATGGGAGTATCCAGCGCAAAGGGAACCGTCACACCCGGAAAGCTTGCCGATCTCACCATCCTCGACGCCGACCCCGCCACCGATCTGACCAACTTCTCAAGGGTGCGCTCCGTGGTGCGTTCCGGCAAGGTTGTCTGGCAGCGATGAAATGATCGGAAAGTGCCCCTTCATCGCGGCGGCGTCGCAATCTGTGGGTCGGAGCATCATTGGTTATTGCGTGAATTGTGACGATAGCCAAATGATCAGAAAAAAGACGAAGCCCCCGATGAGAAATCTGATGGCTTTTCTCGCCTCCTGCTTCGGCTCATCAGGGTCACTCGACCTATATACCAGGCGTTTTCCCCGCCACTGACTCGGCTTGTAGTAGGTGCCCACGCGAGCCGTAATCTCATCCTTTCAGAAGTCCAACAAGGTTCACCGGACACAATTGGTTGACTTTCGAGTCTGATGGACAACGCGGAGTGGGTTCACAGGCGGCGATAAGATCAATGCCCTATACTGATGACTGCGATTCAAATGGCTTCCGGCTTGCCGGAAGTCTTGTTTTTATGAGGATTGGGCATTGAGCACGACTAGAAAATCCGCATCCGCCGAGCGCCGCATTCGCTCCACGACCGTCATCTGCGTCCGGCGCAATGGCTTAGTGGTGATGGCCGCTGACGGGCAGGTCACCATGAGCGACCATGTCCTCAAGCACTCGGCCAAAAAGATTCGCCGCCTCTATCAGGACAAGATCCTCGCTGGCTTCGCTGGGTCAACCGCGGATGCCTTCAATCTCTTCACGCGCTTTGAAACCAAGCTGGAGCAGTACGCCGGCAACCTCAATCGCGCCGCCGTCGAACTCGCCAAAGACTGGCGTACCGACAAGATGCTGCGTAACCTCGAAGCCCTTCTCGTAGTCGCCGACAAGGGCCAGACATTCCTGCTCTCCGGTTCAGGCGACGTGATCGAT
Organism: Telmatobacter sp. DSM 110680; assembly: GCF_039994875.1. GTDB lineage: Bacteria > Acidobacteriota > Terriglobia > Terriglobales > Acidobacteriaceae > Telmatobacter. Next base: position 5,240,742 of record NZ_CP121196.1, on the reverse strand, counting down.
CCCGATGAGCCCATCGCCGCGATCGGCTCCGGAGGCAGCTACGCCACTGCCGCCGCGCGCGCCCTGCTTGAGAACACCGACATGGACGCGCACGAGATTGCCGCGAAAGCCATGAAGATCGCCGCCGACATCTGCATTTACACCAACGACCGCATCACATTTGAGGAGTTGAAGGGCTAGGGTCCCTCACATCCATGGCCATTTATCTTCCCGCATCCGCCGAAGAACAGGACATCGCGCTCGACGAATTGACCCCGCGCGAAATCGTCGCCGAGCTCGACAAGCACGTCGTCGGTCAGCGTCCGGCCAAGCGCGCGGTGGCCATCGCGCTCCGCAATCGCCAGCGTCGCCAGAAGCTTCCTCCCGACATAGCCGACGACATCATGCCCAAGAACATCATCATGATTGGGCCCACCGGTGTCGGCAAAACTGAAATTGCGCGCCGTCTTGCCAAGCTTACCAATTCGCCGTTCCTGAAGGTTGAAGCCTCAAAATTTACCGAGGTCGGCTACGTGGGCCGCGACGTCGAATCCATGATCCGCGACCTCGTAGAGATCGCCATCGATATGGTGCGCGAAGAGCGTCTCGAAGAAGTGGAAGACAAGGCTGAGATGAACGCCGAAGAGCGTCTTCTCGACATCCTGCTTCCCCCACCACCGGCTACGCCGCCTGCGCAAGAAGGGCAGCTCTCGCTCCCGGGATCGGAAAGCTACCAACGCTCTCGCGAAAAACTTCGCCAGCAATTCCGCGAAGGCAAACTCGACGACCGCACTGTTGAACTCGACGTCCGCGAGCGCAACACCCCCCAGTTCGGCATCATCTCCAACCAGAACCTTGAAGACATGGAGATGAACCTCAAGGACATGCTTCCCAACATCTTTGGCGGCGGGTCCAAAAAACGCAAAATGAAAGTCGGCGATGCATTCGACTACCTTGTGCAGGAAGAAGAAGGCCGCCTCATCGACATGGACCAGGTCAATCGCGCCGCCGTGGAGCGTGTCGAATCCAGCGGCATCGTCTTCCTCGATGAAATCGACAAGATCGCAGGACGCGAAGGCTCACACGGGCCCGACGTTTCGCGCGAGGGAGTTCAGCGCGACATTCTCCCCATCGTCGAAGGCACCACGGTGAACACGCGGTATGGCATGGTGCGCACCGATCACATTCTGTTCATCGCCGCCGGAGCATTCCACGTCTCCAAGCCCAGCGATCTCATTCCTGAATTGCAGGGCCGCTTCCCGATCCGGGTAGAACTCAAATCGCTCACCGTCGAAGATTTTCTGCGCATCCTCACGGAGCCAAAATCGTCGCTCACCAAGCAATACTCGGCTCTGCTCGAGACCGAAGGCGTCCGCCTCGAATTCGATCCCGAAGCTCTCCGCGAGATGGCCGAGTTTGCCTTTAAAGTTAACGAACAGACTGAGAACATCGGCGCCCGCCGCCTCCACACCATCATGGAGCGCGTGCTCGAAGACGTCAGCTACCTCGCCCCCGATGTAGCGCGCGGTTCTGGCACTCTTGAACAGGCTGCTGAACTCACCAAAGACGGAGCCAACGAGGCCATCGGCCCTCTTCCGTACAACGAGCGAGTCACCGCCTCCGGCCCAGAGAAGGTCTTCACCATCTCCCCGGAATATGTTCGCCAGATGGTAGCCGCCGTAGTCAAAGACAACGACCTCAGCCGCTACATCCTTTAAGACTGACGAAATGATTCACGCACCAGAAACCAAACGAGGGTGTCCCATCCAGGCTCTGCTTGGGCGGGAAAGCGCGATCTTACCTCCGGGGTGTGGCCTTACTCAACTACCTTCAGCGAAAGCATAAGGTCGAATGTGAATTTCGTGCCCGCGCGGAGAGTGCCCTTGGAATTGAAAGGGATCGGCGAAGTAGTTACGCGGTATGATCTGCCGTTCACAAACACCGAGTTCAATTCCATCTCCGTGCTGTTTTGCGATTTACTGCTTACGAATCCGGCTCCGGCCGCGCCTGACGGTATTACGACCATTCCATCCACTGTTACCGGCTCAGTGAACGTAACTGTGAACCCTTCGCCGCTTTTTACCGTCCTTGCGCTTACAACTTGATCCAACTTCACGGTCAGCGGAGTCGTCGCCGGGATCGTTATCTTGTTGTGCGCTCCGGTCGTGACTGCAGGCCCTGACTCCGCCGTCACACTCAAAACTGTGCAGCCCATCAGGGCGATTGCAAGGGGCAACGTCCACAAAGTCCTCATATTGATCTCCCGAGCCTCGACTACCCAGCGCGAAAAGCAGAGTTGACCAAAGGTCAATCGAGCTGTGAACCCAATGGAAGCATCCCTCCAAATCCGATTGCAATGTAACTTTCGTCTGTGCTACCTTCCGGTTGTACCTCGGCAGTCCGCCACGGGCGGACTCTACCTGCACTCTCCCGCCTGAGGGATTGCGGATGGAGGCGTATCAGACGCCCGGGAGAGGTGTGGCCTGCGCATGGCATTCGCTTTACCTTTCCTTTAAATTCACGCATCCCAAATCATGAGGAGAGAAGGATGAGCGAACCCGCCCAGCACCACGCCATCAACTACATCGAATTCACCACCACCGACATCGCCGGCACCAGGGCGTTCTACGAAAAAGCTTTCAGCTGGAACTTTCAGGAATACGGCCCCGACTACATCGCCTTCGACCGGGACCACGCCGGCATCGACGGCGGGTTCCGCAAAGGTGAACCCACGCAGAGCCAAAGCGACACTGCTCCCCTGGTGGTTCTTTATTCTCAGGAACTGAAAGCCACGCAGGATGCAATCATCGCAGCGGGTGGTTCTATCGTCGTCCCCACCTTCGACTTCCCCGGCGGCAAGCGATTCCACTTCTCCGACGGCCAAGGCAACATCCTGGCCGTCTGGTCCGAATAAACCACTACTCTTTCAATGATCAACAAGAAAATGCCCCGGGAGCCAAGATCCCGGGGCATTTTCCGATCACTGTTCACTGATCACTGACCACTTGCTTTAATTCAACTCCGGTGCCGGCAGCGCCTTCCTCTTTCTAAGCTCCTCGCGCACCAGAGACAGCCCCAGGATGCAGCGCTCAAATCCATCCGACAACCGCGCAAACAAGGGAGCTTCCTTCTCGTACTCAAACATGTTGAACTGGCTGACGATGAAGTAGCTCTCTTTACCCGCGTGGATTAGCTCCGACAAACTGGGATGCGGTGCACGCCGCCGTGCCCCCGGAACATTCGCCTCCGGATACATCCCGCCCACAAACAGCGCGTAGTCGCCAATATATTTGCGCATGGCACGCTCCGCGTCGAACGAAGGCGCGGTGCCATTCACCGGATCGGCGGCCAGCACCATCGCTTCCAGTTCCTCGATCGGATGGCCCTCGGCGTCCCGAACCTGGTAGAGCCTGTCAGTCTGTGAAAATTCGCAGAGAAGGTGCGCTACATACCCAGTCACGTCAGGATCGTGCAATCCCAATTTGCCTTCGTAGCTGTTGCGGACTACCTGCTGGAAAAACGGCTTGAGCGGATGCGTCTGGTTCTCCATACAAACCTCCCCTGATGCACTTGCGCGCAATCGGCACTGCTTTGTGTGCAGTGGCCGGTCAGCTCTTGTAGTGCAGCCGGGAAAGCCAGCCACCACCCATTTACATAGTGTTGACACCGAGATTAGCGGAAATGTTGCTCGATCGAAAGATGGGGAATCAAACTAGTTGGCAGTTTGGGGCTTCAATTGCAACGCCTCGAAGCGCATTTCGTTGACCCCAGGGACATTGTGCCTGTCCCCGGGGCACCGAACCACCTCTCACCGTTATAGGAACGCTATCTCTCTAGGAATATGGCTAATGTACAGGTGCGGGTGGATTGATTGCGCGCCACAAATCCCGGCGCGCAATAGCAAGTCCAAGAATGCAATGCTCAAAAACATTCGAAAGCTGCCCATACAGCGGAGCTTCCTTTTCGTATTCAAATACGTTGAACTGGCTTACGACGTAGTAGCTCTCTTTGCCCACTCGGATAAGATCGGCCAACGTAGGCTTCTTCGAATCACTGTTCGGATCTGACTCAATCGCCTCCGGGCACATCCCCGCCAAAAAAAGCGCATAGTCGCCGATGTATTTGCGGATCGAGCGCTCAGCGATGAATGACCGTGCTGTGCCGAGAATCGGATCGGAGGCGCGTACCATCTCCTCCAGTTTCTCGATCGGGCGGCCCTTAGCGTCCCTCAGCCGAAACAGATTCTCTGATTCTGCGAAGTCGCATAGCATGTGCGAGACGTAGCCGGTAATCTCAGGCGAAAGCCCAAGCCGGCCTTCATAGCTATTGCGAACGGCCTGATGAAAGAACGGTTCGAGCGGATGAGTCTGCACCTGCATACGTAGCCCCAAGTAAGCGCAAGGCTGGGAAACGAGATGGTCCGAATGCAACGTGCGCAGTCCGGAATATACGCCCGGCCAGTGCTGAATTTGTCTTGCGTTGAAATGAACTTTAGACGAATTGTAGCACCGACGATGTGAGGTAAATCACCCCGTGCGCAGCACGCCATCCATTGGTAACTAGGGCCCCTTTGACTGGGAAAAATCACGAACCCCGCGAACCAAAATCAATCTAAAACACGCATTCCATGCGATAAAAAGCGCCAATAGAATTAAGCTTCTTTTGGGTCAACTTACTCCGACTGTGCGCCTACATTTCTTTGGTACCTAATCAGTCTTCGCAAATTTGTCGGTCGGCGATGCAGGCCCCGCCGACTTCGGTTAGGGTCGATGTAGTGCATGTGTTGTGTAGTGTTGGAAAGAAAAGTAAGACCAAGAGCCCACCCGAGAGGTGGGCTCTTCAATTTGGCTCCTGCTCATTCATGTATGCGCGTAGAACCCACTCCGGCCCGATCAGAGTCCGCAGCCTATTCGTGGGACCGCCCATTCGAGCGCATCTGCTCCAGCAGTACCGTCGGGTGCACCGGTTTGGCCAGAATTTCGAAATTATGGCCTTGCGCCGCGGCAGCCGCCAGCAACGCTGTCGTATCGTTGTTGCCGGAGATGAGAAGAATGCGGCACTGCGGCAAAACCTGTCGGATCGCGATTGCCGCTTCAATGCCACTCATACCCTCCATCATCACGTCGGTCACGAGGTGGTCAAAGGTTCCGGTACGAGCAAGTTCCAAACCTTGCTCGCCGCTATACGCTACCGTCGCTGTGAACCCGCTGATGTTGAGAACCATCGCCAACGTATCGGCGTGAATCGGATCGTCATCGATAATGAGGACTTTGGGCTTGATGGTTTCCATAGAGGATGCACGCTATTAGCCAACTAAACCCCAGTGGGGCCGGAATTATGCTAGCAAAGAAGGGCTGCGAGTCAATGTTCCGCGGGGAACCCATGACCTTGTTGTTTCTCTGAGACCTCCGCAGTGTGCGACAACTTCTCTCAGTTCTGTGTGGCTCGCCGTTCGCTCACTCACAATGCGGGCGAATGACGCCCATTGTGGCGAGAGATATCTTTTGGAAGATGAATGATTGGTCCTGAAATCCCTCACCGTTCGACGCGATCATACGGAGTTAATCTGATGGTATTCAACACGATCCGAAGGCGCGAGCGTTTCGAGATCGTTCGTCGCCCGCTGCATCGTAGATCTCAAGAAATCCACGGATTGCGGAGCCACGCCCGTGTTTTCGTAGTACTCGATCAACCAGGCGCATCTCTCGATAACGTCGAGGAGTGCTTCGCGTTGCAGCGGGTTGATCATGGTCCAACTCCGATCAGATGACGCAAGCAAATTGGAGGAGTGACCAAACAATACAACTGGAAGCAAAAAAGCACAAGACCGGTGGGCGCGTAAATCTTGAGTACGCAATAAGTTATGTCCGATATTAGACATACTTAGATCTGGGGACGAGACTGTTGCCGAAGCAGCAAAAAGGGCAGCCCGCAATGGGCTACCCTCTCGAAGGTTCGCAACTCGGTGTCAGACAGCTGCCGGCGCGCGCGACTCCAACTCCGCAAGTCGTTTCGCCAGCAACTTCTCAAGATTTACCAGTGCTGCAGAGAATCCGTCAATTCCTTCCTTCAGTTTGTCCGTCGCCATGCGATCTTCCGCATGCATCTTCTTGAACGCTGCCTTGTCCACCACGATGCGTTCAATCTGCATGGATTTGGCGGCCGCCGGATCGAGTTTCCGCGGAAGGTCTCCCTCTGTCTTTTCCAACTCCGCCAGCAGTTGCGGCGAAATCGTCAGCAGATCGCAGCCTGCCAACTCTTTGATCTCCCCAATGTTGCGGAAGCTCGCACCCATGACCTGCGTCTTGTATCCAAACTTCTTGTAGTAGTTGTAGACCTTGGTCACGGACTGCACGCCCGGATCATCGGCACCCTGGTAGTCCTTGCCGGTGTCCTTCTTGTACCAGTCGAGAATGCGCCCTACGAATGGCGACACCAGCGTTGCGCCCGCTTCCGCAGCGGCGACGGCCTGGTGAATCCCGAACAGCAGTGTCAGGTTGCAGTGGATGCCTTCTTTCTCCAGCACCTCGGCTGCGCGAATACCTTCCCAGGTCGAAGCGATCTTTACCAAGACGTGATCGCGTCCAATCTTGGCCTTGTCATACTGCGCAATAATGCTGCGCGCCTGTGCAATGGTCGCCTCGGTGTCGTAAGAGAGCCGTGCATCCACTTCGGTCGATACACGGCCCGGCACAATCGCCAGAATCTTCTTGCCGAACGCGACTGCCAATCCTTGAAATGCCAGGTTGGCAACATCCTTGTCGCTTGCACTGTCGCCCAATTCCTTTTTCGCATCCATGATGACGCTGTCCACGATTGGCTGGTACTGCGGCATCTGCGCCGCCGTCGTAATCAGTGACGGATTGGTCGTCGCATCCGTGGGACGGAATTTCTCCATCGCTTCAATGTCGCCGGTATCAGCAACTACCGTCGTGTAGTTACGCAATTGTTCAAGCAGATTCTGTGGCATTTTTCCTCCAGGGAAGGGACCCCGGCGCGTTACAAAGCGCTGGGCTCCAGTGTACCGCTCTTTAGGATGCTCATGCACCCCTGCGAGTTTCGTTGCGAACAACCTATTCCATCGAATGCAACTTCTTGATGAATCGAGAACCCTTACAGACGTTTGTTGCGATTTTCATGTGAACCGGCGGCTAAGATGACTGCCAATGGCATTTTTCAACGATCTTGATTTCTTAGCCGGGTCTGCCGTATTTGTGGCAATTGTTGCCTCGTGCTTTGTAACAATTGCCAACTTGCAGGACTGGCGGAATGACCTGAAGATCGAGGTCGACGGCAGGGCTACGTTGATCACGTTTTTCGGGATTGCATTCCTTGTAGGCGCCATCAGTTCCTATTCGCCCAACGCGAATGCGCCACGCAGAACGGTAGAAGGCATAGCCCGCTTTGTCGCCGAGTCGCATGGCAGACACCAGTTCGACGAGTACATCTGTGCCAGCAGTTGCCAATTGACCGGCGGCTATGCCTTGGATCTCCGCGACAGGGCCTCAAACTATGTCCGCATCGGCTCGAGATATGTGTTCACCTATTTAGAGAAGCCTGTAGGCGGAGCCTTCAGCGGTATTTCACTCCGGGTCATTGCAATATCGGAGCCAGATTCCGGCCGAGTGCTCTATGCTCTCGATCTGACCAATCATCCTTATAGAATCGCCGCTTATCTGCTCGACTTTACACTGGTGGTCAGCGCCGGCCTTCTTGGCGGCTTCCTAAATCGCACCCGTCGTCTGCATGCCACTACCTCGAACGAGGAGCCAGATGAAAGCGAGGTGTCGACTCAGGGAGATGGGCCGATCTCCCTGGGGCTGGAATCAAAAGACGCGAGTTGATCGTTTATCTCAACCCGCCGCAAATGTGTTGCTCAGCACGCCCACGCCGTCGATTGATACATCCACGCGATCCCCCGCCTTCAGCGGCCCCACGCCGGCCGGAGTTCCGGTCAGCAGCAGATCACCCGCTTCAAGCGTAATCGCCGCAGTAATGTACCGGAGCAGCTCTGGAATCGAGAAAATAAAATCCAGCGTCGACCCGTGCTGCCGCAGTTCGCCGTTCACACGCGTCTCCACGGTGAGCCCCTTCTCAGGATCAACGTCCCCGCTTACCACCGGCCCAACCGCGCAGAACGTGTCGAATCCCTTGGCACGCGTCCACTGCCCATCCTTCTTCTGCAGATCCCGCGCCGTCACATCATTCGCAATGGTGTAACCGCGAACATAACTCCGCCAATCTGCAGCCGCCGCCAGTTTGCTCGCCCGTTTGCCGATCACCAGCGCCAACTCGCCTTCAAAATCGACGCGCTCCGATTCCGGTGGCATCAGCACGGTGCCCTTGTGCACCAGTAACGATGAAGGAGGCTTGAAAAAAAGCAGCGGCTCCGCAGGAACTTCATTTCCCAGTTCCTTGGCATGATCGCGATAGTTACGGCCGACGCAAATGATTTTCGAAGGCGTCACTGGCGCCAGCAGCTCTGCTTCGCCGAGTGCCATGGGCTCAAAGTCAAATCCCGCCGGATCGATCACCAATTCCTTCGCCGCCAATGCCCGGGCATGCGCCAGGTGGAATGCAAGATCCTCCTCCGGGGCCGCCGCCAGATCCACAATCCAAGGCTCTCCTCCGCGATCCTCCACCTTGCCGTACAGGATCTGGTTTTCAAAACGAAAACGGCAATACTTCATTGTTTCTCCTCACGCACTAGCCTATTGCTTCGGAACCGTCTCTTGCGCCTCATCCGACCGGTCACTTTCATGCCCGCTTTTACTTAACGCGCTCACAGCATAATGATAAGTACGCCCGGCCTGAACCTGCGCATCATGGAACGCCGGTTCGATCGTCGGAGTCGAAGCGGAAATCCGCCCCCACTCCCCCTCGCCCTCACGCCGGTAAACCACATACCCAGCCAGATCCCCATCCGCATCCGGCTGCCAGCTAAGGTCGATCGCGGCCGCTTCGCCGTTCGCTCCAGCAGTCGCTACCGCCGCGAGTCCCGTCGGCACACTCGGAGGAAACACGTCCTTCGCTTCGACTTCAACCGCTGCTGAGAACGCACCCGCCAGTTCCAGCGTTTTTCCATCCACAGTCACGCGACTCACCCGCTGCGCGCGGTACACATAGCTCTCGCCCAGATGAGCGCTCTTGTCGAACGCACGCCCTTGCTCCGCACCTTCTTCAACAAGCAGCGTCTCCTTCGCAGCTTCACTAGGCGCAGCAAAGGGTCCACGCTGCGGCTTGTCCGCCGACGGACTCGTCAGTGTTCGCTCCAGTCTTACTGCGTAGTTCTGACCCTGTTTGCCATCTGTCGACCAACTCAACACAACGCCCTGTTTCCGCACTTCTGCCTTGAGGCCTTCAACCGCGCGTGGCGCCTCGCCGGCCAGCACCGTCGCCGCGTTCGACAGCCCCGCCGATCTCCCCCTCCTGTTTCGCAACTCCACAAAGTAAGCGACCGGCCTCGCAGAGCCCATCGCCAGTGGACTGGGCAATGTCTCTGTAAAACTTCCCGCCTTACCGGGCGCGACCATTACTTCGCTTCCCACGGGATCGCAAGCTCCACTTCCCTCGCGCCTGCAGATCCGCGCCGCCACATCCGTTTTGATTGATGTCTTATCGGTATTGCGCTTGGGCATCGTCCAGGTAAGCGCCACCTCGTTGCCGGTCCGATTCGCCGCCAGATCCATCACCGGATCCGCCAGGTTCAGCGATGGAGGCTGTGGTGCACCGGGAGTGCCGCATCCTGAAAGCAGCGCGCACAACATCACTGCCATTGCCGCCCAACCCTTTCGCTCCATTGAATTCACGCCTTCCAGTCTACTAGGCAGCTCAGGATTGCAATTTCGCTTTCGCAGCGGCTTAAAACTGATAGACTCTGACGACTGAACTCCGCACCTTCCCTAACGAAAGTCCAAAGAAGAGGTCGCTTATGAAGTTCATCGTGTCGTGGAAAATTCCTAAAGGTTCTGTTGCAGACTCAGAAGCTCGTTTTCTGAAGACCGGCGCACCGCCGCCCGAAGGCGTCAAGATGATTGGACGCTGGCACGGTCTAAGTGGCGGTGGCGTCCTGATCGCCGAGACTGACGACGGGAAAGCACTGTACGCATGGTTGGCCTTTTGGAACGACCTGCTGGAGTTTCAGACAACTCCCTGCGTGGAAGACGCTGAGGCCGGCGAAGTAATGGCGACGTTAAAGCGCTGATAACTCGTTCAACGGCGCAACAAGGCCCTGACGAATAGATTGCAGGTCAACACGCGGTGCGATGTCGTTCCGTGTGTGCGGAGAACTGTTGCCCGCCGAAAGGGTATTTCGAATCACTCACCCATCACCCCCGCCGCTGAGCCTTAAATCGCCGCGCTTTCATCCGGTTCCCGCAGATCTTCATATCGCACCATCGCCGCGTATGGTTCTTGCTGGTGTCGAGAAACAGCCACCGGCACTCAGCATTCCCGCACTCACGCAGTTTATGCATCTCGTCTGAAGTCATAAGGTCCTCAAATTTCAGCGAAAGCATCCACAGTGGCAACTCCGCCGGGGCAGGGGACTGGCTTAATTCCCACGCAAGCTTCTCCCCATCCCACAAGAGCCGCTCATATTCCCGCGCTTCTCGAAAACATTTCTCCAGCACTTTCATTGAAGACGCGGAGGGACCAACGCCTTCCAGCGCCGCATATAAAACCTCCGCCGCAGCCTCCCGCAACTCCCGAACCGCAGCAACAACCTGGGCCGCCTTGCTTTCATTCACATTGCGAACCAACCGCCGCCCCACCGCATCACTCAACAAGCTGCATTGCACCGAGAATTGCACAAGGTCGTAGTAGTCTTGCAGCAATTCCTCGGGCGGCGGTCCATTGCGAAACCGCCAATCTAAGGTGTTCACTAGGTCAAGCGCAGGACTGCCGCCGATCAACTCGAAACTTTTCTTGTCCCTGCGAGCGCCTGTCCCATTTGCCGTACCGTCTATCACGGATAACCCCTCAAAATATCTTGACAGGTTAGCTTGGTAATGTAAACATAGTAACCAGTCATGAGTGATTCAGTGGTTAGCATTCCCCTACTTGACAGCGCAGAACGATCGCAGAAGATTCGCACGATCCTTGCCTTCTTCGCGATCTACATCCTCTGGGGCACGACCTTTCTCGCCATCCGCGTTGCCGTCGAGGAACTTCCCCCGCTCTTCGCTGCCGGAGCACGTTTCTTCACCGCCGGCATCGTTCTCTACGCTTTCATGCGCTTCAAGGGAGAAACCGCTCCGACCGCAAAACAGTGGCGCAGTCTCGGCATCATGGCTCTCCTCATGTTCGTTGCCGAATACGGTCCGCTCTTCTGGGCAGAGAAGTACGTGCCCTCCGGCGTTGTCTCCGTGCTCGCCGCCACGCTGCCCATCATCACCTTGATTCTGGAAATGCTCATCCTCCGCCAGCAGCGCATGCGGCCGATGCTCGCGACCGCAACAATCCTCGGCTTCGTCGGCGTTGCAGTTCTGCTGATTCCGGGCGGCAAACAACATCTCGCTCTCGTACCCTGTCTGGCCATCCTCGCCGGTGCCACCACCTGGTCTCTCGGCTCAGTTCTCACGCGCTCCATGAATCTACCCGCCTCGCGCCCTCTCACAGCGGGTGCAGCCATGATGTTGGGCGGTGCCATGCTCCTCGCCCTCTCCGCTGGATTCGGCGAGATGCATCCCTTCCCCCACATCACGCTGCGGGCTGCCGGCGCGCTGCTCTACCTCATCGTCTTCGGATCCCTGTTGGCCTTCACGGCTTTCGTATGGCTACTGGCGCGCATGCCCGCCACCCGCGTTGCCAGCCACGCCTATGTCAATCCCATCGTGGCCGTCGCGCTCGGCTACTTCATGGCCGGAGAAGTTATCACTGCCCGCATCCTTGCCGGCACCGCGCTGGTCCTCATCAGTGTCTTCCTGATTCTCCGCCGCAGCTGATCACCAGTAGCAACTGAGCACCAGTATTGGGTGCCCCAGGTCTCGCATCTGAGACCTGGGAAGCAAAGTTGAAGATGCAATGACAGTCCTGCTCCACATGCAGCATGTCGTTCGGGCAGTAGGCGCGCAAACTCTTGTTTTTCTGCAGCCCTCCGGGCCCCATGTCGTATCCTTGCCTACGATATTGAAAGGGACCCGGTTACGTGCTCATCTTTGCCGCAATTCTGGCCATCTTTGTCTACGGAATGATCGCCGCGATGTTGGGCACCATTCTGCCCGAACTCTCTGAGCGCTTCCATCTCACTCCCACGCAGAACGGCACCATCGCGCTGGTGCAGGCGCTCGGACTCATCATTGCCTCGCTCAGTGTCGGCCCGCTGCTCGATACCCAAGGCGACAAGATCGGCCTCGTCCTCGGCCTGTCGGCAATTGCCGCTGCCCTCTTTCTGCTGCCCCGGTCCCCGGGATTCAGCACGATTCTCCTTCTGCTGTTTCTTCTTGGTATGGGCGGAGGCATCGTGGTCACCGGTGCCAATGCGCTCGCCAACAGCGTCAGCGGAGAACACAGCGCCATCGCCCTGAACCTCGTCAACCTTTTCTTCGGGCTGGGCGGCCTCACCACGCCCTTCATCGCCGCCAATATCTTCAAGAAGAATTGGGTGCGTCTCTGCTACACCGTCGCCTCGCTCACCGTGGCCGCGCTGCTGGTGCAGGCATTTTCAAAGATGCCGCCACCAGCGGGAAACGCAAAATTTCTGCTCGCAGACGTAGGCCCCATTCTCGGACGCCCGCTGCTCTTCATGCTGGGCTTCTTTCTCTTCCTCTACATCACTTGCGAAGTCGGCGTGTGGAACTGGCTTCCGCGTCATCTAATCGCCCAGGGCATTCCTGAATCCCGCGCCCTCAACATCCTTTCTCTCGGATTCGCGCTCGGACTGCTCATCGGCCGCGTAGGTGTATCGCCCATCCTCGCTCATGTATCGCCGATCGACGTCACACTCGGCGCCTCCATCGCCATGGCCGTAACCACTTACCTGATGCTGCAGACCAACAAACCATCGATGGCGTTCGGATTGGTTTTCGTAGCCGGCCTATCCATGGCACCGGTATTTCCAACGACGCTTGCCATTACCGGCGCAGCCTTTCCGCGCATGACGGGAACCGCGCTCGGCTTCGTCATCACCTGCGGATGGGTCGGCCTGGCCGTCAGTTCCTGGATCATCGGCGCCATCGCTGGCGGCGATCCCAAACGGCTCAAGAAAGCTCTGTTGCTCTTTCCCGCTTCCGCAGTTCTGATGGTCGCGTTGAATCTGGCAATTCGTTCGGCATTGAAGTAGGCGATAGAATAGGGCTCATTCATGACAGCCAGCACATTTCCTGATTCCGTCGCGTCGTCTTCCGATAGCACTCGGCAGCGCTACAACCTTTTTCTCCTGCTCGTCGCCGGTCTCGGCGGCCTGCTCTACGGCATCGATGTCGGCATCATAGGCGGCGCGCTGCCCTATCTCGAGGCCACTTCGAAGCTCGACCCGTCGCAGCTCTCGATTATCGTTGCGGCTGTACTCCTCGGCTCCGTTTTCTCCACGCTCTTCGCCGGCCTCCTTGCCGACTGGATGGGCCGCAAGCCGCTTATGATTCTCAGCGGCACCGCATTCATCCTCAGCATCCCCGTCATCGCTCTCTCCCAGGGATACTCTTCGCTCTTCTTCGGACGACTCCTCCAGGGCATGAGCGGCGGCCTCATCGGCATCGTCGTCCCGCTCTACCTCGCCGAATGCCTGTCCGCATCCACCCGGGGTAAGGGAACCGGCGTCTTCCAATGGATGCTCACCTTCGGCATCGTCGTAGCCGCCCTCATCGGCATCTTCTTCAGTTACCGAGTCGAAGCCGTGGCCCGGCTAGGTGATGCAGCGGCGCTATACAACTTCAAGAACCACGCCTGGCGCAGCATCTTCTGGATGTCCATGCCTCCGGGAGTTCTCTTCGTACTCGGAGCCTTCCTCGTCACCGAATCGCCCCGCCTGCTCTATCGCCGCAACCAAATCGACAAGGCCCGCGCCGCCCTGCTCCGCTCCCGCTCCCCCGAACAGGCAACCATCGAGTTGCACGAAATCGAAGCCGCGTCAAAACCCGCCGCAGCTCCCGCCGGAGAAAAAGTCCGCACCTCGCTTCTCCGCCGCAAATACGTAATCCCCTTCCTGCTCGCCTGCCTCATCCTCGCCTGCAACACCGCCACTGGCATCAACTCCGTCATAGGATTCAACACCAATATTCTGATCCAGAGCGGACTCTCCGACCTCCAGGCCCATTGGGGATACGTCCTGCTCACCGCATTCAATTTCTGTTTCACAGCCATCGGCATGATGCTGGTCGATCGCAAGGGCCGCAAGTTCCTCTTCATTCTTGGCACCAGCGGAATCATCCTCTCCATGGCGGTTGTCGCCACACTGTTCCACCAGACCGAAAAGCAGAACATTGACTGTCGCGATCAGATCCAGGCCCTTGTCGGACCAGGCCAGGAACTGACGTTCCACTTCGACAGCGCCGAAGCCAGGCGGCTTCTCACCGCGCAATCTTCGACGGCCTCAGCAATCAACCCCGACCGCGCATCCTTCGCCATCATCTACTCCTATGGCGACTTCACCGGAACCACCAGCTACGCTCGCTCTGACGATCCCGCCGCGCCCTCGCTCTCTGTCACGCGTGCCGCTGCCGTGCCCGCCAACAAGGTCCAGGCCCTGTTTCAAAATCCCTTTGGCAACTACGAAGGCGCTACCACTGCTCCCCTCAAAATAGACAAGGCCATCCTTGGCCCAGTTCCACAGGAGAGCCACGGTTGGCTCGTCGCCTTATTCATCTACATGTTCATTGCCTTCTACGCCACTGGACCGGGGGTCTGCGTCTGGCTCGCGCTATCCGAGCTCATGCCCACGCGTATCCGCTCCAACGGAATGAGCATCGCCCTCGTCATTAATCAGCTGGTATCGGCAATCCTGCAGGCCATCTTCCTGCCCTTCGTCGCCAAACATAACTACTCGTCCATGTTCTTCATGTTTGCCGGATTCACGGTGATCTACTTCCTGGCCGCAACCTTCCTGCTGCCCGAGACCAAGGGCAAAACGCTCGAGGAGATTGAAGCGCACTTCGAAGGGCGCAGCGCGCACTAACCTCTCGTCGTCGCGCAAAGTTCGTATCAGGGTTTACGCTTCAATCACAGCCTTAGAAAGATTCCGCGGCCGGTCCACGTTGACGCCGCGCTCCAGTGCCATCGCGTAGCTGAAAAGCTGTAGCGGAATCACCTCGGAAACCGGCAGCAGGTGCTCGCTCCCTGGCTCCACAAAAACGCAGTCCGTAACCAGCGCTGGAACCTCGTGATCGCCCGTATTGGCAATCGCAATCACCCGCGCACCCTGCTTCTTCATATCGTCAAGCAGTTGCAACGTCTTCTCGTAGCGCAGAATGGAGTCGTCAACGTTTCGATCCACTGTAGCCAGCGCCACCAGCGGCACGTGCTCGCCCACCAGCGCATTCGGCCCGTGTTTCAACTCTCCCGTGGGGTACCCCTCGGCCTGCACATACGAGGACTCCTTCATCTTCAGCGCGCCTTCTCGTGCAATTGCGTAATGCACTCCGCGACCCAGATAGAGGAAGCTCTCGGCATCGTTGTATTTCGCAGCCAGCGCCGTCATCCGTTCGCGCCAGCCCTCAAGCTGCCGTTCAATCACGCCCGGCAAAGCACAAAGCTCAGCAACACGCGCACCAAATTGAGCCTTGTCAAAGACGCCAAGCTTGCTGCCCTCAAACAGCGCCAGCAAATAGAGCGCCGTCAGTTGGCAGGTGAAGCTCTTCGTAGCCGGAATGGCCAGCTCCTTCCCTGCAGCCAGCGGCATCGCGGCCCCGGCCTCGCGCAGCATCGTGCTCCCGATGACATTGGCAATCGCCAGCGTCTGCTCTCCACGATCCTTGGCAAACCGCAGCGCAGCCAAAGTATCCGAAGTCTCGCCCGACTGTGAAATCACCAGCACCGAAGGACGTCGCGGATTTACGGCTGGGCGGCAGCTGTACTCGCTCGCATACTCCACATCCACGGCCAGACCGCAAAGGTCTTCAAAGATGATCTCCGCCGCCAGCCCCGCATGGCGGCTCGATCCGCTCGCGGCAATCAGCACCTCACCGCGCTCATTCAGCCAATTCCCATAAGGAGCAAACGCCTCAGTCTTCAGGTTCTCGCCGTCGAGGTAAAGATCGAGGGTCCGCCGAATCGCAGCGGGTTGTTCAAAGATTTCACGGAGCATGGCATGAGGAAATTCGTTCACGAAGTCTGGGCCTTTCCTGCACATGGCAGCAAGTTACGTTTACCAATTCAATTTTATCGCCCGCTTCTCCCCACGCCGCCCCCGAACCGAGCCTGCTCTTCTTTGAGCGTTCCTGGGTGCTGCGGAAATAGTTTGGTCCCCATACAACGGACCAAATACTTTTCCGCATCTAGCCCGCTCAGACCCTCGCAACCCCCTGGCGAGTACTCGGGCCCGGTGTCTCGATGTCGCTGCCCCCAAAGGTGAATTCGATGAGCGTATGCCTCTTGGTTTTCCGGAGGCATTGCGCCTCCATCTTTGTGTTGTCCCTGGTAATCTTCACCCTCAACCTCTAACGCCTCTCCCAGGCGCAGAACTCCGCCGTAAATTTTACTGATTCGCAACCCGTTCCGTTGGCCAACGCGTGCGACGGAGCTTTCACCGGCCATTTCCACAAGAGCACGCAACTGGACTTCATGACCACCTGCAGTCCCAACTTTCCTCCTGGCTCGAATCCTAATAACACAGTCTTGCTTAACCAGAGCAACGGCACCTTCAAGGCGGTGGAGGATACGGCCATCGACAACAGTGCTGTTCCCGTGCTCTCAGTCGATATGAATGGGGATGGCTATTCCGACTTGATTCTCCACCAGGCCTACGGATCACCGATCATAGGCGTGCAATTAAGTAATGGCGACGGCACATTCAAAGCCCCGGTCTATTACACCCCGACGACGGTCAATGAAACTTCAGTCTTCCTGGCCGCAGCGGCGGGAGACTTCAACGGCGACGGTAAAACCGATGTCGCGATCGTTACGTTGACCCCTCCGACCTTGCCGGGCTTGGCAAACACGAACACCCTCACAATCTTTTTGAATACCGGCAGCGGCGGCCTGAAACAAGCGGCGAGTTACGCCCTCGATGCCACCTCGAGTACCGATGAACCTACCTTGCTGGTTGCGGGAAAACTCGATGCAAATAATGAAACTGACCTCGCCGTCATCCATCGCGGCAGCAACTCAGCTAAGGTAGCGACCTATTATGCAACCGGCGGAGGATCGTTCATCACTGGAACCTCGTTTACCGTCAACGGCGCCATCGATGCGGGCGTGATCGGCGAGTTCACGACGAGCGGGTCCGCAGACGTTGCACTCACCACGTCCAAGGGAATCCAGGTCTTCCTCGGATCTAGCAGTGGCAGTTTCACGGCGGCTCCCGTGACCGGGTATCCCCCTACAATTACGAACCCAACGAGCCTCGTAGTTGCTGATTTTGATAAAGACGGAAAAATGGATCTGGCAGCTTTAGGTGGCGCTCAAGTCCTCGTATTCTGGGGAGCCGGCAACGGAACGTTCTCGAGCAACAGTGCTCTCAGTCAATCGAATTCTTCCTCACTGATCGCCTCAGACATCAATGGCGACGGTTTGGCCGACTTGGCCGCGTCCGACGTTTCGGGGGTCATCCATATCTTTTCAAACCTTGGCGCTCGAAACTTCCGCAGCGCCCCGGCCACGAGCAATGCGAACGCTGCGGGCATCGTGACAGCGGACTTCAACAAGGACGGCAAGAAAGACGTAGCAGTGGTGAATACGCCAACGTGCAGTGCGCCCTGCAACGGCTCAGTGACCGTCGTTCCCGGTACCGGCGCAACCTATTTTGCCGCCGGCAAGAAGTACAACATCGGCATGCATGGCGCAGCAATTGCCGCCGGTGACCTCAACGGCGACGGCTTCCTGGATCTCGTCGTCACCGACGCTACAGCCGGCGATAACGCTGACACAAGCGTGCTGATGGGAACCTCGGGCGGAGGTTTCGCGTCGGCGAAAAACTACACGCTGGGGTCGTTGAGCAATGTCGCTTACCTCGTAGATATGAATGGCGACGGCAAACTCGACCTGGTGGAAGCGGGCGGTGTCGCGCTGGGGAAAGGCGATGGAACGTTTGGTCCCTTGATTCCTTTTCCTGACGGGATCGGCTTTGTCTCCTCAACCTCCGGATTCAACTTGTATCTCGGGGTTGGTCATTTCAATGCTGGCTCCACTCCGGATGTGGCGGTCGCGTATAACACACCGCAAAATGGTTGGGAAGTTTTCGCAATGATAGGCGACGGGACCGGGCATTTCACTGCTACTCAACTTGGCGGGACCGATGGGGTTCTTCAAACCGTCCAGGGCCTGACCGTTGGAAAGCTTAGAACCGGCGGCCCGGACGACATCGTCGTCGCCAACAGTGCAGCCGAATGCTGCGGCGCTGACGGCGGCGCCGTATTCTTTGGCGAACCGGTGATCTTCTTCGGCGATGGCACAGGCTCTTTCTCCGATGCCGCCTCGACAAGTCCTCAAACGGATGGCGCCGGCGTGGGAGGGGTCGTTATCGCAGACTTCAATCATGACGGTTTGCCTGATATCGGCATGGTGAGCGCTGACCAGTTTGGCGTCGCTCTGGGAATAGACGGCTTCAACTTTTCGACTCCTCAGGTCTTTTCTTCGACCAGCGGTCCGTTGCTCGGATCGTCGCCTGGACCACAGAACCAGGGCAATCTCGTGGTAGCGGACTTCAATGGCGATGGTTGGCCCGATGTGGTGACCTCAAACGTATACGGGATAACACGCCTCTACGATGTCCCGGTTCCCATGGTTTCTCCTGGAAGCCTCACTTGGGACGCGGGCGGCAGTCAGAAGATCACGATCAAAAATACAGTCTCGAGTTCGCAGGCGATTCAGATCGCACTTGCCGGGGTTTCGATGAAGTCTTTTGCGATAACCTCGAATACCTGCGGATCAACCTTGGCTGCCGGGGCGAGTTGCAGCGTCACCATCGAATACATTCCTGGGCAAGCGGGCACACCCTCAGCTTCGAACACCCTGTGGGTTCGATCTAACGGTGCATTCATCGTGCAAGTACAGCTTTCGGGAATGGCGGAATAGTCCTATAACCTGCGAAGGCGGACGCAGGCCTCATCGAGGTCTGCGTCACGCTTCGCAAAACAGAACCGCAAAAGATCCTCGCCGCGCCCCGGACGGAAGAATGCCGAACCAGCTACCGAAGCCACTCCGGTTTTCGCAAGCAGATGCCGCGCCTTCTGCGCTGACGTCTCTCCGGGCAGCCTGCTCGCCTTCGCCAGCACGTAATAGGCTCCCGCCGGAACGCTGGGCTCCATGCCTGCATCCCGCAGAGCGGAAACAATCCGCTCTCGCTTGGACTGGTGATCTGCCGCCAACTGTTTGTAAAACTCCGGCGGCAACTGTTCCAGCCCGGCCGCAGCGCCATGCTGCAATGCGGAGGGCGCGCACACATAAGTCAGATCGTGGAAGTAGCCCATCGCCCCCATCCACTTGGCGTCAGCTGTAACGTAGCCAAGCCGCCAGCCGGTCACGCTGAACGTCTTGCTGAATCCCGACATCACGATCGTGCGTTCACGCATCCCGTCCAGCGTAGCCATGCAAATATGTTCTGCACCGTCGTACACAAAGTACTCGTAAATCTCATCGGTGAAGACGAAGAAATCATGCTCGCGCGCAACATCTGCAATTGCCTCAAGTTCGGCGCGATTAAAGATCTTGCCGCTGGGATTTGCCGGCGTATTCACGATAATGGCGCGTGTGCGCGGTGTGATTGCCTCTCGCAGCGCATCAATGTCCAATACCCAATCCGGCTCCGCAAGCGCCACCAGCACTGGCTTCACACGCATCGATCTCAGCGTGGTTACGTGATAGCCGTAGAAAGGCTCGAACAGAAGAACTTCGTCCCCGGGATTCAGCAGCGCCATGGCCGCTGCGTGCAGTCCGGCCGTCGCCCCTGAGGCCACCATCACTTCGGTTTCGGGATCGTAATTCAGCCTGTATTCGCGTTGCTGTTTCTCTGCGATCGCCTTGCGCAAACGGCCAATGCCATCCTGCCGTGTGTAGATATTGTGACCAGCCACGATCGCCGCAATTGCGGCAGATTCAACCTGCATGGGGACCGGCGTGTCGCAGACGCCCTGGGCAAGGTTAATGCCGCCAATGCGATCGCACTCCACGCTCATGGCGCGGATCTCCGATTGCATGGCTCCGGGGGCAAGCTCGCTCAGCGCGAGACGAGACGCGGTATGCGGATGAGTAGCAAGGGTTTTGCTCACAGGGAAGCGGGCTCCGACCTCTCCCGTAATTCTACAAGTAGAGTGCCATCCGGCACACCGGGTGTCCGGCCTGCGGGGTAGAATCGTCCTTCAGGCGCATCTCATGCACGAGCTTTCCATCGTTTCCAGCATCGTCGATACCGTTACTGAGAAGCTCGAAGCCTATCCCGGAGCGCGTGTCAAAGAGGTCCGCCTCCGCGTCGGCGCACTCGCGGCGGTCATTGAGGACTCATTGCAATTCTGCTACGGCATCGCGACCGACGATACGCCCTTGCAAGGTTCGAAGCTGGTGGTGAACATCGTGCCCGTCCTCATGCACTGCGATCACTGCGACGAGGATGTAGAAATCGCAAGCCTGCAGAGCTTTCGCTGTCCGGAATGCGACGAGCCGGTTTCGGATTTGCGGCAAGGCAGAGAACTGGAAATTGAGTCGATCGAGATTGATGAAGTCGAGGAAAAAGTATGACCACCCGGATCGTTGAACTGCGCCAGGGAATTCTAAAAAAGAACGACGAACTTGCGAGAGCCCTGCGCGGGCGCTTTACGGATGCCGGCGTCCTGGTGCTCAACCTGGTATCCAGCCCCGGCACCGGCAAGACTGCCTTCCTTGAGCGCACGCTCCGCGATCTGCGCGAGTCCGGCGCGAAAGTCGCAGCGCTGGTCGGCGATCTTGAAACCGACAATGACGCGCGTCGCCTCGCGGCCAGCGGAGCGCCAGTCCGCCAGATCAACACCCATGGCATCTGCCACCTTGAAGCCGAAATGATCGGCAAGCACCTCGAAGGCTGGGAACTTGCCGACCTTGATTACCTCTTCATCGAAAACGTCGGCAATCTGGTCTGTCCGTCAAGCTACGACCTTGGCGAAAAGGTCCGCGTCGCCCTCCTCAGCGTTACTGAGGGCGAAGACAAACCGCTCAAATATCCCACGCTCTTCAACTCCGCTGACGCCGCCATCATTACGAAGATCGATATAGCGGAACCCTGTGGCTTTGATCGCACGACGGCCCTGAAAAACATCAACGAAATTCGCCCCGGCATCCGTATCTTTGAGACATCCGCCAAAACCGGCGCGGGCATGACGGAGTGGCTAGCTTATTTGGCCGAGGAGAAATCCCGCCGCGCATAAGTGCCGATGCGATGTACCGCGCAGATTTTCATCGAATTGTGCTGCCTCCCCTAATCCTCGTGTGGCAAAATGTCTCTGCCCAGGCCATGCAGTGTCTGCGCGTTGTGTAATCCGACGATCGCTTTCGGATATCAACTGCCTCCCAATAAGGAGAAAGCAACATGAAGGGTGTCACCACTCTGAGCGCGCTTGCGGCCGTTGCCCTAACGCTTGCGGCATGCAATCCCGCACCTCCTGCCGCACCCGATACCCACGATGCCGATGTGAAAGCGATCAGCGATACCGAGGCGCAGGCAAATCAAGCTTGGGCGACCAAAGACCCAGAAAAGGTCCTGGCCTTCTACGCCGACGATGCGGTTCTGATGACTCCCGGCATGGACGCCGTCCACGGCAAGGACGCGGTTCGCACCAGCCTCAAAGCAATGCTGGCCGACCCCGCCGTTTCTCTGACTTTCCAGTCCGCGAAGGTCGATGTGGCCAAGTCCGGCGACCTCGCCTATACCCAGGGTTCCTACAAGCTGACCGTGACCGATCCAGCCACCCACAAGCCGGTCAATGATCACGGCAACTATGTAACCACGTTCCGGAAGCAGGCAGATGGATCGTGGAAGGCAGAGGCAGACATCGCGACCTCCGAGGTTCCGCCAATGCCACCTCCGAAGAAGAAATAGCCAGAATTAAGCTCAGGGAAATCGCATCCCTAACAGCAGACCAATTCTGACAAAAACGACAGAGTTTACCTCGCAAATCATGCAAAAAGCGACCGAAAAGACCACAAAAAAAGCAGAAACTCCCGCCGCCGAGGTTGACGCTTACCTCGCCAAGGTTCCGGAACCCGCGAAAACCACCCTCGAAAAACTCCGTGCCACCATCCGCTCCGTCGTGCCACCCGAAACGACCGAGGCGCTCAGTTACGGCATTCCTGCTTTTCGCTATAAAGGTGGACTGGTCGCCTACGCCGCCTTCAAGAAGCACTGCAGTTTCTTCCCCATGCAGGCCTCGCTCATCGATGAGATGAAGGATGAGTTGAAGGGCTACCGCACCTCAAAAGGCACGCTGCAGTTTCCCCCCGACAAGCCGCTGGCTGCAGCGCTGGTGAAAAAGATGGTGAAGGCGCGTATTGCGGAGAATGAGCGCAAACACCCCTGAAAATCACGACAAATCGGCCTGAAGAGCAGAAGGTGATTTAAATCACACGTGGGTGTATCCTTCCGAGGGTATAAGAGGAATGCTATGTGCCTTGCTATTCCTGGAAAAGTCGAACAAATCACTGAAGGCGACGTTCGCATGGGCCGCGTGAACTTCGGCGGTGTCGTCAAAAATGTATGTCTAGACTACGTACCGGAAGTCTGCGTCGGCGACTACACCATTGTCCATGTTGGCTTTGCGCTCTCAAAAATCGACGAGAAAACCGCTCTCGAGACTCTCGAGTTGTTCGAAAAAATGGGCGCCCTTGAAGAGGAATTGGCCACTGAGGAGGAAGTCTTCGCCCGTGCTGCCAACGCCCCGCAGTCACCCTGTCCGGACGGGAGCTGCGAACTTACCGGACAGAATCTGCGAATAGAGGAGCCGACCAGGAGCAGCGGCAAAAAATGAAGTACCTCACAGAATTCCGCAATGGCGAAGTCGCGCAGCGCATTGCTCGCGAAATCCACCAGGTCGCCACCCGTCCTTGGAAGATCATGGAAGTCTGCGGCGGCCAAACCCATTCCATCATTCGCAACGGCATCGACCAGATGATCCCCGCGGGCATCGAGATGATTCATGGGCCCGGCTGCCCCGTATGTGTCACTCCCTTGAACCTCATAGACAAGGCGCTCGCGATCGCCTCTCAGCCCGGAGTCATCTTCTGTTCGTTTGGCGATATGCTGCGTGTGCCCGGTACGGATCGCGACCTCTTCCAGGTCAAAGGAAACGGGGGCGATGTTCGCGTTGTCTACTCGCCTCTCGATGCCGTGGAACTGGCCGTCAGGAACCCCGACAAGCAGGTCGTCTTCTTTGGTGTGGGTTTCGAAACTACGGCACCGGCCAATGCCATGAGCGTTCATCTGGCCAAGCGTCGCGGCCTCAAAAACTTCTCCGTCCTCGTTTCGCACGTGCTCGTGCCGCCCGCTATCGAGGCCATCATGAGCTCGCCCGGAAACAAGGTGCAGGCTTTTCTCGCTGCCGGCCATGTTTGTAGCGTCATGGGCTATTGGGAGTACCCGCCGATCACTGAAAAGTACCGGATTCCGATCGTAGTCACAGGCTTCGAGCCTCTCGATCTGCTCGATGGAATTCGCCGCGCAGTCATTCAGCTCGAAAAGGGTGAGTACCGCGTCGAGAACGCCTACGAGCGCATAGTCTCTTTCGCCGGCAACCTGCCCGCGCAGCAACTGCTGTCAGAAGTCTTCGAAGTGGCGGACCGAGCCTGGCGCGGAATCGGTGTAATTCCGAAAAGCGGTTGGCGTCTCAGCGCGCCCTACCGTGAATTCGACGCAGAAGAGCGCTTTCAGATTTCCGGAATTCACACGGAAGAATCGCCACTCTGCAAGTCGGGGGATGTTTTGCGAGGGGCCATCAAACCGGCCGAGTGCCCCGCATTCGGCAAGGAGTGCACACCGCGTCATCCGCTCGGCGCCACCATGGTCTCTAGTGAGGGCGCCTGCGCCGCCTACTTCAACTATGGCCGATTCCTGTCTGCTGAAGATCTGGCCCACGCCGGAGCTGCACTGACCGGAGTGGCCAATGGCTGACAACGGCGGTGCGCCCGATTTTTCGAGTTGGAGTTGCCCGCTGCCCCTGGCCGACTATCCCACCATCGTGATGGGGCACGGCGGCGGCGGCAAGTTGGGCAATGAACTCGTCGAACATCTCTTTCTTCCTGCATTCCGAAATGCTGCCCTCGAAAATCTCGGCGATGCCGCGATCCTGGAACTGGCTCCCGGCCGCATAGCCATGAGTACAGACTCGTTCGTAGTGCAACCCATTTTTTTTCCGGGTGGATCGATTGGTGAACTTGCAGTAAACGGAACGGTCAACGATCTCGCAGTCTCCGGGGCTGACCCGAAATTTCTGAGTGCAAGCTTCATTCTCGAAGAGGGCTTTCCATTGGCCCAACTCGCGGCCGTTGTCCGTGCCATGGCCGATGCCGCAGCTACAGCAGGCGTCCGCATCGTTACCGGCGACACCAAGGTCGTCGAGCGCGGTCATGGCGATGGATGCTACATCAATACTGCTGGTGTCGGCGTTTTGCGGCCGGGCATTGAGGTCGGTCCGCATCGCGCTCAGGTCGGCGATGTAATTCTGGTCTCCGGCACGATTGGCGATCACGGCATGGCCATCATGAGCGTGCGCGAAGGACTCGAATTCGAAAGCCAGATCCGCTCCGATTGCGCGGCACTCAATGGACTCATTGCAGATGTACTCGACGCGGTTGGAAAAGATGTACACGCCATGCGAGATCCGACCCGCGGCGGATTGTCGTCCACTTTGAATGAAATCGCCTCTTCCTCGAACGTCGGCATTGAGATAGACGAGACGAACCTCCCGGTTCGAACCGAAGTTCAATCGGCCTGCGAGTTACTGGGTCTCGACCCTGTGTATGTCGCCAATGAGGGCAAGGTGGTTCTGTTTGTCGCCGCTCAAGCGGCTGATCGCGTGCTCGCGGTTCTGCGTGCGCATCCTCTTGGCCGCGATGCCGCAATGATCGGTCAGGTCACGGCGCAGCATCCCAGAATGCTGGTGGCGCGCACATCGATGGGCGCAAACCGCGTGATCGCACCCCAGATCGGAGAGCAGTTGCCGCGCATCTGCTAAGCGCAAATCACTTCCAAATACAAAGCCTATTGTTGCGGCGCAGATATCGGCGGAAGATCGTGAGTTGGTGCATCACGCTGCACCAGCATAATGCGCTTCACCTTGTTGCGATCAAGGTGTTGGAGATTGCCGCCCACTCGAATTTCAATATCCATACCGGATATGGAGACAAGATCGCCGTTCAGCAAACTGCCGTCGCGTAACTCGACGGAGTCATATGCTGCCGTGCCAAGTTCATAGCTGATCGAACCGCCGGAAACGTCATCTCGACCAATTTCAAGTGGAAACTCCCCCGTGTTAAATCCCTCTTTGCTAAACGTAAGAGTATGCTTGCCAATTCCAATATGGATGAGCCGCGGCGTCACGCCCGCCTCCGTGTCGTCCACTTTGAGCAGTGCTCCTTGAGGTGTGGAGTTTACTGTGAGGGAAACACTTTTGGCTGCATCCGTTTTTTCCGAGATCGAAACTGAAACGGGCTGTCCCGAGGCCATCACCGTCGTCTGAAAGCGAATGGTTTCTCCCGGCCCCACATTATTGAGCGAGATCGCGTCTTCGCCCACGCGCACCTTCGCTTTGTCAAAAAGATAGACAGAGAACCGGGCGGAAGGTATAACGCGCGTGGAAAGATTTTCCGCCGTTGTCTCCATCACGTATCCATGAAGACTTCCCATGCCGGGAAGTGTCTTGAACTTGCCAAAAGTGAAACGCACTACCGGATTTCCGGTCATGGGCCAGTCGATCACGGCGAGGGGAACATCCTTGGCAAGGGCAGGCATCGCGCAGAGCAGAAGCGCAAGGATGCTCAGAAATGGGCGCGACCAGATCTTCTTGGGAATCATCACGGCCATGATAGCGCAAAGACGATTCCTGATGACCCGGCCCTCACGAAATCATGCCAGCTTTTCGAATGATCGCTGGATTCGTTCAGGAAGAACGCCGGGTGCGTCGCCGAGATCGTAGCCAATTTCGAGCACAGCCGCTGGAGATGTTGGCAGCTGTTTCAGTGCTTCAAGGGCAGCCGGCCAATCGATCGTGCCGTCTCCGGGCCAGAGGTGCTCGTCTTTCAGCCCGTGATTATCGTGTACATGAACTTGGACGATGCGCTTTCCAAGGATGCTGATGGCTTCTGCAACTCCGGGCGCAATGTGCGCATGTCCAAGGTCCAGGCAGACGTCGATCTGGTCAAGGTGAGCCATCTCCAGAATCGTGATCAGGTGTTCAGGAGTGGTGGCGTCACTGGTCAGGTTTTCAACCAGAACGCGCACACCAAGAGGCTTTGCGAACGCACCAAGATGCTCAAGCGCGGTTGTCGCATACTCCATCGTTCGCGGTGACCACGAGTCGAATTTTTCTCCGAGATGGATGACAAGCTTCTTGAATGAAATATGTTCCGCAGCTTCAAGCGCTCGCTTGATCTCATCCATCGCATCGATGCGCCGGGATTTCTCGGGATCAACGAGGTTCACCGCGGGAGAACCGCCGCGGCCCATCTCACGGTCCGGATACAGCGGCGCGTGCATCGAGAACGGCTCGAGCTTATTCGATGCGAACCAACTGGCAAGTTCCATGACATGTTCCCGGCTGGTGTAGTCAAAATGTTGCCGCGCGGCAAAAATTTCGACTCCCTGCGCGCCTGAACGTTCTGCCAATTCCAGCAGTCCCGGATGCAGCCGTTGCTTGAGGAAGAGATGAGTGGAAAGAATTGGCAACATGTTTTTTTGCGACCCCTGAACCGGCACGTGGCCGGCACTCCGTCTATTGTCTCATTCTCTGAACTACTTACCGGAGGGTAAGTGCGACACAGATTGTCGTCAAGCGGAGCCATTTCCGATCAATTTATCGTGCTCCCGAACCCACTGATACTGGACACGATTGCAGATTTTGCCTATGCTACCCACACTGTCTTTCCCTTGAGCAACCTGCCAACGATCCTTGGTTTGCGAAGCTTTGCATGCTCTCTGAGAAGTTGACGTTATCGGATAAGCAGGTTTGAAATGCGTTGTTTTGGAGCGTGCAGGCATGCCCTTCAGCATTCCCAGTTCCGAAAGGATAGCGCGACTCCCCTGGCTCATTAGGATTCTGCTGGGTTGCTGCATGGCCAGTGGTGCCGTCGCACTTACCTCGGTGATTGCTCCGCTCCGTGCCTTTCCTTTGCTGCTCACGTTCCCTACAGTCATTCTTGCCGCTTGGTTCTTAGGCATGTGGGGCGCGGCCGGCTGCGCATTCATGGATGTGGCGCTGGTCAACACCTTCCTGACGCGTTCGCAATTTCAATTCTCCACCGGAAATGTGTCTCAAGAGGTTCGCCTGGCCATCTTTGTGCTTATCACCATGTTGTTGGGCTGGTCGATAAGACGGCTTGCGCAGCAGAAGGCGGAGTTGGCAAATCATGCGTTAAAACGGCAACTGGAATCTGCAGAGGCCAACCGTCAAATCGCCGAAGAACGCGCCATCGCCAGCGAACAACTGCGATACCGCGATGACGTGCTGGAATTAGCCTTGAAGGCGAGTGGGATGGGACTCTGGGCTTGGGACTTTGAAAAAGAAGTCGTGCATCGCTCCGACGAAGTTTATCGTATGGTGGGTTGCGAGCCCGGTGCGTTTGGCGCGGAGCCAGAGGCGTGGCTGCAGTTCGTTGTTCCCGAAGATGTCCCGATGTTGGATGAGGCCTTTGCCAAGGCGAGGAACGAGGGAGCGGACTATCACGCGCAGTATCGAGTTCGATGGCCGGATGGCTCGCTGCACTGGCTGGAATCTGAAGGCAAATGCCAGCGCAACGCGGAAGGCAACGTGGCGCGCATCTACGGCGTCATGGCCGATATAACCCATCGCAAGCAGTCAGAAGAAGCGATGCTGCGGGCGGAAAAGCTTGCCGTGGCGGGACGTCTGGCTGCTTCAGTGGCGCACGAGATCAACAATCCGCTTGAAGCGATTGCCAACATGCTCTACCTGATCACGATTTCAGATTCCGCGGAGCAGGCTCGCGCCCAGGCCGCCAATGCGCTGGACGAATTAATGCGCATTTCACTCGTCGCGCAATCCACGCTGAAGTTCCATCGCGAGTCAGGTGCACCGCGGATGGCACTGCTTTCTGAAGTTCTCGATTCGGTGCTTACCATGTTTCGTGGCAGGATTCAGACGACGAATATTGCAGTGGACATCAAGGCAAAGCAGGAACTGCCCATTACCTGCATGCTCAGCGAGACGCAGCAGGTTTTTGCGAATCTGATTGCCAATGCGATCGAATCCATGCCGTCCGGGGGAAGGCTTATCGTGCGCATCCAGCCTTCGCGAGACTGGCGAAATCGCGCTGTCTCTGGCATGCGCGTGACCATATGCGACACCGGCGGCGGCATCGATCGGGTTACGCAAAGCCGTATCTTCGAACCCTTCTTCACCACGAAGACTGATACTGGAACAGGTCTTGGCCTCTGGGTTGTTGCGCAACTAATCGAGCGCCATGATGGCGCAGTGAGCGTCTGGAGTTCGCAGCGACCCGAAGCAAGCGGGACGGCATTCTCGATATTTCTGCCGTTTGGCGAAGAACTCTTTGGGGAGGGAAGCATCGACCGCGGAAAAGGAGTTGCCTCAATACGGCCCCTTAGCCACCCTATGGAGATTTTTAGCTCAGGCTCACTCCACTAGCAGCCCCTTCTCGCGTCATTCACGCTCAGTAGCCAGCCGCTTTGCCGTAATGGCTGCGATGGTCCTGTCCTCCAGCGAGTTCCCCCGTCTTCGGATCGACAGCGATACACTCGCCATTCGACCAATGGCCGTCCCTCACCTCGACGGCGTAACCCATCTCTTTCAACTCGGAAATCGTCTTTGCGTTGAAGCCCGGCTCCAGGTAGAGCTTGTCCGGTAGATATTGATGGTGAAAACGCGGAGCATCGACAGCCTCCTGAATATTCAAGCCCCCATCCGCTACAGAAAGAAAGATATTCGCGACCGTAGTGATGATGCGCGCGCCGCCGGGACTTCCGAGCACATAGCGAAGCTTCCCATCTTGCAGCACAATCGTCGGTGTCATCGAACTCAGCGGCCGTTTTCCGGGCGCTATGGCGTTCGCCGGTCCCTGGATCAGGCCAAACATGTTAGGAACGCCCATCTTGGCGGCGAAATCATCCATCTCATCGTTCAGCAAAAAGCCAAGCGATCCTGCCGTCACGTGCGAACCAAAGCCGTCATTCAATGTCGTTGTCACCGAGACTGCGTTTCCCTCCGCGTCAACCACGGAATAGTGCGTAGTGTCTGGAGACTCGTGCCGCTTACCCGCGGTAGTCGGCGCCGGGGGGAGAAAATCCGGCGGGCGTTTGAGGTCGGCGCTGGGGCTGGCCTTGTCCGGCAAGATACTCTTACGCCACGCATCGGCATATTTCTTCGCGATGAGCTCGGCTACCGGAATTCGGTTGTAATCCGGATCGCCCAAATAATCAGCGCGATCCATATAGGCGCGTCGATAAGCCTCGGTAAGCAGGTGCATCGAAGCGGCGGAGCGATCGCCGAGACTGGCGAGGTCGTAGCCCTCAAGAATGTTCAATGCACTCAACAGTACAACTCCTCCTGACGACGGGGGAGGCGCGCTGATCACCGTGTAATTGTGGAATGTCCCGACCACCGGTTCACGCTCGACTACGTTATATTGCGCAAGATCTTCCAGCGTGAGGAGGGCACCGCCCTTCTTGAGATCATCCACAAGTTCGTGCGCCATTTTCCCGTGATAAAAATCATCGGGATCGGCCGCAATTCTTTCAAGCGTGCGTGCCAGTTCAGGTTGCTGGAAAGTTTCGCCCGCGTGATAGAAGCTGTCATCACGCTGAAACAGCAGGCGTGAAGCAGGGAAGCGAGTAAGATCGTGGTCGGTCAACTCGTGCGCCTCTTCGGAAGAAAGCGCAAATCCATCGCGTGCCAGTTTGATAGCCGGCGCCATGACGCGTTTCAGGCCAAGCTTTCCGTACTTCTTCTCTGCATACACCAGTCCCGCCACCGACCCCGGCGTAGCGATGGAGCGGTAGCCAATCACGCTGTCGTCCCGAAGAACTTTACCTTCGGCGTCCTGGTACATCGTCTCGGTTGCCGCAAGCGGCGCCTTCTCGCGGAAGTCGATGAACGTGCTTTTACCGTCGTGCTTGCGCAGCAACAGAAAGCCGCCTCCTCCAAGATTCCCGGCTACTGGATGAACAACGGCAAGCGCGAATCCAGTGGCTACTGCTGCATCTACGGCGTTGCCCCCGTCCCGCATAACGTCGACTCCCGCGTCGGAGGCGAGATGATGCACGCTGACAACCATGCCGTGCTGCGCGCTCACAGGTTGCTCCCCACGATAGGAGAGCTCGTTAGACGTGCCCTCCTGCCCGCAGGTCAGGGTTGAACACGAGAAGACGAACGGCAAGGTGATGGCAAGGGCGAAAACGGCGGGGAAGCGATACGGGCTCTGCATAGCTGTCGACAGGATAACCCGGCCGGGAATCAGGGCATCGGACAACTGTCCGGCGCTGGAGAAGATTTTCCGTGCCCGCAAGAAACTGCAATTTCAAATTGAGGAGAACTAAGCATGAAAGCGATCGTGCTGCACCAATATGGCGGCCCGGAACAGCTTCGCTACGAAGACATCGATGTTCCAAATTACGGCGATGCCGAAGTGCTCGTCAGGGTTAGAGCAACCAGCGTTAATCCTATCGACTTCAAGCTCAGAAGCGGCGCCGCAAAGGCGCGCATGCCTCTCGAATTTCCGGCAATTCTGGGACGCGATCTCGCCGGAGAGGTTGTTGAGGCTGGCCGCAATGTCACCGGCTTTCCGAAAGGAATGCGGGTGATGGCCTTGGCCAACGGCACCTATGCCGAATACACCGTCGCCAAGGCCGACGTGCTCGCTCCAATTCCGCAAGCCCTCGACTTTGAAAAAGCCGCAGCGCTGCCGCTGGTGCTGACCACGGGGACACAGCTGATTGAACGCGCTGTGAAGCCGCAACGCGGACAGACCGTGCTTGTCACAGGTGCGCTTGGAAGCGTGGGGAGAACCGCGGTTCATGTTGCGCGAAAACACGGGGTGAGAGTGCTCGCCGGTGTACGCAGCAGCGAAAAAGAAGAGGCGGCAGCATTGTCGGCAGACGGAGTGGTCGCGCTCGACAGCGAAGAGGATGTCAGGCATCTTCATGATCTCGATGCCATCGCCGATACGGTCGGTGGAACGACAATTCAACGCCTCCTCAAATCGATTCGGCCAGGTGGCGTACTGGGTTCAGTTCTGGGCAGTCCTGAAGGCGCGCAAAACTATAAGATCCACGTCGAGGCCATGATGGCTGCCCCAGACGCCTCTCGCCTTTACGAACTGGCGGATGAGTTTGCACGAGGCGAATTCTCCATTCCCATCGCTCGAACAATGAAGCTGCAGGATGCCGGCGAGGCGCAAAGTCTGGCGGAGAATGGCGGCGTTCACGGAAAGATAATTCTTGTCCCTTGAACAGCGAATCCGCACTTATTCTCAAACAAGAAAATGGGGCAGACGGCGTAATGCCTGGTCTGCCCCATTTCGTATTCCAGGTTCTATCGAGCGTTACAGCAATTCGGCGATCTTGCGGATTGCATCATCCTGCTTGACAGGCAACAGGGCCTTTGACGGCGCGCCACCCATCACGTTCCGCCTTGGCAACAACCCAAGCTCCAGCAGAACTGCCACGCTCACTTCGTCCCTTGAACTCAAAGCGCGGTACTCAGGATGTTGATATTTCTCCCAGTTGTCAGACAGGTTGGCAACGATCGTTTCCGCCGTCGAATCGCCGCTCGCAATCACCACCATATTGAGCAGCGAAATTTCGCGATCGGTGAGCCGCACTGCAGGAATGCCCTTCTTCAGTTCATGCGCATATTGCGGCAATTGCTTTTCGAACTGCGCCTTGATCTCCATCCATCTCGCCAGACCCAGCCATGTTGGTGGCTCGTCCGGCTGCGGGACGATCAGCTTGTGCAGTTCCCCGACCAGGTACGGGATACCAGAAGTCAGGTTGAAGATGTCCTCAATCTGCTTATCTGAGAGGGCAATCCTGAACAGATCGCTGAACCACGCCCGCAGATGTTCAACAGTGAAGCGCCGCACCGATGCGACCCCTTGAAAATTACGCTCCGAGGGCTGCAACAGACCCCAGCGCAGCAGGTCAGCTCCGCCGGTCAGAAGAGGTAAACCGTCTTCCTGCGTGATGAACTGCATCACATCGCCCGGAGCGACATAAACCGGCTCCGTGGTTGGGGGGTACTCTGTAAGTGCCCTGATGCCGCATTTGGCATGGGTCATCGGGTTCTGATCCTTTGGCTCAAGCCAATGGGAGACTGCCAGCAGAGCGCGAATCGTACGTGCATCCTTGCGTTCAACCTTGCCACTCTCGATGCGTCGCATGAACTGCTCAACCTGCTCCCATGGAAAGAATGAAATTTTTCCCTTCCTGGTAGGGCTGAGCGCGTCTGTTGAAAGCTCGACAGCGTCTTCTTCGGCAAATGGGCTCTCGTCAACAGCGGCAAGCGTCAACACCCCGGTTTCGGCCGGTGCTTCATGAACTACCTGGGTTACTTCCGCCTTCTCTTGAATTGCTGGTGATTCAAGCACTGGCAGCGGGTCAACTTTCTCCGCAATAAATAGAGGAGACTCTTCCACCGCAATCTTTTCCCCGACAGCAAACTGCTTCAGAGAACCGTTTCCGTTTCCATCTCCGGCCAAGCGCGTGCCATTGGAACCATTTCGAGTAGCCGGAGCGGTCTTCGAAGTGGAACGCTTTTCGGTGGATTCCCGAGAGGGACCGTCATGCCACCAGTCGATTTCCAACTGGCGTACGAAATCGTCCAGACGCGGAAATCCGTCTTTCAACTTGCGCAGTTCGGGCTCATGGGTTTCGTCTTCCAGGGAGCATGCCCATTCCAACCAGTTTTTCGCGTCTGGCCCCGGCAACTCCGGTGGTGCCGATTGCTCAGATACTTCCATGAGTTCAGCGACCGCCTTGTCACGGAGAGCCATCCGCTCCAAGCGCGTACGTTCCCGACGATGCGAAATTGTTCCGGCGGCCAGCACTCCGGCAAGATCCAGATAGATGCGTCTCTTCGCCGCAGCGTCATCGAGCCGGTTGACCAGGGCGCCTAATTCGGTGCGAGTTGACCAGCTAGCCGCGCTGTCTTCGGAGAGAATTGCGTCTCGTAGGTTTTGACATGCATCCAGCAGCCTTCCGACCTCAAAGAGAACTTCTCCTCGATTGAGGCCTTGACCTGCTTCCAGTAAATCGATCTTTTCGTGACAAACTTTGGCATGATCCGACAGGCTGCGAAGCGTCTCGGCGACTACGCTCGGACCGTATTTTGTGGCTTGCGATGCATTCACGTCTGGCTCCATCTAACTGACAGCTAAGATTCTCCGGCTTCCGAACATCGTACCGTGAATTCGGTACTCAAGTTAACCCCTGGTGGGACTTTGGTAACACGTATGTCACATTACTTTGGGTGTTTACGGGCTGACCTGATCCCCTCGCCCTCATCAGCCGAATATGGGGCAGTTCGGTTACACACACAAGGGGCTCGAATTCTTCCCATTGCCCTTTCGGGTAAACTTGACTCGACTTCTTGAACCCACTTCCACAGCGGAGAATTAATGAAAACGTATGCATTTTTCCGTTCCCGCCTCACGCGGAGCGCTCAACTCTTTACTCTTCTAGTCTTTTTCGGCGGATCCACAGCTGCGTTTTGCGGTCCAATTCACGATGCGGCGCGCAAGGGCGACGCCAACAAAATCAAGGCTCTTCTTCAGGCGGATCCCAAACTTGTCGCCGATCTGGATAAGAACGGCGACACTCCATTGCATGTGGCGTGCCTCCATGGCCAGATGGCTGCTGCCCAGGCCCTGATCGACGCTGGAGCCGATGTGAATGCAAAGAACGGCTACGGAGCTTTCACACCCGGTGACCTATGGAGCGTCTTTTCATCAAATAACCATCAAGATCCGGTGAGTCTTCTCAGCGTGCATGGCGTCGACGTAAAGGACAATAAAAACGGCTACACGCCACTGGATTTGTGCCTGTTCGCAACCCGGCATAAGGAACTGATGCAGTTGCTTGTTGCCAAGGGCGCCGATGTGAATGCCCAGGCGGCAAGCGGCGCCACACCACTGTTTTTCGCTGTTCTCCGCGATCAGCCCGACGACGTCAAGTTTCTTATAGACAAAGGTGCAAACGTGAATTCCGCAGACGCCTACGGAGATACGATTCTTGATGCAGCTTTGCACCTGCAATACGGAAGCATGATTCAGATCCTCGTCGATCGCGGCGCGGACGTGAATGCAAAGGACCAGAGCGAGCACCGTCCCTTGACGTACGCCCTCCAGATGGACGATCACAAGTGGGCTGACCTGCTGAAAAAACACGGTGCACACGAGTAATTCTTGCTGCGGCATTTTGCTGACCGATAATGGACTGCGAAGGAGTCCTTCGTGCCCAAAGTCCGTATTGGTTCAGTCAGCGCAATCTGCGTTTTTATGGCGGTGATTTTTTGCCTCGTTGCATCGGCCCTATCGTTTGGTCAGGGTGCGCTTCCGCCAGTGCCCCGCACCAAACAAGGCCATGTCAAGCGGGTATTGGTAATTGGACAGACAAAGGGCTTCGAGCATGACTCAATAAGCGCTGCCATGGTCGCCGTGTACAACATGGGCCAGGAGAGCGGCCTGTGGGATGCGACCCTGCGCACCGATACTGAACTCCTCACAAAAAAGCATCTCGACAGGAATGCCAAAAGTCTGAACGACTTCGATCTGATCGTCTTCACCAGCACCACCGGCGAACTCGATATGGATGCGGATCAGAAGCTCGATATGCTGTCGTTCGTCCACGACGATGGCAAAGGGTTTGTCGGAATTCACGCCGCGCTCGATACCAACTACAACTGGCCGGAATACGGGGAAATGATCGGCGGCTGGTTCGATCAGCACCCGTGGATGACCTTCAACGCGCCAATCATCAACGAAGCTCCGGATTTTCCAGCGGTAAGCCACTTTCCCAAGGCGTTCGTGAAATACGACGAGATCTACCAGCCCAAGGCGTGGTCGCGCGACAAGGTCAACGTGCTGCTCAGCCTCGATCCCGGCCGTCTGGACTACAACAACAACCCACGCGTTCACCGCACCGACCATGACTTCGCCGTGGCTTGGAGCAAGATGTACGGCAAGGGTCGCGTCTTCTATTCGACGCTCGGTCACACCGAAGAGGCTTGGCAGGATCCCGACATTCGCAAAATGTATTTTGAAGCGATCAAGTGGGCCCTGGGGATGACGGATGGCAGCACGTCCTCGCACCCGCGTCCCGCTACCAGCGCGACTCCATAGGCCATCAATGATTGGCAATCAGCATCATCCCGTCGGGCTTCACGCGGCAGACTCCGGAATCGCCAATCTTCCAGACCTTGCCGTCCTCATATGAAACTTCAAGCAACTCGATCGAACTCACTGAGGTAAATCCCGGTACGTAAAGATCGCTGAAAACGCCGTCCTGTTTTTGGACAAAGGTGATTCTCATGACCTTCATTCCGTCGCCGTTCACGCTTCCAACAGACTCGGTCTGCAGCATGCGGTTCTTGCCGGTCAGGCCGCGCACTTTCACAGTTGCGGAGATGATCGGGGCAGGATTTTGATCCACAAGTGAGAGAAAGATTCGCTGGCCGAAAGGCTGCATCATCTGCTCCTGCTGCCCCTGCCGAACCCGAATGGTGTGGTCCCAAACTCCCTGACTGGCATGCATCCCGATCGGACAATTGTTTCCCAGCACACTTCCGCTAATAACCACGACAGGTTGGTCGTTCTTCACGACGTTTTGCGCGGCTAACGTCAATGGACTGACGAGGAGAGCGAGAACAGTGGCGAGGGATTTCATAGCAGACTCCTGGCTGTTCGAACCTGCGTACAGCAACAAAATACGCCCGGTACCGTTCGCTGCGCAATGACGGGCATCCAAACTGCCAAGCTGCTGGTGGCCAGCCGCAACGCACACTGTGTTACCGTTTGAGTACGGCGTCCCTGAGCTGGATAAGCGGCAAGAATTCGGGGGCAGCGTCACGAGCCCTGGAGAATGGCAAACCAGCCGGAATTCATATCACCCAGCATGACCCCTAGCCCAGCGCCGATCCCCGAAAACTTGACCCGTCCCGCACCGGACCCGAATGTCCTGCAGCCGGCAGCTGAATTTGTTCCGCAGCAGCGTATTCCCCATTGGCTGGTGCGTACTGAGCTCTATCTGCGGGTTCTATTGAGGATGTATATCGGTCTTGCGATCTGTTATGCTCCGTGGTCGCAGCTTTTCTGGGATCAGAACCCGATTTTCGTGCAATACCCGACGCTTTCGATTTACGCAGCAAACGGCGCGGTGCGCGGCATCATCTCAGGACTGGGATTGCTGAATATCTGGATTGCGGTGCAAGACGCCATCCGGCATCGAAATGAGTAAGCCATGAGCGCGGAAGATCAGGGAACGAAGAGTGGGCAGCCAGATACGGCGAATCAGGTAAATATCTCGGCTGAAGAAAAGCTGGCAGACCAGTCATCGAGCGGGCCGGTTCCTGCCGCAACTTTGCCTCCCAATGGTGCACCGCCCGCGCTTGCCTCCGCCCCGCTAGCATACGAGAATCCATCGTTCCTGAATGGACCTGACGGACGACTCATTCGCATTGTCTCCGAATACATGGAACCGCTAGCACGCATCCGCCGCGAGCATATTCAAGACACAGTAGTGTTCTTCGGGTCCGCGCGTTTTCGTGGACGGGAAGAAGCTGACCACGCACTTGAACTGCTCGACAACACCGGTTCACGCCACCCGGCACCGAGCAATGAGCAGCCAGCCAGCGTGCCGGATATCGCCGCCGGCAAGGCCACTGATCTGCAGCGCAAACGCGCCGTCGCAGCCGTAGCCATGGCCCGCTATTACGAAGATGCCCGCAGGCTATCGCAAATGCTTACCCGCTGGGCCGCCAAGATTCCATCCCGCCGCCATCGTTTCGTAGTGACCTCCGGTGGTGGCCCCGGGATTATGGAAGCCGCCAACCGCGGCGCCTACGAAGCCGGCGGCAAGACCATTGGCATGAACATTCGTCTGCCCTTCGAGCAGTCGCCCAATCCCTACATCACCCCCTCGCTCAACTTCGAGTTTCACTACTTCTTCATGCGCAAACTCTGGTTCGCGTACCTCGCCAAGGCGCTAGTTGTCTTTCCAGGTGGCTTCGGCACGCTCGATGAGATGTTCGAGATTCTCACCCTGGCACAGACGCAAAAGCTCGCGAAGAAGATCACGGTTGTGGTGTATGGGTCAGATTATTGGAAGAAGGTCTTCAACATCGACACCCTCGTCGAGACCGGTGCAATCTCACCAAAGGATATCGAGCTCTTTCAATATGCCGATACTCCCGAAGATGCCTTTGAACTGCTGCGCCAGGGATTGACTGAAAACTATCTCATCCCCGAAGCGAATGCCGCTGCCGAGAAGTCGCCCCAGGAGATCATGCATGGATCGACGTTCGATGATTTTCTTGGACCCGAGATAGCAAAAACCAGCAAATAGCTCCTCGATAACTTGCAACTGACCGGTTGCCTAAAGCGCAACTAAGACGTTGCGTGTTAGTGCTTTGAAGGCGCGATTTTGTTCTGTTAACCTCCTGTATGCTTGCACAAATTGAAGTGCAATTATTCTCCTCTTAACCTCCCATTGACGGGCGGATCCGACACTGGACTGTAAGAATCCGAAGTCAGATCGCGAATGAGGAGGGGGAATGGCCACTTCGACCGTTTCGTACCTGTGGCGCGACCAGAATGCATTCAAAGGGTTCTGCACCGGCGTCTCGCTGCACAGCCACACCAACCAGTCTAAAGAGACGCTGGATTTCCTGGCGAATCTTGGCAATAAGTACTCCCTTATCCGTCCGATACTTGCGCGTTTGGAGCGCCGTGCACAGGAGAAGTTCGGGTTGCGCGTGAACTACGCCGCAGCCTATTGGACTCCGCCCATGACGCCGAGGCTTGCCTTCGATCTTGAAAGCCGGCAGATTGAAGACCTCGATCTCAATTCGATGGTCTCCATCACCGACCACGACAACATTGAAGCTCCCATGCTGCTGCGCACCATTCCCAGCGCACGCCGCATCCCGGTCTCCGTCGAGTGGAGCGTGCCCTACGGTGGTGTCCAGGACTTCCATATCGGCGTTCACAATCTGCCCTCAAACTCCGCGAAGCAGTGGATGCGCACTCTGGCGGAGTTTACGGCCAATCCGAAACAAGCGCGCCTCAAAGAAATCCTGGTAGCCCTGAACGACGAGCCAAATGTTCTCGTTGTCTTTAACCACCCCATGTGGGACCTCTTTCTTGTCGGCGAAGAAAAGCACCAGTTTCTTGTGAATGAGTTCCTGCAGAAATACGGCGCGTTCCTTCATGCATTGGAACTGAATGGACTCCGCAACTGGGAAGAAAATCGCTCCGTACGCCGCCTCGCCCAGCAGTGGAACATGCTGCTGATAAGCGGTGGCGACCGACACGGCGTGGAACCAAACGCCAACATCAACCTGACCAATGCGACCAGTTTCACTGAGTTTGTGCACGAAATCCGCCGTCAGCGCCTGAGTAACGTGCTTTTCATGCCGCAATATGCAGAGCCGTGGAAACATCGCCTGCTGCAATCCACCCTTGATGCGATTCGCGACTATCCCGATTTTCCGCAAGGCTCTCGCACGTGGGACGAGCGCGCATATCACCCTGACGCCAACGGGGTCATGCGACCGCTGAACGAGATCTGGCCCAACGGTCGCGCACCATTTTCAATCCACTGGACCATCAAGGCTGTTCAAATGCTTGGCCAAGGCCCGGTCTCCGGCAGCCTGCGCCTGGCGTGGAACGAAGACAGCCAGTTGCGCGTCGCGCTGGGCGAACCGGAAGGCTGAGTAGACCAAAGAATCCATGACCGAGCAAGGTCCGCGCGTGGCATTCTTCCCCGACTCGTTTCACGAGGTGAACGGAGTCGCCCATACCAGCCGCCAATTTGAAGCATTTGCGGGTAGAAGAGGTCTGCCATTCCTGTGCGTGCGTGCCGGGCAACGATCCGAATCGTTAGAAATAAACGGAGAACTCTGGTCGCTGGAACTTCCGCGGTCTCCCATCTCCATCCCACTGGAAAAGGATTTGAGTTTTGATCCGGCATACGCGCGTCATCTTCCAACGATCATGGATGCGCTTGAACGCTTTGAGCCTGATCTCATCCACATCACTGGACCGAGCGAAATGGGCATATTGGGAGCTGCCCTTGCCCGGCATTACAATCTGCCATTGGCCGCAAGCTGGCACACGAATCTGCACGAATATGCAGCGCGCCGCTCGCATCGGCTGTTGCGACTTTTGCCGCATGACTATTCTGAAGCGACAGGCAAGACGATCGAAGATCTCGCCCTGGTTATAGCAACAGACTTCTATTCGTCGGCGCATCTGCTTTTCGCGCCAAGCCCCGATCTCTGCCAAATGCTCGAACGGGAAACCGGCCGACCGTGTCATCTGATGCAGCGCGGCGTGGACTCCGTTTTGTTTCACCCGCAAAGGCGCAGGCAGCGCGAAAATGACCGCGACTTCATTCTCGGCTACGTCGGCCGGCTGTCAATAGAAAAGAACGTTGCGCTGTTGACGACCGTACAGCGTGAGTTGGAACAAAGAATCCATCGCAGCTTCCGATTTTTGATAGTTGGCGGCGGAGTTGAAGAAGAGAACCTGCGCCAACATCTCCCTCGCGCACAGTTTGCCGGGGTACTCAAGGGAGAAGCGCTGGCGGAGGCCTACGCTAACATGGACCTCTTCATCTTTCCTTCGCATACCGACACCTTTGGCAACGTAGTGCTCGAGGCTCTCGCCAGCGGTGTGCCCGGCATTGTGACCCCCGATGGCGGCCCATCCACGATCATTCGTGACGGCGTCACAGGGCGCATTGCACCGGACGTGGAGTTTTCCAAAGTAATCGCCGACATCATCGAAAAACCTATGCTGCACGAACAAATGCGCACGGCTGCGCGAAGTCACGCACAAACAGCAAGTTGGGATTCGATTTTTGAGGGAGTTTACTCGGCGTACAAATACCTTGGTTGTATCCCCCAAATCGCTTGGGTGCATTGACCCTGCAATTGCCGGTCCTTTTCTGTCAATGGTCGGCTTTTTTAAATCAAAATCGCGACCAACCTCTCAGACGGCGATTGTTTCTCACTACCTGGGTAAAAGCCTCACGTTCGCTATAGGAGAGCAGTTTGAGATCACTCGTCATTTTGATGATCGAAGAAGAACAGCCAGAAGGACTGTCGTCGAGAAAGCTCGTGGTCGAGACCGTCAAACACAACGTACTGACTGCCTATAACGCAAGCGATGGTATGGATCTGTTAAAGAGGTTTCCCAATGTCGATGCAGTACTTGTCCACGCGAGGCAGCTGCATAAGTGGCCAGGTCTTCTCGCTGATGTACGGGAGTTCTGTCCAGGCAAGCCCATCGTTCTCGCCAGTCCATTTGCGGAGGAATCAAGGCCGGAAGTGGACTTTGTCGTGGACAGCCATAAACCCCAGGCGCTGCTCAAGCTTCTCGGCGAAGATTTGCAGAGTTAGATGAATCTAGTGCGGCTTGTCCAGATCTTCGGTACTTGAGTTCGAGAGATTCAAGGTGGTCAATTCGGCGCCGCTTTCAAAAAGGGAAGAGAGCGAGAATTTCGTCCCGCTGTCCGCAGGAATTTCGGGAAACTTCTGTCGGATTGCTTCTATGACTGTCTTTGATTGCTCCGCAGTGAGACGCGGGAGCACCGGCGTGAATCTCCAACCGTGCCGCACGTACAGCCCCGAGATGCCGCCATCGCCGCCATTGTCAAAACGAATCGACGTGACGTCCGTGGCTGGGATTGTTACGGACGTTGAGAACAACTGCCCAAGATTCCCCTCGGCTCGTATTTCGTCACGCGTCACGCGCAGTTTAGTCTCTCCGCCCTGAATCCAATTCACCAACAACGTTAGAGATGTCGATGCAGCCGCAATCCCCGCGAGGATATGAATCCAAAGCGTACCCATTCGCCAGAACATCCACAGGACGAAGAACGCAAACACGGGAAAAGCCACGGATTCTAGAAGCCCATCTTCGCGCGACACCGTGAACTCCAGGGCATCTGGCAGTTCGACGGTCTTCAATTCGACCTTGCTCACGAGGCTCATCGATCTTCCTCGATGCGACTCACATATCGATTAGGCTGCCGCTTCGCAAATCCAGCGTAAAGGGCTTCTCTTTATCGGCCATCATATGCCATCCCATCCCATGCAAGAAGGCGCCTTCAATGCTGGTAATGGTCACGCCTTCGTCCGATAGCTTCGGCGTTTGCCATGCCTCGCCCTGCGCACCCCATGCCAGAATCGCGCGATGCTCAACAAAGAGCAGGAGATCGTGTTCGACGACCGCATACACCTGCAATACCGGTCGGTACGGCACCATGCTGAACCGCTCAGGCGCACCCGTATCGATGATGTAGGCGTATCCGCCCGACACCGTGCAGATCTCTCGCGGATTCGGCGCCGACCAGATTCCCGTCGGCACCGCTGGATCGAGAAACCCAACGGCACAGGTCGCAAGAAAGGATTCGCCGTTGGTTCCATCCGGTCGAATCAAAACTTCCAGAGCGCCGCGCTCGATCTCTTCCACTTCTTTGGGATAAACAAAATGACGACGCGGCAGGATTACCGGTCGCCGCGGAAGAATTTGCGCTTGCCATTGATGCGGAAAGCAGAGATCGATTTGCCGGTTCACAGCTGCTCAACCCTGCATGAACGCATCAAGCCGCTGCTTGACACTGGGGATGCCAAGACCAAGATCCGCACCCTGCTCAATCAGAGGAACAAGCTTGTCAAAATCACATCCGGAACTCGTCCCCGTGAGAGCAATGCGCACTGGGTCGAACAATTGACTGCCGTCGACGCCGGTGGCCAGCTTTACCTCGTTCATCCACTTGGAAAAGTCGGTTCCTGTTATCGGTCCAGCATGGGCACGGACTCGATTGGCAAGCTCATGGAGCACCGTTTGTGCCGAAGCTGCTTGCAGGATAGCCGCATTCTCCGGCACGCCCCGCGCAAGACTTGGATCCATATGGAAGATGAAGGCGGCCTTCGCGGGAATCTC
The DNA here is from genome assembly GCF_039994875.1 of Telmatobacter sp. DSM 110680. Classification (GTDB taxonomy): domain Bacteria; phylum Acidobacteriota; class Terriglobia; order Terriglobales; family Acidobacteriaceae; genus Telmatobacter. Next base: position 5,198,298 of record NZ_CP121196.1, on the reverse strand, counting down.
GTCCAGATGACTAATCGACGGAAGAAAAAGCGCGATGACGTGTAAAAACCAAACTAGCACTGCGTCGGAAGCCTCTTCCTTCTCGGGCAGCAATCCACCAAAGTAATCCCAGCATGCAGCGGCGAGCCGCGCGGGCGGCGCCTGTTTCATGTAATGGCGATTCAGCTCGTTCAGCTTTTCAATATCGAAAATTGAGGGGGTTGTGGTAATCCGCTCCACCGAGATGGCTTTGACAAGCTGGTCGGGAGAAAGTATTTCGGTTTTCCCATCCTGAGCACTCAAACCGAGTAGCGAAAGATAGTTCACCAGCGCTTCCGGCAGGTAACCCATCTCGCGAAAGCCCGACATCGAGATAGCGCCATGCCGCTTCGAAAGCCGCTCGCGGTCGGGTCCAAGAATCGCAGAAAGATGCACGAACTCCGGCACCTTCCAGCCGAACGCATCGTAGATGGCTACCTGCTTCGGAGTATTCGCAATGTGATCGTCTCCTCGAATCACATGCGTGATACCCATCAATGCGTCGTCCACCGTGACCACGTAGTTATAAACCGGGATTCCGGGGCTCGCTCCTGCTGTTCCCCCATGTGCCGAACGTATCAGGATAGGATCGCCGATGGTCTCAGGAGCGAATTCAAGATTCCCGCGCACCAGGTCATGGAACCGTATCGGCTGGGACGGTATCTTCAGCCGCACCGCGTACATCTTGCCTCTCAGCAGGCTTTCCTTGACCTCCGGTTTGGTCAGCTTGCGGCACTTTCCGCTATAGACCTGGGGCCGCTGCTGGGCGATTGCCTGCTCGCGCTCTGCTTGCAGTTCCTCCGGAGTGCAAAAACAGCGGTACGCTTTCCCTTCCGCCAATAACTGCGCCGTGTTCGATGAATAGATTTCGAGCCGCTTCGATTGGCGATAGGGACCGAATTCGCCTTTCTCACCTGGATCGCTCTCGTTCGGGCCCTCATCCCAGCTCAGGCCGAGCCACACCAGGTCTTCGATCAGTTGCTTTTCGTACATCGACTTCGAACGATCGAGGTCTGTATCCTCGACACGCATGATGAACTTGCCACCTGTCTGCTTGGCGTACAGCCAGTTGATCAGGGCAGTCCGTGCGTTTCCTACATGTAGAAGGCCAGTAGGGGAAGGCGCAAAGCGCACTCGTATAGTTCCGCTCTCCATATCACTCACGATCATAATCCGCTATCTCGCGGAAAGTTAGTGATTAACAAGGCTCTTGCACCGGAAGTTGTGGGGCTTAAGAAAAGTGTTGCCAGCCTTCCGATGTCAAAGAACGGCGTCCCGAACCCTCCAGCAGCACTACACGTGAACGGGAGCGATGCTTCTTCGTGATCCTTCCGATCTGGCTCACCCGTACGCCTGCAATTCTTCGAGGAAGCACAGCATCTGGCCTGACAGTAAAGAGGAGTTCGTAATCCTCGCCACCATGCAGTGCCTGCTCCAGCGACGCTCCTGTATGAATTGGCAGAGATTGCGCGTCAACTTCAGCGGAAACTCCCGACTCCTGGCACAAATGATTCAAGTCCGTTGAAAGGCCATCACTCAGATCGATAGCTGCCGTCGCACCTAGATTCTGCCGCAACCTAAGGCCCTGCACGATGCGCGGCAGCGGCCACAAATGCGGTGCAAGCCGAACATCGCCATCGGAATGACTCCGATCTGACCTCCGTGAGCCTGCTGTTTTTCGCAGCAATTCGAGTCCTGCTGCCGCTCCACCGAGAGCACCCGTAACGCAGAGCAGGTCTCCCGGCCTCGCGCCGGAACGGAGCATCGCTCGTCCAAGAGGAACGGCCCCCACCAGGACGACATCCGCCAAGGCCACGGGCGACTCGGCCAGGTCTCCGCCGGCAAGGGGCGTTCGATATTGGTCCGCAAGCGCAAGAAAGCCATCAAGAAAGCCGTCAACCCAGGAGGGATTGCGTCCATGACACACCGTGAGCTCACGCGGTAATCCCAAGGAAAGGAAAGCTGCTACCGGTCTCGCACCCATGGCCGCAAGGTCACTCAGACCACGTGCGAGGGTTCGGTGGCCCACCGCCCGCGGGGGGTGCCATTCCATCTTGAAATGCCGCCCCGCGATTGATAAATCAGTAGTTACAGCGAATTCTTCATCCGCTTTCAGCCTCAAAAGGGCGCAATCATCGCCGATTCCCAGGCGCAATGCGCTGCTCTTTGAAGAAGCTGCCCGGCCGCGAATGCGATCGATCAGCGCTAATTCTCCGTTGCCGCCCTTTCGGATCAACTTACCCGCCTCGCCGCGCATCTTATTGAGAATAGGGCAAGCCGCCGGAATATGCGGACTCGCTCATTACTTAGGGCTGGCCCGTAGAGACACTTAAATCTCGTTTGAGCCCGGTTTTTCGGTGGCAATTCGTTGACCCCGCAAGGTAGCGACTGCTAGCCTGATGGAACGTTCAACGATATGCGCTCCTGACAGGGTGTGCGATATTTCAAGCGGGGCTCCCCCAGCACCTGCGTCCATGGGATTAGTTGGCTACGCGGCGAGTAGCACCTTGCAATTTTTAATGTGAAGGCAGGATCATGCTGCGGAAACGCTATTACATTCTTTTCGTTGCCAGGGATGAAGATGGCCGGGTCAAAAAGATCCCCCTCCCTCTGCAATATGTATACGGATTTGTTGCGGCAGCGCTGGTTGGTGCGTTCACGATTGTCGGTCTGGCCGGTTCCTACACACGCATGCTCCTCAAGACGGAGCGGTTCAACCAGGTTCGCCAGGACAACCAGAATCTCCGCAACGATTACAAGCAGCTCGCGCAGGTTGCGCATGATCGCGACGTGCAGGTAGCTTCTCTCGGTGCATTGGCCAGCGAAGTGACCGCTCTATACGGTTTGCGCCAGCACAAAGTGATTCCAGCGAAGGCATCCGCTGCCGCGATCGCTCCCACGCCTGCCACGCTCGCTGTCAAAGACGACGTTACTGCAGCCGATGTGAAAATGACTTTCGAGCAATTCAATGCGCTGCGTGATCAGGCCATGTCGGGCCGAATGACACGCGCGCTCGAAGGTGGACTTGCTCCAGGATTCGTCGGGGATTGGACGCAGTTTGCTGACGCACCATCGATCTGGCCGGTTGAAGGTCGCGTTGGATCGAGTTTCGGTCAGCGCGAAGATCCTATCAACGGAGAAGGCGCGTTCCATCCCGGCATCGATATCGAGGCGCCGTATGGCACGCTCGTGCGCGCAGCTGGCGATGGTGAAGTGACCGGAGAAAATATGGGTGCCGGATACGGCCGCCAAGTGGTCCTCGATCACGGCCACGATCTCATCACCCTGTACGGTCATCTTTCGGCCGTTGCCGTTGTGCCCGGCCAGCACGTGCAGCGTGGACAGGTAATCGGCTACGTCGGCCAGTCGGGCCGCGCCACCGGTCCTCATCTTCACTATGAAGTGCGCGTCCACAAGGTGCCGGTGAATCCGCACAAATATCTGCGCAACACCTACGAGCAGGCAATTACGAACAGCAATGCCTCGCCGATCGCCAGCAAATAATCTTCAATTCAATCAAAGACACGAAAGCGGCTCCCTGCGGAGCCGCTTCTTCATTTGAGCGGACACCTTCATCTCGTTCAGATTTGCGCTGCAGACAGTTTCGAGCAGATCAGGCAATCAATTCCAGACGGACGTAGTATCGTTACCCTTTGGAATTTTTCGATGTACTCGGGGAGATGAACAGTGGCCTTTCGCTTTCGTTTTTTTTCTGCCTTGTTGATGATCACGCTATTCTCATGCGCAACTTCTTTCGCCCAGAACGCTCAGGACCGTACATCTGAATTGAAAATCGCGTTCGCGCGTGCGCAACATCTGCGTCACGGAATCAACGCATCGGAGTGGTTTGCTCAAACCAGCAATTACTCGGCTGAGCAAACGAATAAATACACCGATGATTCAGATATCGCGTTAATGGCCCAACTCGGTTTCGACAACGTCCGCCTCAGCATCGATGCGGCTCCGCTGACGCGAAGTCTCTTCGGCAGGGACGTCGATTTCATGACCCGCCTCGATCACGCCGTTGATCAGATGATCGCGAAGGGCATGGCCGTTCAGATCGACATTCATCCCGAAAGTGATTACAAGAAGCGCGTCAGCTCATCGAGCGAAGGTGTCGATCGCTTTGTGATGCTCTGGCGCAAACTGGCCACGCACTATTCCGATCGCAATCCCGACCTCATCTTTTTTGAGATCATGAACGAACCGGAAGAGCGGGATCCGTATCGCTGGGCAGGCGTTCAGGCGCGTGCCGCAGAGGCTATTCGCGAAGCTGCTCCCAGAAACACGATTATCGCCACAGGACCTAACTGGTCATCGATTGCCGACTTGCTTACGCAAGAACCACTGCCCGATGGCAACGTGATTTACAACTTCCATTTCTATGAGCCGCACGAGTTCACCCACCAGGGCGCCGGCTGGGGCGGAACATGGTGGATTTACACGCATGATATTCCTTATCCCGCAGACGAGAGTTCGATGCAGGACTCGTTGAAGCAACTTCCCGACGCATCGAGCCGTTATGCCATGGAACACTACTGGCTCGATCACTGGGACGCGCATCGCATACGTTTGCAAATCGATGCGGCCGCGGCGTGGGGCAAAGACCGCAAAGTCCCCCTCATCTGCAATGAGTTTGGAGCCTATCGTGAGCACACCAAATCCGCCGCCCGCATGAATTGGATTCGAGATGTTCGCACCGCACTTGAAGCCGACGGAATCGGCTGGACCATGTGGGATTATCGCGGCGGCTTCGGCGTGGTCTGGAAGCAAGACGGACAGCCAGCTAAAGTCGATTCCGCAGTCGTCGAGGCGTTGGGATTGAAGAAATAACCACGCATCCGTCCTGACTCAAAAGCACCACGAGTCCTGGGTGGGAAACCACGATGACAGCCGATCTTCATAGGCGTGGGTGTCGCTGCGCGCCGATGTTACGACTGCGATTCGCCTTCGAAGAAATCGGCAAACATGTTCGCCTCCAGGTGACAATCTGTCCCGCGGCCTGTCTATCTGACAAACCTTCAGATGAAAGAGCGGCTGCAAGCTACGGCTGCGCGGAAGGAATGTATGACACAGCCGGATCCGGCCAGCATGCAACGTCCCGAAGCATTTCTAACCACCGTCGAAGAACCGCCCATCTGGTCCGGGCTGTATGAGAACATCCACGACCGGCTGTTTCCAGACAAGCTTCCGCCGCTGGAGTTGACGTCCCGGCCAATTCCTGTACCCGATCGTATGGCATCGAATACGAATCCCTGGGCAGTCGGAACAGCCACGTTCATTAATGGCACCATACTGGCTCTTGTGCTGCTAATGGGCGTTAAAGCGGTGGTCCTCAGCGATCATGTTCCTAAGCAGAATTCAAAGTTCCACATCGACGATTTCCCCTTACTCGCGCCCGCGAGATTGGCGTCCTCCGACGGCGGCCAGGGGGGCGGGACTAACGATCCGATTGATCCGAATAAGGGCCGCCTACCGAAACTCGACATAAATACTGTCGAGAAGGTGCAGGTCCCCCTGCTCGATCACCCTAAGCTCGCGTTGGACAACAGCATCGCTTTGCCGCCCGACATCAAGCTTCCTGATAATCCGACAATCCCCATGATCGGTGTTCATATTTCGGCAAATGTCACGGTTGTCTCTGGCGGTCCTGGCAAGAATGGCGGCATCGGCTTTGGCTCCGATGGCGGCGATGGCCCGGGCAGCGGAGCGGGTTGGGGTCCAGGTCCGGGCGCCGGCATCTACACGCCAGGCCTGGGAGGAGTGTCACAGCCCATTCCGATATCTACCCCGGAAGCGGAATTCTCAGATGAAGCGCGTCGTCAGAAGTATCAGGGCGTGTGCCTGATCTCCGTTATCGTCGATGCCCAGGGGAATCCGCAAAATCCACGCGTCGTGCGACGGCTGGGAATGGGCCTCGATGAAAAGGCATTGGAAGCCGTTCTAAAGTATCGATTCAAGCCCGCAAAAAAAGACGGCAAGCCCGTGCCGGTGCGCATTTCGGTGATGGTAAACTTCCGCTTGTTCTAGCGAGAAGCGCAACTCAGAGGTTGCGTTTCTTTTTTGGATGCTGTGCTATCCATACAACGCACCGTAGCCGGGTGCCACAGGTCTCTATCCTGAGACCTGGGATCCGTGCCATGGACATCAAAAGGGTTAGCTATTTGCCGGTGTAAACGATGTGCCAGATGGATCGCGTGCCGTCGTCAGAAACAAACAGCGATCCGTCTTTGGCCTCGGCAACGCCTACCGGACGTCCCCAAACCTGCCCGTCACCTTCTGTAAATCCAGTGAGGAAGTCCTCATACTCGCCCGTCGCGTGGCCGTTCTTCATGGGCAAGCGGATCACTTCGTAGCCGGAACGCTGTGCACGATTCCACGATCCGTGCTCACACGCGAAACCGTCGCCTTTGAATTCCGCAGGAAACTGCGATCCTTGGTAAAACATCATCTCCAGCGATGCGAAGTGAGGATTCAGAATGATGTCAGGTGTGATGACCTTCGGCCCGAGTTCCGGGTGCTTGCCGAGGTGGCGTGGATCCTGGTGTCCGCCCATGTACCACCACGGCCATCCATAGAAGCCGCCTTCCTGCACATGGGTCACGTAGTCGGGTACGAGATTGTTGCCAAGCCCATCGCGTTCGTTGGTTGAGCACCACAATTCGCCCGTGATGGGATTGATCGCCTCGCCAACGCAGTTGCGAATGCCCCAGGCATACACCTTCACGAATTTGCCCTCGGGCGTGAACTGCAGCACGTCGGCGCGGTGATATTCCTCGGGGTGGGTGTCGCTGTCGTCCACATTGGAGTGCGAACCGACCGATGCAAAAAGCTTGCTTCCGTCCTTTGAAAAGATCAAGTCGCGCGTCCAGTGGCCGCCTCCCCGCAGGCGCCCTCCCCCGGGTAACTCGGCGAGATCCTCGGCAGCTCCACTAGCCTTCAAATCGCCATTCTTGTAGGCGAAGCGAACAATGCCGTCGGTTTCGCCAACGTACACATACTTAGGGTCCGGACCGGATGGATAGAACGCAATGCCAAAGGGCTGGTGCAATCCCTCCGCGAAAACCGAGGTCTGCTGCGGCTTTCCGTCCGGGGTCACGCCGCGAAAAACTCTGATTTTGCCGCTTTCGCTCTCAGCCAGAAACAGGTCGCCATTGGGTGCAACACGCAATAGACGGGGATTGTCGAGCCCGGTGGCGTAAAGTTCCACCTTGAAGCCCTTAGGCGCAACCGGCCACGCATTCGCCGGCCGTGGAATCATGCTGGGACCGTTATCGACCGCCTGATCCGGCGCCGGAGCAGGAAGGTCACCCACGGTCAGGTGGCGCCGGGTGCCGGGGGACTCGTGAGCAGCGTCGGTAAAGGCTGCCTGGCCTCTCAGAACTGGAGTCGATGCCTGATTCTGGTCCGGCGAAGACTTCTTTGCGGCAATTACGCCTATCGATAACAGGCAAAAGACAGTGCATATCAGAGCTTGCGTTCTGAGGAAGCGGAGCATGAAACCTCTCTGGGGATATCGGTAGTTGCGGCTCAAACCCGAGCCTACAGAACAGGATGCGAGAAACACATCCCGGGAGTCTATAAAATTCGGCCAGAAATGGAGAAGGCCGCCGATTTGGTTCTATCCCCCAACCCAGGAAGAAGGAACTCATGACCGGCGGCCTGAACGAAGCAGATCTTTCTCGCAGTTCTTTGGGAAGCGCGACAGTTATTGAGATGCCCCGGCAGGGGGTGGGGTTGTAGGGGTTGTCAAAATATTTCCGCTTTTCGTAATTTGACTTAAAAATGCCGGCGAAAGGTTGGCAGTCGCGACCACTCGGTTCCGCTTTTGCGTCACTTCCGTCGTTCTCAACAGTTCCCGAAGGGCATTATTAGGCAAATTGTCAGCCAGTTGCGTCGTAGCCTCACGAGCCAGCGTGACAATCGTCGCGAGAGCAGCGGCCTGGTTGGCTGCCTTGTTCTCATCGGGAGCGATCTCTTCAACCCGGAGATGCACCGAATTGGCCAGTGGGAGTCCGGGCGTCACACTCGCAATGATGGTGGAATCATCCTGCAGGGGCAGCGAGAGACCGAAAACATTGATTGCCCCACTCTCAGACAACGGGAGGCCAATCTGCCCCACTCCCCAGGCGACCGCAAGCAGCGGCACGTCGTGGAAGTGCTGCGACAACAATGTCGAACCCGCAAATGGCAGGGCAGCGGTCCGATGCCGGTCGATGATGGAGTGGATCATCTCCGTGGTGGGATAGTTAGAGGCCGCAATCATGTCATAGCCCACTTGAACCACGCGGACGGTGCGATTCTCCGAGGGAATGCTGTAGATGGTGTGGCCCGCATACACCTCGCGGCTTGTTGCGTGGGCTTCTAGCCAGGTATTCAGGCGTTTTCCAGTCAACTTGCCAGAGAGCACCAGAGAGTATGCCACCGCGCCGTTGGGACCGCTGGGGTCCTGCATGCGGTGCAGCGCAATGGCGGCGGAGTCAAGATCGCGCTCCCAGTCTATTCCGGTAGCGTCTACGAACTGCTGGTACTCCGGAACGCGCGCAGGCGGCTTCAGATCGTTGCGGAGAAATACGCGGACAGGCTTGAGGTTGAAGTAGAGAATGCCATCTGACTCGGGAAGCAGGCGGGCTCCCTCAGGCGGCGCCTTCGAGCGCAGGAAGACGGCAAGAGCCAGCAGGACAAGGACACCGGCGAAAACCAGGAGCGTTCTACGCGTGCGTTTATGCATCAACAAGGGGAGGCCGCAAGGGGCATCCCTCTATAGGATATCGGACCCGGCCGGGTTCCTGCGGGATGTACGCGCCTCTCGGCTGAGAAGCGGCTGGACTGCCAGTCTCTCTAGTGCGCGAAGGCGAAGCTGTAGATTTTGCTGGCCGTCGGAATGCTTCCGCCTACCGGGACATCGGAAGGGGGCAGAAAACCGTATTCACCCCGGTCCATATCCTCGCCAAACTGGATGAGATAAACATGTGGGGCGATTTTCTTAGAGGTAAACTCCATCACGTCTCGCAGCGCACCGCCCGAATCGTGCACAATGCCTCCGTTTGCGGCGCGAAACTCGCGGCTATCGGCGTTTACGTGCAGATGCAACAGTTGGTATTCACCAGGCGCTCGGCCTTCCGGAACGTAAAGGATGAACGACGCCGGCAATTTGAGATTCAGAGAGCTGCGGTTTCCACCCACGATGCCTGACGTTTCACCCTTCAACACGCCGGCACTTGCATAATGCTTCAGAGCGCCGCCGGCCTTGAAATTGACAACTTCGGCCGGAACTTCCTGCCACGTGCTCCCGTCTTTGTCGAGATAGTAGACGCCAACACTGTCAACGCCCGCGGGAAGTCCGCCCGGCGCAAGCATCACGCCGCCGGTCGTGTTCCCGGCGCTGCCCGCTCCACCCTGATTCGCAAGGGATGGATTCGCCGGAGTTGCCGCTGCCGCTGGAGCAGTCGCTGTAGCACCGGAAGCCTTGAGTACAACCGCAGCCACCACTTTGTCGCTGGCGCCCGCCTTCTTCAGCGCGATTAACCCATTCGCAGAAGTGTCGTAATTGCCCGCTGACGAGTTGATGGTGGTAACGATCAGGTCTTCGGAAAGCCCTGCTTTTACCAGCTTGGTCACCGACGCATTATCCAGCGCTTCCTGAGCAAACAAAACCGAACTCGCGAGCAACACAACGGTCAGAATTCCGTGACGCATAAAGCCATACCTCGCCGCAAACCACGCAGATCAATCTTTGGGGACAATCGAATGATCCCGCGATTGGGCGGCCCCAAGCAAGCCAATTCATCCAGGTAACATGACGAGCGGTGCATGCAGAGAAAACAACGGCGCAGCCGAAGCCGCGCCGTGAAGATGCCAGTCACATGAAACACAAATCAGTTTTTAACGGTCATCGCATCCGAATCAACTGCCTTCTTTCCTGTCACTCCCTCGAGTCCCGCCAACAGGCCTCGATAGTCGTTCTTGTCGGCTTGGAAGGCAAACCCACCTTTCTTTCCCCCGTCATCCCAAGTTAGTCCGATGTAATGCTTTTTAGATTTAGACAATGCCAATAAAGCTCCAATCCCGAGAGAAACAACGGCGACGCCGATGGCCGCACCTACTCGACGATGGACGTCCTGACCATAACTGATCTCAGTGACCGCTGAAGCTGGAACTACCGCGATCTCTGTCTTGTCCTTCATGATTCGTATGTTGCTGCCGTCGATGAACAACTTCATTCCGGTTCCAGCTTTGGCATTTTGGATGGACCCCCCGTCATAGGCGATCTTGTAGCCGTTATCGCCGGCAAAGGCAGTGAGTGGAAACAAAGCACACATCAAGACTGCGATGATCCTTTTCATATGTTCTCCCGCCGAGATTCATCGGCATGAATTACTCTGTGGTCCTCTGAACGAAACAAAAGTCGTAAAGCGCAGCTCAATCGAGCTGCTAGTAGGTCAAGACGACCAGAATTCAGTTTGGAGGCTCTCGAAATGATCGACTTCTGAGAGGTGAAATTCAAGAGGATTCGATCCAGAGTTGATTACCTGTGATTCGCGTCACGATGTGTGCGGGCTCACATGCGAGCAGCATTTTGCGAACGCAACAGCAGTCACATGTTCTCCATAAACCTTGACACCTTCTCGACGTTTCGGTGATGCTGAACTCCCAATTCTTTTTCCCTTATCTTTCAATTCCACGGGCACTATCCGTTTTCATTCAGGATTTATCTGTCAAATATTTGTCCGCAGAAATCTGACGCACGACAGGTTTTCTTCCCGTCGCGACTTTACATTCCTATGAATCGAATTTGGGGGCTGAGTATGTTGCTTCGTCTTTCCCTGAAACCTGCAGTTTACGTTTCACGTTTCGTCCTGGTCCTTCTGCTTGCCACCGCCGTTGTCGGCGCAACGTCATCAACCGCCGCCGCGCAGAGCGTCTGGGATCAACTCAAGGCCCAGGCAAAAAAGGCCAAGCAGGGCGCCACTCCGGCTGCCCAGCCAGCCGCGCCAGGACAACCCGCAAAGCCAGGGCAGCCTGCGACAAAGCCGGGGAAGGCTGCCGCGGGCACGGCTGCAGGAGATTCCGGGCCGTTCACAGCGCCGGCGGGCACAGTGATTACTCCGCTGGTGATTGGGCCGTCGTCCATTCCGATGAGCAGCGTGTCGGTGAGTCCGATGGGCGTGCATGCATCGGTAACGACGCAGAGCGGGAGCCGGTCGGTGGTGCTGCTGGATGGCGTTCCGGGGCCCAAACTCGACAAGATGCTGAGGGGCGGGGGGCAGGGTGGCGCAATCTACTCGCCGGATGGAAACCACTCGGCGTACTGTGCCGCGATTGGCACACAGTGGGTGGTGTTTGAAGATGGCCAACAGCAGTCGGCCGGGCCGGCGACGGCAAGTGGCGCTACGGGTAGTGCGCAATGCGAACTCGCGTTTTCGTCGAACAGCAAACACCTGTACTACAGTTCGATTCAGGACATAGGCTTGTCGAACTCACCGGCCCGGTTTGTGTGGGATGGCAAGCCTGGACCTTGGGGATATCCAGGTAACGGGTTCAGTTATGTTGTGTTCTCGCCCGACGGGGATCATGTGGCGTATCCGTTCACCCCGCCGGGTTCGACGACAATGCAGCAGTTTGTGGTGGACACGCAGGTAGCGCCGTACAAGTCGGACACCATCAAGTTTGGCGGTGACGGGATACACATCTACTCGACGATTCGGCAGACGTCCGCGGGGCCGAGACCGGTGCAGACGGTGACGGGCCTGATCGACGGCAAAGCAGTGGTGAAGGCGGATGATGTGCGGTGGTTTGTTCCGTCGGTGGGCACCATGGCTGTGGCCGTTTTGACGAAGAATGGGTCGCCTGCGTTTTCGGAAGCGCTCATGGTGGGCGGGAAACTGGTGGCGGCGAGCCAGACGCCGCCCGGTGGGCGTTACGGCAACGTGGTGTTCTCTCCGGACGGCAAACACTATGCGGCGATAGCTACTGGGGGCAGCGGAGCGTGGGTGTTTGCCGATGGCAAAAAGCAGCAGACATACCAGAGCATCGGCCTCAGCGGCACAGGATCGGTAGGGTATACCGCGGACTCGTCCGCGCTCGAATACCTGGCGGGAAATTCCGGTTCCGTATGGGATGTAAGGAACGGGGAAGAGTCCGATGCGCTGATGATGTCCCAGGCGCCGCTGTTCGCGCCCAAAGGCGGTCACTCGCTGGTGATTTCGCTCAGGGCAGTCCTGCTGGACGGAAAACCATTGCAGTTGGGCGACCTCTCGCGGTCCACCACCATGGCTGCAAGTTTCAGCCCGGACGGGCAACACGTTGCGTTTGTCGTGCAGAACGCTCAGGGCCGTACGCTTTACCGGGATGGCGTGGCGCAGTCGGCGTACAGCGTGGTTAATACTGGCGGCCTGACGAAAGACGGCACGCGCGCTTACGTTTGGAGCCCGGACAGCCAGCACATTGGGTATATGTGCCGGCCAAACAATCCCGCGGCGAACAACGATGTATATGCGTGCGTGGACGACAAGGCAGTACGTCTGGGGTCTGGATACGGCAATTTCGCCTTCTCTGCGGACAGCAATCACGTCTTCTGGGGCAAGGTTATAGGGCAGGGCGTGTTCCGGGTGTTTGCGGACGGCAAGCCAGTGTATGAGGGCAAGACTCCAGAAACGGGCGGTATGCTCTATGGCACTTGGGAGCCGCAGCCGGATGGCTCGCTGCGATTCTTTTCAGAAGACGCGACGAATCTTCTCCGTGTTTCCGTTATGCCGTCGTCTTCGACGACCCTGGCGACGGCGTTCGGGAATTAGGCATCGGGTGCGACGAAGGCGTTGCGCAAATCCATTACTTCACCATGACGCAGGCGGCATCACTGTCCTCTCATTTTGGATCGCTGGCTCGTAATGGCGAGGCGTTACAGCTCTCTGCTGTTGCATCGAGGACCAGGAGGAATTGAAACGGGTGTCGATTACACCCTCGCAGGGATCAAGTACTGCGACGATGTTTCTGGGGAAATAGGCTGGCTGATTGGTACTGGAATGGCTGGGCGGAGTCCAGAATTCCAGCCTGCGTATCCCGCATCCGGACGAAACGGGAAATACAGCTTTTTCCATGAAGTTCCGCCGTTTGCTCCGCTGTTTCCTGTGTGCTAACCTTAGAAACTGTGCCGTGTAATGCGCGGAGCCGGAGTGTGTCCGCGGATTTACCGGCGTTCCCGGCAATTTGCTTCAAGTGGTCGGGCTGGCGTAGCTCAGCTGGTAGAGCATCTGATTTGTAATCAGAGGGTCGGGGGTTCAAATCCCTTCGCCAGCTCCACTTAACGGCAAGAACGGGCGACGGGTGGCAGCAAGTTTTGGGACCGGCGAATCGATTCAAAAAGCCGGACCTGTCCTCTGCGGTGATCCCACTGAGGTGCATGCTCCGACAAGCCGGAGGTTCTCCGGTAAGGTCGTGATGTGCGGAAGTGGCTTGGCGGGGATCGAAGTTGAGTTTTAGTGCCGGGAGATTTCACGTCCGGCGTGGTGATGGGCACAGGTGGCCGAGCGGTTAATGGCAGCAGACTGTAAATCTGCCACTCATTCGAGTTACGGAGGTTCGAATCCTCCCCTGTGCACCACGATTTGAGGTACTGAAATGCGCGAGGAACCGGGTGCGGAAGTCAACGCAGGTTCAGAGCGCGAAGGTTTGAAGGGGTCTGACCAGGATCTTGCCCGGAAGTACACGACAGCGCTGGTTTTGTATGCGATTCTGGCAGCGCTCAGTTGGTTTACCCTTGATGGAAAGATTCAAGTCGGGGGAAAGTTGGTGGAATTGAGGTTGATTCCACTGCTCATCATCGGTGGCCTGGCATTACGCACCGTGGTGGCGATGAAAGCGGAGAAGATTCGCCGCGAAGGGGAACAAGGGCGGTAGTCCAGCCCGGCAATTTTAAGAGGGCTGATGTAGCTCAGTTGGTAGAGCACTCCCTTGGTAAGGGAGAGGTCACCAGTTCAATCCTGGTCATCAGCTCCAGAGTTTTGAGTGCACAGTGGGACAGTGCACAGTGAACAGAGGCAAACGAAACTGTTCACTGACCACTGCTCACTGTCCACTGTTTTCAGGCGGGAGTAACTCAGTGGTAGAGTCACAGCCTTCCAAGCTGTTGGTCGCGGGTTCGAGTCCCGTCTCCCGCTCCAGTTAAGGAACAGAGGCAGAAGCAACAGATGTTCGAGCAAGCAGCAATTTCGGTTCAGGACGAGAAGACGTACGCAGCGCTTCACACGCAGATCGACGCGGCGTTCAAGCCGAGCGATGTGGAAGTATTTCTCAACCGTGTGATCCGCCAGAAGCTCCGGATTCGGGATTTTGAGAGCGTCCTCAGTCGCGGGTTGCTGGGCAACGAAGCGATCGCGCTGTACAAAGCGCTCCCGGTTTCTGATCAGGGATTGACCCGCGAGCGTTATCTGCGGTTGGTAGAAGCAGTACCGGGCGACCTGCGGCAAAGGTATCTGAAGGCGTACGCGTACTACTGAGAAGACGAGCTGTCAGCTTCTAGCGGTTCGCTATTAGCTTCAGCTCAGCAGATGTTGAAGTCGTTCGGCTCTGACGGAAACGAGCTAAAAGCTAATGGCTAAGAGCTAATAGCTGAAGAAAAAAGGGAAGGGAATCGAGCATGGCGAAGGAAAAGTTTGATCGTTCGAAGCCGCATGTGAACGTGGGAACGATTGGTCACATCGATCACGGCAAGACGACGTTGACGGCGGCGATCACGAAGGTATTGCAGAAGCACAACCCGAAGAACACGTTCCGTTCGTTTGACTCGATCGACAACGCCCCGGAAGAGCGGGAGCGCGGTATCACGATCGCAACGGCGCACGTGGAGTACGAGACCCCGAACCGGCACTACGCGCACGTCGACTGCCCCGGTCACGCCGACTACATCAAGAACATGATTACCGGCGCGGCGCAGATGGACGGAGCGATTCTGGTAGTCGCAGCGACCGACGGTCCGATGCCGCAGACCAAGGAGCACGTTCTCCTGGCTCGTCAGGTAGGCGTTCCCTGCATCGTGGTCTTCCTCAACAAGTGCGATGCGGTGGAAGACGAAGAGCTGACAGACCTGGTCGAGATGGAAGTTCGCGAACTGCTGTCGAAGTATCAGTTCCCGGGCGACGACGTTCCGGTCATTCGTGGATCGGCTCTCGGCGCCCTGAACGGCGAAGCCAAGTGGGAAGCCAAGATCGACGAGCTGATGGAAGCGGTCGACAAGTACGTTCCGCAGCCGGAGCGCGCGGTCAATCTGCCCTTCCTGATGCCGATCGAAGACATCTTCTCGATCTCCGGACGCGGCACGGTGGTGACCGGAAGAATCGAGCGCGGCAAGGTGAAGGTGGGCGAGGATGTCGAGATCGTCGGCTTCCGCGAGACCCGCAAGTCGGTTTGCACGGGCGTGGAAATGTTCAAGAAGCAGCTGGACGAAGGCCTGGCGGGCGATAACGCCGGCATCCTGCTGCGCGGCATTCCTAAAGAGGATGTCGAGCGCGGCATGGTTCTGGCCAAGCCGGGATCGATCACGCCGCACACCAAGTTCAAGGGCACCGTCTACGTGCTGAGCAAGGAAGAAGGCGGCCGTCATACGCCGTTCTTCAAGGGCTACAGGCCGCAGTTCTACTTCCGTACGACGGACGTGACGGGAGTGGCGGAATTGCCCGAAGGCACGGAGATGGTGATGCCGGGCGACAACGTGGAGCTGGTGATTGAGCTGATTACACCGGTCGCCATGGAAAAGGGTCTGCGCTTTGCCATCCGCGAAGGCGGACGCACAGTAGGCGCAGGCGCGATTGCGGAAATTATCAAGTAGACGCTAGCCGCGTCGGGCGGACCGCCCTTCGGGCGCATCGAACGGCGCGGCAAGCGAAATCTGATCACTGTTCTCTGAGCACTGATCACTGAGTTTGAGAAAACTGATCACTGTTCTCTGAGCACTGATCACTGAATTTGAGAAAACTGATCACTGTTCACTAAGCACTGATCACTGGAGTTTGAAATGCGGGAAATTGTGACATTGCAGTGCACTGAGTGCAAGGAGCGGAACTACTCGACGACGAAGAACAAAAAGACGACCACAGGCCGTCTCGAGTTCAAGAAGTTCTGTAACCGCTGCCGCAAGCATCAGCCGCACAAGGAAACGAAGTAAAGCAGTCATTAGCCGCTAGCTTCTAGCTACTAGCTCATACATCGGAGAGCAAATCATTCGCACTCGTCGCGATGGAGCTAATAGCTAGAGGCTAGAAGCTACCAGCTGCTTTTAGGGGCGTAAGCTCAACGGCTAAACTGTCGGTCTCCAAAACCGAACTTGGGGGTTCGAATCCCTCCGCCCCTGCCAGATTTGTAGGTTGCCCCCGGCATGACCCTGGGGGCAGAGGATTGGAAGTATGGCAACAGAATCAGCGATCAAAAAGGGCGACGACCATTCCGCGAAACGGCAGGAGCCGAATGCTCTGACCAACTTTTCCGGCGGCGCAATGACTACGTGGAGCAACTTCACCCACTTTCTTAGCGATGTGCGCGCCGAGATGAAGAAGGTAGTCACGCCCACGCGGAAAGAAGTCGAGTCCACCACGACCGTCGTGATCATTACGGTGTTCATCTTCGGATTATTCTTCTGGGTGACGGACAGCATTTTCAGCAGGGCCCTTCAGGCTGTACTCCACAAGATGGGCGCACAATAATGGCGCAGCCGCGAATCGAGACAAAGATGGCAGAAGAAATCGAACAGCCCGCCGAGCAGCCACAGCCGGAGCGGAACCCGCTTTTCAAGTGGTACATCCTCCACGCCTACTCTGGATTTGAGCGCAAGGTGCGCGAGTCCATCGCCAGCCGCGTTGAGGCTTTTGGCCTTAAGGATAAGGTCGGCCGCGTAATGATTCCCACCGAGCCGGTGACGGAGATCATCAACGGCAAAAAGCGCACGGTGGAGCGCGTATTCCTGCCCGGCTATGTGCTGGTCGAGATGGATCTCGACAACAACCTGTGGCACGTCTTGAAAGACACGCCCAAGGTTACGGGCTTTCTGGGCACGGGCGACAAGCCAGTGGCACTCTCCGAGGAAGAAGTGAGTTCCATCCTCTTCCGCTCTGAGACGGCTAAAGAAAAGCCGCGGATGAAGATCAAGTTTGAGAAGAACGAGCAGGTCCGCATTACCGATGGACCCTTTGCCAACTTCAATGGCGTGGTAGACGAGATCAACGAAGATCGCGAAACAATGAAGGTCATGGTGACCATCTTCGGCCGCTCGACACCCGTTGAACTGGAGTTCAGCAAAGTCGAAAAGATTGAGTAGTTGCAGCTTCCAGCTATTAGCTTCTAGCTTCTAGCCGATGGGTCACCTAGCGACCGTCGGTTTAAAAGCGAACGCTCAAGCAGCAACTCCAAAATTCGCATGAGAACGGACCAGCTAGCAGCGAGAGGCTAGGAGCTTATAGCTGGTTTCCAAAGGAAACCAATGGCACCTCCGAAGAAAATTACCGCACAGGTCAAGCTGCAGATCGAAGCAGGCAAGGCCACCCCCGCGCCGCCGGTCGGTCCCGCACTGGGCCAGGCTCAAGTCAACATCATGGAGTTCTGCAAGCAGTTCAACGCGCGCACGCAGAACAAGGAGATGGCCGGACTCATCATCCCGGTTGTCATCACGGTTTATGCTGATCGCAGTTTCACCTTCATCACCAAGACGCCGCCCGCCGCTGTTCTGTTGAAGAAGGCAGCAGGCGTCGCCAAGGGCGCAGGCACTCCTAACAAGGACAAGGTTGGCAAGGTAACTGAAAAGCAGGTACGCGAGATTGCCACGCAAAAAATGCCCGACTTGAATGCCGCATCCGTCGAGGCGGCCATCAAGAGCATCAAGGGCACCGCTCGTTCCATGGGCATCGAAGTCGTAGGGTAAGTCCGGACTGGCTTACTTTGCTGTAAATTGAAAGGCCCTCCGTGCGGAGGGCCTTTCTGCGTTTGCAATTTGAATTGCACCGCCAGGATTCTCGTGCCAGCGCTTACTTTGGCGGAGCAGGGGTGAAGATCTCGCGCCGGGCTGGTTCGGGCTTCGGTTTCGGTTTCGGCGCCTTCTTGGCTTCTTTTCTACCTTTGTCTTTGCTTCCCATGACAGAAAGCATGACACAAAATCCCATTCCGCGAAAAGCCCAAACTGCTACCGCGACCCTCCCTTGCCAATCCGCAACCGACCCGGCTCAAGTGCCCAGAACCGGGTGTCGGCTTACTTCTTTTCGTCCTTCTTCTCTTCCGGCGCGGCGGCCTGCCGCTCCAGGTGATCGTGATTCAGGATTGCGTTAAACACCAGGGCATAGTTCCCGATCGTTTCGCCGCGATAGATCGGGTTATTGCCGAACAGCAGCACGCTGCCCTGCCCAAGATGCGCAGTCACCACAACTGCGTGTTCCGCAATTGACCCGCCCTTATCGAGGAGGCCATCGAGTAGCAGGCCTTTGTTGTCAGCGAAACGCAGAATCACCTGAGGCCGCATCGCTTCGGGGATGACTGAAAAGTTATTGCGCGTTTGCTCCTCATTTAGCTTCTTCGCCTCCCAGGGCTGGACTTTTTCCAGCGCCTCGGCCTCAATCGCTTTGCGTCCCAGGGGTTCGTCATTCTCTTCGAGACTTCCGCGGCCCGTCGGACGTTCAGCATAGGGATCCATCAACATACGCCCACCCGCACGACCCAGGGTGTTGCTGATGTTGAAGGCCATTCCATTAGCGCTGATTACGGGCAGATTCGCCCCGTATCCTGCAGCGACGGGATTGTCTTTCGCCACGAACACCGTATTGAGTACTGTGCCCACCACGCGTGCATCCCCGTGCGGCACTGTGCTGACCCCAGGCGCGAGGCCCGTGTCGATCGCAAACTGCGCGGTGTCTTCGCAGGTGATCAGCAATCCGCCTTGCTCCACAAATTTCTTCAGATGTGCCAATCCTTCATACCCAAGGCCGGGACGAATGTCGTCAGTAGAGTCGCCTCCGTCTTCAAGATTTGGAGTCAGCTCAGACTTCTTCCACGGCATCGCGTTGTTCCACATCGGCAGTCCGTTGATGATGTCGAGCGAAGACGATCGCCCAACCGGCGCGAAGATGATGACGTCGTACTTCGAGCGCAGGTCATCCTGCTTTGCGACAGTCTGTGTACTCATGTAATCGAATGGAATGCCGGCGTTGTCGAAAGCGTACCGCCACCAGCCTTCAGTCTGCGTGGCAAGCCATGTATGCATGAACGCGATACGTGGTGCCACAACATCCTGCATCCCGACTGAAGGTGCCGCGCTCAGGTGCGAGCCGTCGAGCGCGAGATCGTGCAACGCGTTGGCGATTTTGTCGTCTGCGCCGCTGATCACTAGCGAGCCCGCAGCGAAGTGCTTCCCATCGGAGTCGAAGCCTTTATCGGCGGCCTGGATCTTTGCGCCCTTCAGCTTGTAAATGAGCGAGAGCAGCGATACCTGCCCCGTGTTGTTCACGGCGATAACAGAACCTGTGCCATCGAGTTTGCCGGCCAGTGACGCCGGATCATCGATGGGCTTCATGCCTGCTTTCAGGATAGACGCGTCCGACACCCGCACGACCTTGACGTTAAACAAGTGCGGGAACGACCAGCCTGTATCGTCGTACGGATGCTTCTGCGGATCGTCCGGCGCCCAGAACTGGCGATCGAGCAAGGCATCGGCGATGCGCGAGTATGGCTGATCCATACGCACAACAATGCTGCCCGCCGGAAAGCTCTGCGGCTTGGGTTTGTCGCTGCGCTTCTCGCCAGCCACGTCCGCAGTAGCTGCGTCAGACAGTTGCTGGATCTCGACGTGCTGGCGCTTCAGAACCTTCAATAACTCAACTTCGCGATTCGTTGCGGCAGCGTCGGGTGGAATCACGTAAGCCGCAGGGCCTTCCAGCGTCGGCTTCTGGATCGAACGCTTGCTCTTGGTGTAGTAGTTCTCGAGGAAATGGTGCGAGTGCTGCGCGAAGTATGAAATCGTCGAAAGCAGAGCACTCTGTTCGTAGTTATTGTTGTCGCGCTGCGACCAGGTGACGATCGGCAGCGGAGGATTCTGCCGGTACCAGGTGCGCGAATATTCTTCGGGATCAAGAATGCGCTTTTCGGTATCCGCGCCGCCGTTTCCAAACGTCTCGTATAGCCGGCTGATTCCGTTATGCATCGCGGCCAGAAACATCAGGTATCCGGGACTCCACGTATCGAAATCGCCGTGGGTAAACACGCCGGGCATGCCGAAATTCTGCATCTGTGCCACGTTGTTCCAGCCCAACTCCGCCCACTCATCGGCCAGCAGCGGATCGACCCATGCGTTGTAAGGGCCATCGCCCACAGTGTTGTCATAAAGGAAGGGAACGGATTCGTGCAGATCGTGCAGCACCTGCGCGTGCCAGTCGAGGTAGGTATCGAGCACGTTACGCGTCAGATCCAGCGTCATGCCCATGGCGTCGCGGTTGTTGTCGTGGGCAACGTAGTGGCCCCAGTAAATAAGGTGCGGCCACTTCTCGTTGGGATGTGCCTTGTGCCAGCGATAAATATCGACCATGCGGTCGCGGCCGTCTACTTCTACCACCGGCGTAATCAGCACCACCATGTGCGATCGGATGTACTTGATATACGGCGAATCGTCGACCGCGAGTCGATAGGCTAGTTCCATCAGTGCTGTGGGCGCGCCGGTTTCGACGGAGTGAATTGTTCCGGTAATGTAGTAGACCGGATACGACTGATCGATCAGCGTCCGGGCCTTCGCGTCATCGAAGTTGATGGTGCGCGGATCGCCGAGCTGGGCCAGCCTTTGTTTATTGGCGTCGGCATTCTTCAGCAAGTCGGCGTCGGCAATGGCCACGGCAATCATCTCGCGGCCTTCTTCCGTATGGCCGATGGTGACTACCTTTACACGCGGACTGGCGGCGGCAAGCAAGCGGAAGTATTTATAGACATCTTCGGCATAAGGCAAAATGTCGGGCGCGCCCGACACATCGCCGAGCACCTTCGATGGGGTCGGTACGGTCTTCGATGCGGGTAGGTAATCCACCAGCGGCGACACGAACGAGGGATCCGTTGTGTATTTCTGGATATGGTCGGTGTATTCCTTATCGACGGGTTGCTGGGGATCACGCGCGAAGTTGGCATTCAATGCCTGCGGGTGAAGGGATGCGGCGGCCGTCAGAATCCAGACAGAAGAAAAAACCAAGGACAACCGGGTGTGTCTCATAGACCTCTTCTCGCAAAGGTTTTCTGCGCACGTCGGACGAAAACGAGCGAATCCACAATAATTCGTCACGTTCACTTCCGTGCGTTGCAGAGGAGCGGCAGTGAAATTCGGCGGGCTTTCGTTGGGGAAGGAGCGAATTGAGTGGAGCCCATCCGGGCATTGCCGGCTTCAAAAAACTATACGGTATCGGGTTCAATTTCAAAAACGAAAGGTTGGCCAGGCAAAAGGCAGGTTTTCTGGTGCGGTGAACAGCAGCCGTCAGGATTTTGATATGCGACAAGCCGCCAGATTTGCAGACCGCTCTTTCCCGCTCCCGCCGCATCTCATCTAGGCGATCAGAAGCATCGCCAAGGAGAACTGATCATGACGGATTATCGCGTAAATCCAGGTGAAGTCGAAGAGGATCAATTCACCGCCGCAATCGAAAAGACCACATCCAGAATCCCAACCAGCGCCTATCTCGCACTAGCCCTAGGAGCGATGGCCGTATCAGCCACTTTTCAGGCCTTCAATAAGAAGCACGAATCCATGTTCGTGGGCCAGTGGGCTGCTCCATTTCTGCTCCTCGGTATCTACAACAAATTAGTGAAGCAACACGGATCCGACGGTCGCCACGGACGGGATGCCGGCTACATCGGATCGGCAGAACGCACCTATCGTTCGCCGGAATCTTCTTACACACACACGGCAGGAATCTAGCTCTTCGCCAATGCACGCAAAACAAAACAGGCAGGTGATTTCGAATCACCTGCCTGTAATTTTTAGAGCTGCTGAACGATCGTTATTCGCGCGCGCTTGCTGCGCTCGTAACGAAGACACGCTGCGGAGCGTCGACCTTAGCCGACGGAACCTTCAAGTCGACCTTCAACGATTCAACTTCGGGTTTTCCGCTCGACGGAGCCGAGAAGCTGAGTTCGTATTGATGGTTCAACCGGCGACGCAGATCTTGGAGGAACGGCTGCAGTGAAACCGGGTTTCCCATGCCCTCCCAGTAGCTGTGGCCACCAGTAGCTTGGGTCACCGTGAGAAGCAGATTCTGGCCGGCGTTGTTTTGGTACCAGGTGTTGTTGGCACGTCCCATGTCCTTCCAATAGATCGAATAGACAACGAGGCCCGCTCGAACTGAGTCATTAACGGCTGCGTCAACGTAGGGATCTTCGGGGTCATAAGCGCGGTCATAGTTGTCTACGCCGTCGGTCACCATTAATACTTCGCGGCGAGCAGTCCGGTCATGCGACGGCCAGCTCTTTGCCAAGTCAGACAGGCAGAAATACGGACTGGCGTTGGACCCGGGGAATCCGCTGCTCAGATGCAATCCCTTCAAAACTTCATCCGCATTGGAAGAAAGTTGGCTTGCGAAAACCGCTCGGCCGTTTTCCATGTAAGCGAGGGCAATCTTGGTGCCGGGAGGCATCTCTTTGACGAAAGTCTCGATGTCGTTGAACTGCGTGCCCAGGCTGCTCCGTGCTCCGCCGTCAATCAACAGCACCAACTCGACCGGGCTGTTCGACTCTTGTAGCGGCGTAAAGTTCATCACCGTCGAATCTTTGCCGTTGACCTTGAGCTTGAACCCTTGTGGAACCTGGCCAAGATTATCGTTGGGGTGAGACGGCAGTATCGTGACGACGGCTCGACCTTGGCCGGTCTGGTCAGTTTTCTGGCCAAATGTAGGGGAAGCCGCAAGAACGGTCCCAGCGGTCAGTGCTAAAGCTAATGCTATTCTTTTCATATACCTATTCCTCATTCGAGCGCCCGGTGGCAATAATTGATTTGCGAGCGCGATTCGTCTCGTCTTTCTTTTACTTAGATGCCTAAGTGTGAAATTTGTTGCGGGGTAAGCCGTAAGTTACTAATTTTGAGATCTTTAGATCACGTGAAAGAATGTGGGTCTTTGTTTGCATTTCAGATACCGTTCCGCTAATATTCATAGATGTGCCTGGAGGAAAACTCTAGGCCGTCAATAACACCACGGCATTTGAACCTGTTCGAGGGCGGAATCGCCAAAGATCAAAGGCGAAGAGCTTCCAGGTTCCCCGAAATTGGGGCTGGCAGATGCGGTGGGAGACGAGGAACTGATGGCAAAGATCAGCAAGAACATTGCTAAGGCGCGTGCGGCTGTGACCAAGCCCGCCTATCCGCTCAATGAAGCGGTCACCCTGCTCAAGCAAGTCAAGTACGCCAAGTTCGACGAAACCGTCGACCTCACCATGCGTCTGGGTGTCGATACACGCCATGCCGATCAGATGGTGCGCGGAACCGTTGTTCTGCCTCATGGCCTTGGCAAGACTAAGACCGTAGCCGTGATCGCCAGCGGCGATCGCCAGAAGGAAGCGCAGGAAGCCGGCGCGGATTTCGTGGGCGGCGAAGAAATGGTCGAGAAGATTCAGAAAGAGAATTGGACCGCATTCGACGCGCTGATTGCGACACCTGACATGATGAAGGTTGTTGGCCGCCTCGGTAAGGTTCTCGGCCCCAAAGGCCTGATGCCGAACCCCAAGACGGGCACCGTCACCCAGGATGTGGCAGCAGCCGTGAAAGAGATCAAGGCCGGTAAGGTGGAGTTTCGCGCCGACAAGACCAGCCTTGTGCATGTACCGGTGGGCAAGCTGAGCTTCGATCCGCAAAAGCTGATCGATAACGCGACCACGGTAATTTCATCGATCGTGCGCGCCAAGCCTTCGGCAGCCAAGGGCAAATACATCAAGAGCGTCACCCTGAGCTCGACGATGGGCCCCGGAGTTCCGCTGGATTCGGCAGTAGCCGACGCGGCCGGCAAGCACTAAAAGCCAGTGGACAGTGAACAGTGGTCAGAGAACAGTGACCGCGGGTTCAGCTTCAGTCCGAATATGGTGGGTTTTAAGAGATTTGAAGATAGAACGTTGATCGGGGCGGGTTTTAAAGACTGCCCACTGTTCACTGATCACTGTTCACTGTCGAGCGGAGCGAAGACATGGCTATTTCGAAGGCAAAGAAGACGGAGAAGGTCAAGCTGCTGGCTAAGGAGCTTGAGACCTCGACAACCGCAATTATCGGCACATTCAGCAAGCTGACTGTGGCTAAGGATTATGAACTGCGCAAGGTTATCCGCGAAGCGGGTGGCAAGTATCGCGTGGTCAAGAACAAGCTCGCGGCCGTTTCGAGCGAGGGTAGCTCGGTTGCTCCCGCGCTGAAGGGTCTCAAGGGCGTGAACTCGGTTGCGTTCACCTCCGGCGACCCGGTGGCGTTGGCAAAGGTGTTTGCCAAGTGGGCCGGCGAGAATGCGGAGTTCCAGTTCAAGCTCGGTATCGTTGATGGCAAGCTGCTGAGCGTGGAAGAGGTAAAGGCGCTGGCGAAGTTGCCGGGCAAGGAAGAACTCTTCTCTAAGCTGCTCTTCCTCATCAATGCTCCCGCGCAGCGTTTGGTCACCGTAATGAACGCAACGGGCCGCGACCTGGCAGTAGTCATCAACCAGGGCGTAGAAAAAGAAAAGTTTGCCGCGGCGTGAGCCGCAAGGTACTAGCTCCCAGCCTCTAGCTTCCAGCTAGTGTGGTCGAGGAGCTAGAAGCTGGCAGCTAGTAGCTGCTTTTAGGGTTTTGGCAGTAAATCAGGCGGGAAGTGCGCGGGTCTGGCGCGTCGGAAACTTACCGTTTGAGTTGCAGCCGGGAATATCAATATCAACGGATTGAATGGAGAAAAGACAATGGCGGATCTCGCACAGTTGGAAGAACAGATTGTTAGCCTGAGCCTGCTCGAAGCGGCAGCTCTGGTGAAGAAGCTTGAAGAGCGCCTCGGCGTCTCGGCGGCAGCAGCGGCTCCGGTCGCGGTTGCGGGCGGCGGCGGCGGAGCGGCAGCTCCGGCGGCAGAAGAGAAGACCGAATTTCAGGTCATCTTGAAGGATGCCGGCGCGAACAAGATCAACACCATTAAGGCTGTCCGCGAAGTTACTTCGCTCGGCCTGAAGGAAGCCAAGGACCTGGTCGATGGCGCCCCCAAGGCGTTGAAGGAAAGCGCGACCAAGGACGAGGCTGAGGCCATCAAGAAGAAGTTCGAAGGCGTCGCAACAGTCGAAATCAAGTAGTTTGGTACTAGACTTGCAAGACGAGCCGGGACGCGTTACGATAAACGTTGCGCGTCTTTTCGGCCCATGCTGGAATTTCCGCGGTTTGGGCGAAAACCACTACAGCGCGTCTTAATCAAGAGTCAAAGGGCACAAATGTTCGCACCCTCGCTGGGCCAAGCAGCTACGGGGCGAGCATCAACGCGAAGTTAAGTGCTCTCGTGTCAACGGGATATGCGGGTTTCCCAATGACGGGATGTCGATTGGCAGGCGGCGGCAGCAGAAGCGAGCTTTGGGATCGGCGATAGCATTGCAAGAAAAATCGGATGGGAGCATAGGCAGTAAGCCGCGCTCGTGAGGAATTGTGTCCTCGCGGGCATTTGTGTCTCTATCGTGGCAGATTAGGCCTTTCGGGCGAAATCTACCACCTATTTGCAGACATTCGAGTCGGGTCCACCGGCCAGTCTGCTCTCCGATTGTGCGCAGTCTAGCGCAACACCCTGAAGTACGACAACGCCTGTGGCGCGATCTTAACCGCGCCTCAATCAAGTAAACACGCTTGGCGCGGGGATTCCGGGAGTTCGGCGAAATGATCGCTGCGCCCCCAGGACGGGATTGGTAACTGGCAGGGCGCCAATCTGATTGATCGGATTTCTTTACGTAAACTGCTGGCGCCTCGAGACTCGGGTGCCGGCCCGGCGCGAACCAATCGCGCTGGCGTGAGTGAGACTCAGGAGTGATGCATGCCTAACGAGAAGCGCGCGATTCGCAGCCGGCTCGATTTTTCCAAGATTCCAACTGCAACCCAGATTCCTAACCTGATCGAAGTGCAGCGCCGCTCCTACGAGCGTTTTCTGCAGATGGACAAGTTGCCCAACGAGCGTGATGACTCAGGGCTCCAGTCGGTATTTGTTTCTGTCTTCCCCATTACCGACTTCCGCGGTATCTCGCAGCTTGATTTCGTCGACTACTCCATCGGCAACTGGGAATGCAAGTGCGGCCACCTTAAAGGTCTTCACCACCTGCGCACCGCCTGCACCCATTGCGGCGCCATGGTGATCACCGATCCGTTCCTTCCCGGCGACGTTCTCTGCCACAAGTGCGGCACGTACAACAAGAACGTTCCCGACTTCTGTAACAAGTGCGGCGACCCCGTCGGACTGCAGTTGAAGTATGACCAGCAGGAGTGCGAAGAGCGCGGCATGACGTTCTCTGCGCCGCTGAAGGTAACGGTCCGCCTCACCATCTACGACAAGGATGCGGAGACCGGCAACAAGACGATTCGCGACATCAAGGAGCAGGAAGTCTTCTTCGGCGACATCCCCCTGATGACGCCGAATGGAACGTTTATCGTGAACGGCACCGAGCGCGTGATCGTGTCGCAGCTCCATCGTTCGCCCGGCGTCTTCTTCGAGACGGCGAACAACCGCACCTACTTCCTCGGCAAGATCATTCCCTATCGCGGATCGTGGGTGGAGTTCGAGTACGACCAGAAGAACACGCTCTACGTCCGCATCGATCGCAAGCGCAAGTTCCTGGGAACGATCTTCCTGCGCGCGCTTGGCCTGCGTTCGGATGAAGAGATACTCAAGACCTTCTACACCATCGATCGCATCCACATTGCCAACGGCAAGCTGCACTGGGGCGTTGTTGCGGATCCCAAGACCTCTACGCACCTGCAGGGAGCAAAGCCGGCGCACGCCGTGCTCCACAAAGGCGAAGAGATCGCGCACTCCGGACGCAAGATCACGGCCAGTTCGCTTAAGGCAATCCGTGCCGCGAACATCGACAAGGTCGAGATCGAATCCGCCGAGCTTGACGGCGCTATCACTGCCGCCGACATCGTCGACCTCAACACCGGTGAAGTCATCGTCGAAGCTAACATCGAGCTCACCGCTGATCGCCTGCACAAGGTGATGGCCAGCGGCGCCACCAGCTTCGAAGTGTTCTTCCCTGAGCGCGACGACGTGGGCAACATCATCACCAACACGCTGAAGCGCGACTCCGTTCACAAGCCGGAAGAAGCGCTCATTGAAATCTACCGTAAGCTGCGTCCGGGTGATCCGCCGACGCTTGACACCGCGACTGCGCTCTTCGAAGGCATGTTCTTCGATCCGCGCAAGTACGACTTCTCGCGCGTAGGCCGTCTCAAGTTCAACATTAAGCTCTACGAGAACCAGGACGCGACCCACCTCGATCACCGCACGCTGACGCCGGAAGATTTTTACGGCACGATCCGGTACCTGCTCAAGCTGCGCAAGAACATCGGCATGGTCGACGACATCGACCACCTTGGCAACCGCCGCGTTCGCGCAGTCGGCGAATTGATGGAGAACCAGTTCCGCATCGGCCTCGTCCGCATGGAACGCGCGATCAAGGAAAAGATGAGCGTGTATCAAGAGCTCTCGACGGCGATGCCGCACGACCTGATCAACGCCAAGCCGGTCATGGCTGCGATCCGCGAATTCTTCGGTTCATCGCAGTTGTCGCAGTTCATGGATCAGACCAACCCGCTATCCGAGATCACGCACAAGCGGCGTCTCTCGGCTCTTGGGCCGGGCGGTTTGTCGCGTGAGCGCGCGGGATTCGAAGTCCGCGACGTGCACCCGACGCACTACGGCCGTATCTGCCCGATTGAAACGCCGGAAGGTCCGAACATCGGCCTCATCAGTTCGCTCAGCTGCTTTGCGCGCATCAACGAGTACGGATTTATCGAGTCGCCTTACCGCAAGGTAAAAGACTCGCGCATCCTCGACTACGTTGAGATCGTCAACGCCGGTGAAAGCGGATTGCGTGTCGGCGACCACATCGAGAAGGAAGAAGCGATCAAGCTGAATGCTTCGCTCAAGAAGGCGAACAAGCGGCAGATCGATTACATGCCGTTCAGCTTCTACCTGTCCGCGTGGGAAGAAGACAAGCACACCATCGCGCAGGCAAACATCGAGTTCAACGCCGAAGGGCAGATCACTGAAGACCTGGTGAATGCCCGTCGTCAGGGGAACTTCGTGCTGGTTAACCGCACCGACGTTGACTACATCGACGTTTCGCCGAAGCAGCTCGTCTCCGTAGCCGCATCGCTTGTGCCGTTCCTCGAGCACGATGACGCGAACCGCGCGTTGATGGGTGCAAACATGCAACGCCAGTCGGTGCCTCTGCTGGTCGCAGAAGCTCCGCTGGTGGGTACCGGCATGGAAGGCGTTACGGCCCGCGACTCGGGCGCCGTAATTCTGGCCAAGCGTAACGGCATCGTGGATTCGGTCGACTCCGAGCGCATCATCGTGCGCGTCGAAGGCGAGCACCATCCCACGCAGCTGTCGCGTGAAGTCGGTTCCGACATCTACACCCTGATCAAGTTCAAGCGCTCGAATCAGAACACCTGCATCAACCAGAAGCCGGTTGTGCGCGAGGGCGAGCGCGTCATTAAGGGACAGGTCATCGCAGACGGTCCTTGCACCGAGCAGGGTGAGTTGGCACTGGGACGTAACGTCCTCGTCGCCTTCATGCCGTGGCGCGGTTACAACTTCGAAGACGCGATCCTCATCAGCGAAAAGCTGGTGCGTGAGGATTACTACACCTCGGTTCACATCGAGGAATTCGAGATCGAAGCTCGCGACACGAAGCTTGGACCCGAAGAAATCACCCGCGACATTCCCAACGTCTCTGAGCATGCGCTGCGCGATCTGGACGAGAGCGGCGTGATCCGCATCGGCGCCCAGATCAGCCACGGCGACATCCTCGTCGGCAAGGTAACCCCGAAGGGTGAAACGCAACTCACTCCGGAAGAGAAGCTGCTGCGCGCCATCTTCGGCGAAAAAGCCGGCGATGTTCGCGACGCCTCGCTCACGTGCCCTCCGGGTATCGAAGGCACCGTGGTCGATGTCCGTATCTTCTCTCGCAAGGGTCAGGAAAAGGACGAACGCGCCAAGCTGATCGAAGCTGATTATGTTGCCAAGCTCGAAAAGAACCTCGGCGACGAAATCCGCATTTTGACCGACGAGCGCCTCAAGCGCCTGGAAGGAATTCTGGGAGCCAAGGAAGTTCTCGCCGATCTGCACGATGAGCGGACCAACAAGCGCCTGCTGACCAAGGGCGCTCTGCTTGACCGCGAAACCATCGAGCGCATCTCGACCAAGAACCTCAAGCGTATCCGCTACAACGACAAGGATCCCCGCGTCAATGAGCAGATCGATGAGATCGAAGAGATGACCTCGCGCCAGATCGAAGTGCTGCGCAAGATCACCAATGAGAAGATTGCCAAGCTGCAGAAGGGCGACGAACTGCCTCCTGGCGTCATCAAGCTGGTCAAGGTCTACGTTGCCATGAAGCGCAAGCTGTCAGTCGGCGACAAGATGGCCGGCCGCCACGGTAACAAGGGTGTAATCGCGCGCATATTGCCCGAAGAAGATATGCCGTATCTGCCCGATGGCACACCCGTGGAGATCGTGCTCAATCCGCTCGGCGTTCCGTCTCGTATGAACGTCGGACAGATTCTGGAAACGCACCTCGGCTGGGCCGCACATGCGCTGGGCGCCAAGATCGCTGCACTGATCAAGGCCAACAGCGACGTTGAGGCAACGCGTGAGCTCATGAAGAAAGAGTTTGCCGGAACCGCAACGCTGCGCCAGCTGCTTGAGCTCGATGACGAGATGCTGCTCCGCGTTGGAGCCGGCATGAAGCGCGGCATCTGGTTTGGTACCGCGGTGTTCGACGGCGCCAAGGAAGACGAGATCAAGGCTCTGCTGGCTTCGGCCGGTCTGCCTTCCTCGGGTAAGACGGCGCTTTTCGACGGCATGACCGGCGAGCAGTTTGAACAGCCAGTCACCGTGGGCTACATCTACATGCTCAAGCTCTCGCACCTGGTCGACGACAAGATTCACGCTCGCTCGATCGGACCGTACTCGCTCATCACGCAGCAGCCGCTGGGTGGCAAGGCGCAGTTCGGTGGACAGCGCTTCGGCGAAATGGAAGTATGGGCCCTCGAAGCATACGGCGCCGCTTACATCCTGCAGGAGTTGCTCACCGCTAAGTCCGACGACGTATATGGCCGTACGAAGATCTACGAGGCCATCGTCAAGGGTGAAGCGGCAATCGAGCCGGGTGTGCCGGAGTCGTTCAACGTGCTCATTCGCGAATTGCAGTCGCTGTGCCTCGACGTGGAACTGATCAAACGCGCGGACCTGCTGAAGAAAGCGCCCGTGCCGGAAGTTGCAGCAGTCGCTGATTAAGACAGCTTCCAGCTTCTGGCCACCAGCTTCTAGCTTTCCTGAACAGAGTGGATAGGGAAGTCAGAACTGGATGAGCTAGGAGCTAGCAGCTAGAAGCTTGTAGCTGATTTTCGTGGTCCTTCTTGAAAGCGGTAACCACCGCTTCCCGGGAAAAGAAGGACCCATAAAAGAATCCCGGGAGATACCGCGGCGAGTGCTGAAAGGCCCGCCAAGGAGGGTTACCTTGTTCCGTTCAAACCCGTTTGAACTCACCAGCCCGATTACTGATTTCGACGCTATCCGCATCATGCTCGCCTCGCCGGAGAAGATCCGCAGCTGGTCGCATGGTGAGGTCACGAAGCCCGAAACCATCAACTACCGTACCTTCAAGCCGGAGCGCGACGGCTTGTTCTGCGCTCGCATCTTTGGACCAGTAACCGACTGGGAGTGTCTCTGCGGCAAGTACAAGCGCATGAAGCACCGCGGAGTGATCTGCGACAAGTGCGGCGTCGAAGTCACGGTCAGCAAAGTGCGCCGCGAGCGCATGGGCCACATCGAGCTCGCTTCCCCCTGCTCGCACGTGTGGTTCTTCAAGGGCCTCCCGTCGCGGATCGGCCACCTGCTCGATATTTCTCTGCGTGATCTCGAAAGCATTCTCTACTTTGAGTCCTACGTCGTTGTCGACGTGGGCGATGCTCCCGTAAAAGAGCGCGAGATCATCAAGGATGAAGCCCGCTACCGCGAGCTCGACCAGCAGTATCGTCCCTCCGGCTTCAAGGCCATGATGGGCGCAGAAGCCATCAAGGAACTTTTGAAGCGCGTCCAGATCGACGAGCTCGGCATTGAACTGCGCGAGCGCATGAAGACCGAGACCTCCGCGCAGAAGAAGATCAAGTACGCCAAGCGTCTGAAGGTTGTCGAGGCATTCCGCAAGTCGAGCAACAAGCCTCAGTGGATGATTCTCGATGTGCTGCCGGTCATTCCCCCAGAGCTGCGCCCCCTGGTGCCACTGGATGGCGGCCGCTTTGCAACCTCTGATCTTAATGACCTCTATCGCCGCGTCATCAACCGCAACAACCGGTTGAAGAAG
Source organism: Telmatobacter sp. DSM 110680 (assembly GCF_039994875.1). Classification (GTDB taxonomy): domain Bacteria; phylum Acidobacteriota; class Terriglobia; order Terriglobales; family Acidobacteriaceae; genus Telmatobacter. Next base: position 5,166,727 of record NZ_CP121196.1, on the reverse strand, counting down.
CTGATGGATCTGCATGCGCCTGAAGTCATCGTGCGCAACGAAAAGCGCATGCTGCAGGAAGCAGTGGACGCTCTCTTCGATAACGGCCGTCGCGGTCGTGTGCTGCGTGGCGCCAACAACCGCCCGCTCAAGTCACTCTCCGACACCCTCAAGGGCAAGCAGGGCCGCTTCCGTCAGAACCTGCTTGGCAAGCGCGTCGACTACTCTGGCCGTTCGGTCATCGTGGTCGGTCCGGAACTCAAGCTGCACCAGTGCGGCCTCCCCAAGAAGATGGCGCTCGAATTGTTCAAGCCCTTCATCTATCACCGCCTCGAGCAGACAGGCCACTGCACCACTATCAAGCAAGCCAAGGAAATGGTGGAGATGCAGGAGCCGGTGGTGTGGGACATCCTTGAAGAAGTCATCAAGGATCACCCCGTGCTGTTGAACCGCGCCCCAACCCTTCACCGCCTCGGCATTCAGGCATTCGAGCCGGTGCTCGTCGAAGGCAAGGCCATCAAGATTCACCCGCTGGTCTGCACCGCCTTCAACGCCGACTTTGACGGCGACCAGATGGCCGTGCACATCCCCCTTTCTCCGGAAGCCCAGATCGAAGCCAGCGTCTTGATGCTCGCTTCGCACAACATCCTTTCGCCCGCGTCAGGCCAGCCCATCACTGTTCCTACCCAGGACATGGTGCTCGGTCTCTACTACCTGACCAAGGCCAAGAAGGGTGGTATCGGCGAAGGCCGCGTCTTCTCGAACACCGAAGAGATTCTAATGGCGCTCGAAGCACGCCAGGTGGAAACCCTGACCCCGATTCGTCTGCGTTACACAGGCAAGGTGCTCGATATGACCACCGCCTATGACGATCAGGATCTGACGCACACTGAGCCGGTCGACTTCAACAACGAGTACATCAACACCACCGTTGGTCGCGTGATCCTCAACGATGCGCTTCCCTCCGGCATGCCGTACATCAACGGCCTGCTCAAGAAAAAGGGCATCGGCCAGCTCGTCAACTACTGCAACCAGAACCTCGGTCTCGAGGTAACGGTCGGCATGCTCGATCGCATCAAGTCGCTGGGCTTCAACTACGCCACCAAGTCGGGTCTGTCCGTTGGTCTTGACGATATGGTCATTCCTGCCAGCAAGTACACCACCGTGGACGAAGCTGACAAGAAGGTCATTGAAGTTCAGAAGCAGTACATGGACGGCGCCATCACCAATGGTGAGCGTTCCAACAAAGTCATCCAGATGTGGTCGGCTGTAACCGATCAGGTCGCGGACGAAATGTTCGGCAACATGAAGAAGGCGGACGACGAAGGAGCCATGAACCCGATTTACATCATGGCCGACTCCGGCGCCCGTGGTTCGAAGCAGCAGATTCGCCAGCTCTCGGGTATGCGCGGACTGATGGCCAAGCCTTCCGGCGAAGTCATCGAAACGCCCATCACCGCGAACTTCCGCGAAGGCCTCACGGTGCTCGAATACTTCATCTCGACCCACGGCGCACGTAAGGGCCTGGCCGATACGGCGCTCAAGACCGCCGACTCGGGCTACCTCACCCGCCGCCTGGTCGACGTCGCGCAGGACGTCATCGTTACCGAATACGATTGCGGAACTTCGGAAGGCATTTACGTCGGCTCGATCGTTGAGTCCGGCGAAATCATCGAGCCCATGAGAGATCGCATCATCGGTCGCGTGTCCTTGGAAAGAATTAAGGACTACGACGGCAACGCCGTAATCGACGTGAACCAGGAGATCGACGAAGACATCGCTTCTGCCATTCAGGGTGCAGGTGTCGAGAAGGTCAAGATCCGCTCGGTGCTCACCTGCGAATCGCGTCGCGGCGTCTGCGCACTCTGCTACGGACGCAACCTGGGTTCCGGCCGTATGGTCGAACTTGGCGAAACCTGCGGCGTCATCGCAGCGCAGTCCATCGGCGAGCCGGGAACGCAGCTCACCATGCGTACCTTCCACGTCGGCGGAACCGCCAGCCGTGTGCAGGACAAGTCGCGCCTCGATGCCAAGAACAACGGCTTCGTGCGCTTCATCAACCTCAACTACGTCGAAAGCAAAGACGGCACCCTGGTCGCGATGAATCGCTCCGGCTCGCTCGCCATTCAGGATGAGCGCGGTCGTGAGAAGGAGCGTTACCAGGTTGTTTATGGCGCGCGTCTTCGCGTCAAGGACGGTGAACAAGTCAAGCTCGGCCAGTTGCTGGCAGAGTGGGATCCGTACACCTACGCCATCCTCACCGAAATCGGCGGTACGGTGCAGTTCAAGGATCTGCAGGAAGGTATCACCCTCAACGAGGAAGTCGACGAAGTCACCGGCCTCTCGCGCTGGGTGGTTGCCGATGCTGCCGACGAAAAGCGTCAGCCTGCATTCCTGATCAAGAATGCAAAGACCAACAAGCGCTATCTGCTGCCTCGCGGTGCGCACCTTATGGTGCAGGACGGCGATGAAGTAGGCCCGGGCGATGTGCTCGCGAAGATTCCGAAGGAGTCGACGCGTACCAAGGACATCACCGGCGGTCTGCCGCGCGTAGTCGAACTGTTCGAAGCCCGCAAGCCTCGCGAGACGGCTATCATCAGCGAAATCGATGGTGTGGTCCGCTTCGGTGAAGTCGCAAAGGGTCAGCGCAAAATCTACATTACGGCTGACAATGGCGACGAGAAGGAATACTCGGTGCCTCGCGGTATCCACGTCAACGTGCAGGAAGGCGAACGCCTGAGCGCTGGCGATCCTCTGATGGATGGACCTTTGAACCCACACGACATTCTTGCCGTGCTCGGTGAAAAGGCTCTCCAGGCTTACCTGGTGAACGAAATCCAGGAAGTCTACCGTCTGCAGGGCGTGGCCATCTCTGACAAGCACATCGAAGTGATTGTCCGTCAGATGCTCCGCTGGGTCCGCATCGACGAAGTGGGCGATACCAACTTCCTGCTCGAGCAGCAAGTCGATCGCTTCCGCTTCCGCGAAGAGAACGAGCGTGTTGTCAGGGAAGGTGGCCGTCCGGCTCTTGGTCGTCCGCTCCTGCTTGGCATCACCAAGGCTTCGCTCTCGACCGATAGCTTCATCTCCGCGGCCAGCTTCCAGGAGACGACCCGCGTTCTTACCGAAGCCAGCATCAACGGAGCGATCGACAATCTCCGCGGCCTCAAAGAGAACGTCATCGTCGGCCGGCTCATTCCGGCAGGCACCGGTCTCGAGTACTACCGCAACGTCCAGCTCTCACCAGAACTGGAAGAAGCGGCAGCCCGCGTTCAACAGGAAGTTTCGGCAGAGATCGAAGCCGCCGAGCGCGAACTCGAACTCATGCGTCAGGAAGGCGAAGCGGAAGAGATGGCAGCCGAGTAAGCTGCCCCACAAATCAGTTCCATCAACCAGAAGGACCTCGCAAATGCGAGGTCCTTTTTTTTCGGAGAAACCTATTCACAGTTGCTGGTCGCTGGTGTTCTTGGAGGGATCTCGGCATCACCTTTGAATCTTCCGCCTCTTGCAGGATTATCAGCAGGGTTCGAGTGAAACATCTCCGATAGAAAGTGCCTCCGCGCTGATAGACGTCAAATCGCAGCCCGAGCCGAATGGCGTAAGGTTCAGTTCGAACTCACAAGGGTGCAACCAACTTACTAAAGTCGTGCCAAATCCATGCGACGAATCCCCAAAGTACCAAGGCAAAAACCAGACCCGCTGAAACCGCCGCAAAGCGGCCCCAAGTGGGTATGCATTTCTCGCGCAAAGCCAACTGAACTGACAAGGCAATTGGGAATGTGAAGATTACAGCGCACGCAATGATCAGAGTCATGCCTGGTTACTTTTCTGTAGTGAAAGCCAAGTTGAACATCCTTGGCGGGGTTAAGCCTCGACTTCCTGCCACAAGCCGCGAGAATACCGCACGGAGATAGTTCCATCATCGATGAGAAGTTTGTAGTTGCCCTCTGGGAGTGGGTCTTGAACCCAGATATCGATCGTCCTATCGCGTGGGATTTCTTCCAGTAACTGCGTGGCAATTTCTACCCTGCACTTACACTTGACCCCGTTTCCAATCAGCTCACCTTGCTTGATTTCTCTCTTGATTTGAATCCGTGGCATACTCACTCCCGTCTAGCCTGATCAAGCAACGAAATTCAATGCAATGACTAAAGATCCCGTTGGCACGACTGCGAAACACGGCACGCCCTCAATTAGCAATCACCATCAGCGATGTGCTGTGCAGATTGAGAGTCGAATTTGGGACGAACGGAATGCTCAGCTTAAATGAATACGTGACCTTCACCTGCACGGCATCACCCGGGGCGTTGCATGTGCTCCCGCAGACTGTCCAGGTAACAGGCGTAGTTGTGCTCGGACTCAGCCAAGTCGTAGTCACGGTAGTATTGGCCGCATTCATCCCTGGATACCCCAGACTCTGTACATAGGTCTGGATCTGAGCTGAGGTCACACCGCAGTTTGTCAGTACCGAACAAGAGGAACCGCGAACCATGGCGTACCTCGTGCCTTCCCGAGCGGCATCTGAGACGTAGTTGTAGGTGTACATTGCCAGCGAGAGCTCGACGATGCCAAACAGCACGGCGAGGAGGACCGAGGAAACTACCGCCATCTCCACGATGTTCGACCCTTCTTCGCATGGAAGAACTCGACAGTCGGAAGAGATCTTGGAAAGGCTACCGGTCTTAAGCTGAAGCCAGCGCTGCCTTCGGCTTGGCTGCGTCATCTTTGTCATTGCAGAACCTTTTGAACGGCATTGCCATGGAGCGTGTACGATGTCGGAAGCCCCGGTACACGGAATGGGGGAGCCACAGTGGCCTGCGTTTGAACCGTAAGTATGGTCTCAATTTGAGAACCAGGGCAGGATGTTGTTCCACAGTTTGAAGAGTTGCCATTGGAACAAATGCAGGAAGTGGTCGCGCTCGTAGTGCCCAGTGAAATGTCCGGTGCGTCCGCAGCAGCGGTATTTTGAATTCCCTGTGTATCTCCAGCTGTAGAGGATGTCTGACATCCGTAGGATGCACCGGCCCTGGCCGCATTTGCGACTTCGACCGATACATACGTGAGCCATCCAAGTTCGGAAGCTCCTGCTATCAGCCCCACTAGAATGGGCATTGTCAGCGCGAACTCTACGAGAGCACTGCCGGCTTCGCTTCTTGTACTGGTCCAGATACTCATTCTCAAAATGAAACGCACGCTATTGCCTTTGAAGGATTTTGAACTTTGCATCATTCCACCAGCGCCAGTCGTGAAAGAACTGAGTTTGGGTTCGTTACGACCGAATAATTGGTATCTACGATCGACCCGCTTCCAGTTTCGGTAAGAGAATCCGCAATCAGATCCAGGGAAACATTAAGACTGCCGGATCCAGTCAATGTCAGAGGCGCAGAAGGAGCATAGAGAATGCCTTGAATATGGTCACCGCCGGAACCCGTGATGGCCATTGTGCTCGAGTCACTCCTTGCTTGGAAGGCCAGGATGCCGCTGTATGGTCCCGAAGTCGGAGCAGACAAGTTCATGTTGCCACTTCCCGTAAGAGTGGTGGCACCTTGGGTGTAGAAGGTGATGCTGGATCCGGTCATAGATCCTGATCCAGTGAGTTGCAAATTGCCGCCGATAATGTAAAGACCGGAGCCGAGAGTCAGCGATGAACTGCCCGTGCTTTTAAAGTTTCCACCGATTGTGTAATTTCCTGCGCCAAGAATCAGGCTTCCGCTACCGGTATTGGTCAAGTCGCCCGTAATGATGTAATTCCCGGGGTTCAAGGTCAACGTGCCGCTGCCCGTATTGGAGATCGAAGTATATGTCCCCTGGTTCAACGACAGATTCCCGCTGCCCGTGTTGCTCTGCGTGCAATTAGACGAGCACGTCCCCGTCGGAATTGAAGGAGCCGCCAGACTGGCGAGCGGGTCCGCCGCAGGCGCAATTCCAGTGACGGGTATCGGGCTTATGCTGCCTGAACCGGTTCGCGTGTAGCCCCCGACGATTCCCACTTCCTTGGCCGTGATCGCACCGCTTCCGGTCAGCGTCAACGCGGAAGAGGCACTGCTCGAGTCGTCGTAGATGTCGCAGTTAGACGCAGTGATGGAGCCGGAGCCGGTCAAGGAAACGTCCGTACCAGATTTGGCCAGAGTCCAAATGCATCCAACGTTGGAACCTGAGCCGGCAACCGCCCTGGCGCCTACGTTGAGGGAGTTCTTTTTGCTAAGCACTCCCATGAAGATTGTCGGGCTCGGATCGAGAACGATTGCTTCGATGAAACCGGAGTCCCCGGCGTACGGTCCGTAAACGGGGGGAATATTAATGGTGACCGTGGCGCCGCCCGTGCCGTTCGTTACTCCATTTACGGTGGCAGCTGCCTGCCCGGCCGCCTTGGCCGAGGTGGTCGAACTGTTGTATCTGTAATCGAGTGCTGCGGCGATGGCTGCGGCATCCGCTGCGATCTGCATATTTCGGCGGGAACGCAAAAGCAGACCCACGTCAATGGCCAATCCCATGAAAGCTACGAGAACCGTCATTCCCAGGGCGACAAAGACCAGCGTCTGACCACTATCCTCTCGTAAGCGCACAGCACCCCCGATCTCGATTCGCAAGACGACTCGAGTCGCTGAGGAGGCTTTCCAACCATGCCTGCCCGAAATGGTCCTCCAGAGGATGAAAAGCACGGCGGGACCGACCATTTCCCGCACCGTTTTGACATCTATTGTTCGACTCGTGCGCTAACGAGTCGGTTCCTGTTCGCGGGCTAACGCGACTTTCAAAAACTCCTGCAGAGACTCCTGATCTGCCAGCTTGCCAGACTGATCATCGGTTCTCTTTACGTTCTTGACTTCCGGGGCTACGAATGCAAAACCTACGCCGTCCGGTCCCCAGCGAATGACCTTTGTGTAAACGGCAATAGAATGCTGTCGTCTTTCGCTCTCGGTACTGGTTCTTTGCAAAGTCATCATGATCAGGGTACCGGGGTATGGGCGCTCGTCGGTAAGGAGGTAAAATCCGGTTCCACTTATGTTCCCGACTGCGTTTGGCCGTGCCGTCCCACCACTCCAGTGGTAGGCAATTAATTCAGGTGAAGGATGACGATTCGATCGCTCGTCGCTCGGTGTATTGGAAGAGAACCATCGCTTCAATCGTTCAATGTGCGAGAGCTTGTTCGTGGGCAGTTCAATTCGGAATGCACCTGACTTCGATGAAGACGCAACCGTGACGTCCACTGCTTGCGTGATCGAATCTCTATCGAATGAGCCGGAGAGATTCGTGAGCATGCTTTCGAGTTCCGCAGCCTCACAAATTGCAAGTTGATCTCCCATACGGATCTGTGAGGCGAAGGCGCTGTGTCCGGCAAGAAGCAGCGCACTCGCCGGCATGACCTCCAGGACGGCAAATTGGGGGTTGGGGTACTTATCTGGTATCTCCGCGACTCGGCATTCTTCGTCGAGATAGATCAGGTCAAATGTTTTAGCCCCTTGCATGGCCGGAATGCCTCTGTACGGCTTCAGCCAAAGACCCGGATAACCTCCGGTAACAAGGTATTCGAAGAGCCTTTTCAGAGGCTCAGCAGTGGTGTCAAATGCTCCGACCTCCAGGCTGAGATGGCTCTCCCTGGATCTGTTGTATACGCAATACTTCTTTATCTCTCGACTCTCTCGCATCAATGCCTTGACTCCTTGCGTAACTGGCGCAAAGAGGTCTCTGATCTTGGTAATCTAAGGCGTTGTGGTTGCCATGCTGCTCGGAATCAACCTCACGGTCGTCAATTGGTACGTGATCGCCTTAGGCCGACGACATACTCTCGGCTGAGTTGACAACTTCCGGCTCTTTCCTTTCTCCGCTTAATCAATCACGCAGGAAACCCGCTGAAGCACACCAAACAGCATCTTCCTGGAATAGGCCAATGGTCAGGGCCTTCGAGGTTTAATGTCACCCAAAACTACAAGGTTCGCTGCTCTTCCATTCAGGCCTTTGTTATCTATGAGGAATCTAGTGTGTCGTTTCTTTACAGATGGCACAGAACTATCTGAGTCGCTCGATGTGCCCGCCACATTGTTTGAGCCGTGTCGATAGATAGGCTTCATCACAAACTGCATGATGCGCAGGTCGCCGGCGGAGGTAATGGAACCAGCTGCGCCTTGGATTCCTGCACTACCTTCCGAAGTCACTTTTTGACATTTGAGCAGCTTGAGATGTGGCATGATTTCATCGGAGGTGTACGTTGAAAAGAAGCCATTTGTTTTTCTTTGCCATGGCGGCAATTTCCCCACTCTGCTTGCGCGCGCAGGACAAGCCGTCCATGCCGGCAACCCCGCCGGCAGATCCAATTACCCAGAGCGAAAGAGGGCTCTATTCGTTTATCGTCGGGTCGGTAGTCAGTGCGGCTCAAAAAATGCCGGAAGAGAATTACTCCTTCAAACCGACGCCGGAGGTTCGCAGTTTCGGTCAGTTGGTTGGGCACGTTGCTGATGCCAACTACATGTTCTGTTCGATGGCATCCGGTCAAGCCAATCCGATGAAGAACGTCGAGAAAACCAAGACTTCCAAGGCCGATCTTATTGCTGCGTTAAAAGACGCGGTTGGCTACTGCAACCAGACCTACGGCGGCATGACCGATGCCAAGGGTAGCGAAATGGTGAAGTTCTTCAACTTCAACCTGTCGAAACTCACGTTGCTCTCGCTGAACACCGCCCACACAGACGAGCACTACGGAAATATGGTGACCTATTTACGGCTAAAAGGGATTGTGCCCCCGACGAGCGAAAATCCACCTGCACAACCACCCAAGTAAAATCGGCCCCGGTCGGGAGATTGTTTTGAGATATGTTTCGTGGGCGGGAGACTCCGCCCACGATATTTCAAACGCTCCGGCATGATGCACCGGCCCGCAACTAGCTCCCGCCGCGGATATCTCATCATCACCGCCCGAAAATCCAACCTCCGCTTTTTAGACGGACACGATAGCGAAGCCGTGCTTACCAAAGTTTGCATTGCCGCTCTGTTCTCCCGAGGATTACAAGTCATTGCTGAGAGGGAGCTTCGGTGCGGCGCAATTCGCGTTCGCCGCGAAGCCCTCTAAGCTGTGCCCAAAATCACAACCTTCTTTATTTCGGCCTGATGAACATCGTGCTAATATCAAGCCATTCAAGACAATTCAATTTGCGCGGTACACGGAATTGCCTAACCAATCTGTATCTGTAGCTGCATCTATCTCAGAATTTCCAGTGCTCCGCCCCAGCCCGGCAAAGCCGCCGATGCTGATCGAGCGGACCCAGCCGGTGCTCGACAAGCTGTCCCGCACGCTCGGCGAGCCAATCATCACCTACTGGAATTCCAACAAAGGCTCAATCTGCCAGAACGACGTTGCGGGCCTCTACGCCCTGCTGCGTAAGCTCGGCACCATCGAGCGCCTCACGCTGTTTGTGAAATCCGACGGTGGTTCCGGTCAGGCCTCGCTGCGCATGGTCAACCTGCTGCGTCGCTATGTGAAGCACCTGACAGTACTTGCCCCGCTCGAATGCCAATCCGCCGCAACCATGCTGGCCCTGGGCGCCGACCGCATCTTGATGGGGCCATTGGCACATCTGTCAGCCGTCGACACTTCGTTGACGCACGATTTGTCACCAATCGATCGCGACAACGACCGTGTAAGCGTGAGCAATGACGAACTCCTGCGCGTGATCCGTCTCTGGACCGAGCAGGCCAAAAGCTCGACCACGAATCCGTATGAGGCATTGTTCCCGTACGTACATCCACTCGTCATCGGAGCGGTCGATCGTTCAAGTGCGCTCTCCACTCGCATCTGCGAAGAGATTCTGTCGTACCACATGGACGACAAGGAACGCGCCCGCGAGATCAGCAACAATCTCAACGCCGGTTATCCATCGCACAACTATCCCATCACGCTGCGTGAAGCCAAGCGCATCGGCCTTAACGTCGAAGCCATGGATGACAGTGTCAACGCATTGCTCTTCGAGTTGAACGAGATCTATTCCGAAATGGGCGAGAGCGCGACTACCGACTTTGACGAGAAGAACTCACACGACAACAGCATCATCAAGGTGATGGAAGCCGCCGGAACGCTGATCTACTACCAACTCGATAAGGACTGGCACTATCGCAGCGAGGAACGCCGCTGGGTTGCTCTCAACGAGAAGAGCCAGTGGCGCAAGGCAGACCTGGTCAAGGGCAAAGTGCATCTGTCGCAGCTTCACGTGCGCTGACAACTCAAATCATTTCCAAGGGGGGAAACCGCGCCGGTTCTTCGATTCGTCGAGACCGGCGCGTTCTTATCTGCCCTGTTCTTCCGGCTTGAAGAGCGACTTAGGCAGCCGGTCCGGCATCTCCGAGCCATGGCGCTTGGTGTGCTTGGCGACGTACATGCCCGCATCCGCAGCGCTCAGCAGGCTATCCGGCGAAGTACCGTCTTCTGGATAAAGTGCGACTCCGACGCTTGCGCCACCACGCAGAACGTAACCTTCTACGGCAAACGGCGCATCGAAACAGCGCTCCAGGCGCTGCGCAATTTCCTCGATCGCGGCCCGACTGCGCACCACCGGCACCAATGCGGCAAACTCATCGCCGCCGAGGCGGGCCAGCATGTCCCCGGAGCGAAGCTGCCGTTTCATGCGCATCGAGACTTCCTGCAAGTAAAGGTCTCCGACGTGATGGCCATAGAAGTCGTTGACCTGTTTGAACTCGTCCAGGTCCACATAAACCAAGCCGAAGATTGAGCCCTCTATTTTCGCCTTTTCGATCATCTGCTCAAGGTAGCGATCAAGTGAGAAGCGGTTATGGATGTCAGTAAGCAAATCGAACTCCGAACGATAAACAAGGTCCTTGTATAACTTGCGTGTTTCAATAGCGAGTGTTGCCAGCCGCACTCCTGACTCCAGCGCAGCCGTTTCGTCTTGGGGGCGGGGCTCTCCGGATTCAGTTGCCGCGAATAGCGTTCCCAGCGATCCACCAGCGCGAGCCGGAATATCCAGTCGCATACTGCGCAAGCCCTTTGTATTCGCGGGCGCATTACCTAGCCGCGCACCGTCGGGCATCTCGCACCAGCAGAAGGGACAATTCAGGCTGAATGCAACCATCTCCGTGATGGCATCGATCAGTTCAGGCATCGGTCGTGAACTGTTGATGTCCTCAAGAATTCGGCTGCGCTTCATCTCCAATTGCGTATTATGCCGCTCGTGTTTCGCTTCGACTTCGGCGTGTGCCGTAATAGTCACCGTCTGATGCCGCACCTTGATGCGAAGAATCCAGCCCCATATACCAACGATGATCACAATAACCAGAAGAACAGCTACGACGCGAACGAGGTTGTGCACGCTCACCCACGACGGAGCGCCGATGGCCACGATGTCGTCAGTCGTGCGCATCAAAATGTCGAAAGGAACCTGCGTATTAAACGGATTCGAAGCGCCCATAATGCAGATTCCAACTACGCGCACCTTTGAGCCGAGAGCCACATGCTTCATCAACAGCGCTGGTTGCAAAGTTCGCGAAGCAGGAAGCCGGTAAATCGCAGAAAAGAGATTGCCGCCAGCGCTCAACACGTACTCGTCCTGCGCAGCGTTTCGATTCTCCGCGACGACTTGGGCCTCGGTTGAGACCAGATCGAAGAGATGATGACTCGTTGCCAGCTCAGACCACGTCACAGGTCGCGCTGCAACTGGCGTAGATATCTGGCGATCGATTACTTCGCCGTCGGTCAATGCCAGAAATCCGTCGTGCACATCCGGAAAACCAGTCGCCTCCGCCTGGTCTCCCACGCGCAGTGGAGCAATGGACGACGTCATGATCCATAAGCTCTTTGTGCCATCCTGCAAAACCACTGCGGAGCCAGGCTGCGAGTAGGTAATAGTCCCATGCACCCGCACGCGTTGTGTTGTATTGTGTACGTGGTAGCGCGCCAGGACTTCATCCATCGGGGTAAGCGGCAAATCCCACGGGCCTCGCGAAGCAGGCTTGATGACTTTGATTGCCGATACCGAATTCGCGTGCAACTGAATACCGGTTTCCTGCATTTTGCCGTCAAACCGACCGGAAACCGCGCCCGTAAACTCGACTTCGGCATCCAGCGTATTTCTAAGGCTGTCAACGCTGTTGCTGTCGATAACAGCCTCAATCGGTCCACCTTCGCTGCGAAGTTGAAGCGAAAGGCTGGGTCTATCCGAGCTCTGCACCAGGTCGATGCTGCGAACTGTTGCCCGTACTGTCACAAGTCGGCAGTCAAACTCTGCACGGATCAATTGATCGAAAGTCGCGGGCTTAGCTGTCGGCACCCCAGGGTGCCCCACCACTGTAATGCTGCTGGCTGACACAAACGGCCGGAAGCTATCGTGCGTCGTTCCCTTGATCAGCACGCGATCACCGGCAGTCAACTGCACTTGCACCAGTGGCTGCACATAGATGGCAAGGTCGCCATCCTGCACGAACAAAGTCCGCTCGTATCCGCGATAGTAGATGACAGTAGCTTCAAACGAGACCGGAACTTGATGGCTGGCTTGAGCGTTGCTCAGCGCATGGATGGCACTTATCGAAGTGAGCGGCTGTTCGGTAGCGCCATGAACCTTGGGAGCGCACATGAGCAATGCCGTGGTGAATGCCAACCCCACAGTCGCATGCCGTAAACTCCGCCGGGATTTCCCGCGCAACGTCATTCCCATTCCTTCGCGATAGCCAGCTAATTCGCTGATCCGTGGAACTTAGCCCGTGGTGCTCACGATCAATACATCGGTAAGAATGGTAAAAGTCTACGCTTTACTCACGTGCCTTTAGTTACACCTTTCGGGCCATCGGGACTACACGGGTCATAGCACTTTCAGACCGCGAATGTACCGGTTTGGGGCATGCTTCGGGGGTCGCACGATATGATGACTGGGGCTCAGATTCGGGAGAGCACTCTTAATGGCTACCAATCCAGAAATTCCCCCTGTCGTCACCTCCTTTGCACCTAGCGGAACCCAATCCCTTCCACCCCGCAACATCCGAGTTCTCGGCGTGCCGCTCGATATGGGTGCCAGCCGGCGTGGCGTTGACATGGGTCCGTCGGCAATGCGCGTGGCTGGCCTCGAAGCGCGGCTTGAGTCCCTGGGCCACCACGTCAGCGACGGCGGTAACGTCGCCGTCGATATCGCTGAAACGCAGAACTTCGGCAACCCCAACGCCCGCTATCTCAAGCAGATTGCCGACACCTGTACCCGCACCGCAGCCGCCGTCAGTAAGGCGCTAGAAGAAGGAATGACGCCGCTGGTCCTCGGGGGAGATCACTCCATCGCCGTCGGCTCGGTCTCCGGCGTGTCCGACTTTTACCGGCGGCAGAATCAGAAGATCGGCGTCCTCTGGATCGACGCCCACTCCGACATCAACACTCCCGATACATCGCCAAGCGGCAATGTCCACGGCATGCCTCTCGCGGCGCTACTGGGGCTGGGACCGGATCTGCTTACCAACATCGGCGGCTTCGCTCCCAAGATCGCTCCGGAAAATACGGTCCTGATCGGCGTCCGCGATATTGACTCCGCTGAGCGGGCAAACATCCGCCGGGCGGGCATAGGCGAGGTCTACACCATGCGCGACATCGATGAGCGCGGCATGCGTGCAGTGATGGAAGAAGCTCTGAGAGCCGCAGGGAGGGGAACTGCGGGCTATCACGTCTCCCTCGACATGGACTGGATCGACCCCGAAGACGCACCCGGCGTCGGCACCCCGGTGCGCGGTGGCGCAACCTATCGCGAAGCCCACCTGGCCATGGAGATTCTCGCCGACCATGGCCGTATGCTCAGCTTCGAAATTGTCGAGGTCAATCCAGTGATCGACGAACACAATCGCACCGCTGACCTAGCCGTAGAACTGGCCTGCTCCGCGTTCGGCAAGAAAATCCTCTGATCCACTCTTAATTTCTGGTTCGCAACATCTGGGTGCAACAAATCTGGATGCAACAAATCTGGGTGCCCCATTCATGACGCGGCTTCTTCGCGGGATGAGTGGGAAAGCACGAATCTCTCCTGTAACCCTTCTCCAAGCTCTTGTGAGCGACAATAAGATTGATGGCAAAGAAACTTCGCGTAGGTATTCTCTTCGGTGGCCGCAGCGGTGAGCATGAGGTTTCGCTGCTCTCCGCCGCCTCCATTCTCAAAGCGATTGATCGCAAAAAATTCGATGTGGTGCCGATCGGCATTACGAAGGAAGGCCGCTGGCTAGCCTCGTCTGATGCGAACAGCTTGCTGGAAGGCAACAACGGGGCACCGTCCCGGAAACTACGTGCAGGCGACCCCGAGGCGACTCCCGGCGCAAAGCTGCTGCACGAGGGCATCCCAACTCTGCTTGCACCCGTCCCGGGTCCACAAGGTCCCGAAGGCAAGGCGATTGACGTCGTATTTCCCGTTCTGCACGGAACCTTCGGGGAAGACGGCACTATCCAGGGGCTCTTCGAACTCGCCGGCATCGCCTACGTCGGCTCAGGCGTCTTGGGCTCATCGGCCGGCATGGACAAGGATGCGATGAAGCGCCTTTTCGCGCAAGCCGGTCTCCCTATCGTGAAACATGTCACGATTCTGCGTTCGGAGTGGGAAGCGTCGCCGCGCAAGGCTACCGCCCGGATTGAGGCCGCTTTGAAATATCCGCTGTTCGTCAAGCCGGCCAATCTCGGTTCATCCGTGGGAATTAGCAAGGCGCATGACCGCAAGGAACTTGGCCCCGCCCTCGACGAAGCTGCCAAATATGATCGCAAGCTCGTCATTGAGCAGGGAGTCGGCGGCAAGAAATCGCCCGCCCGCGAACTCGAAGTCGGTGTTCTCGGCAACGACAATCCCAAGGCCAGCGTGGTCGGTGAGATTATCCCGGGCAAAGAGTTCTACGACTACGAAGCCAAGTATCTTTCCGAAGGCTCAGTGCCCGTAATTCCCGCGAAGATCACTGCTGCTGAGGCGAAGCAGATCCGGGAGATGGCTGTTGCCGCATTTCTTGCGTGCGATCTCGCCGGCCTCGCGCGAGTCGACTTCCTGATGGAGCCCGATGGCAAACGGCGAATCTATCTCAACGAGGTGAACACCCTCCCGGGCTTCACCCAGATCAGCATGTATCCCAAGCTCTGGGAGGCAACCGGAATTTCTTACACCGACCTGATCACACGCCTCATCGAACTGGGTGTTGAGCGCCACCGCGAGAAGAACCGGAATGTATACAGCAGGGAATAAAAAGGGCAGCGAATAGCGAGAAGGGAATAAGGAGTACAAAACTGGGAACCGCAACCCTTTTGCCGGTGTCTAACAAGAAGAGAGAAGAATCCTTGCCCAAAGAGCGTAAGCCTCAAACTAAAGTCGCTCCGAGAATGACTCCCGCTTGTTACTCCCTATTCCCTGTTCCCTGCTCCCTTCAGTGCCTTATCCTTGACTGCGAGGAAAGTCTGCAATGACGCTGCTCGATGCTCCAAAATATGATGAAGCCCGCGAAAATCGAAACCGCGCCATGCTCTATGGAAGCGGCGGGCTGCTGTTCATTCTGATTGTGGCCTTCTGGCTGGTTTCCGGCCACCCCGCTGATTGGCCCTGGAACTGGTATACCCATATGCGTGGCCGTCACGCGATCAACAGTTTTCTTCAAGACGTTGAGAAGAACGATCTGCGAAGCGCCTACGCCATCTGGGTGCACGATCCAAACTGGCAGCAACACGCGGACAAATACGCTGCCTACCCGTTCGATCGCTTTCAGAAAGACTGGTCAAGCACCAGCCCCGACAATGAATATGGCGTGATTCAGACCCACGAAATCGTGGCCGCTCGCGTCTTCAAGAATGTGTTGCTGGTCGGCGTCCTGATCAACGGCCGCAAAAGCAAGGCGCTCTTCCTGACCTACTTTCCCAAGGACCACACACTGGATTTCGCGCCGCCCGACGAAGAGCTGTATCTAGGCCCGTAGCGCAAAAACGTTGCAGATGGTCACCATCCAATTTCAACGAATCTCAGGCGGAGGCTAACTCCGCCTGAACCTTTTCCATGCTCGCCGAATCTTCCACATTCAGCGACCTCTGTGCCGGGTCAATCTGCTTCAGCAACCCGCACAGCACCTTCCCGGGTCCAACCTCGATAAACAAATCCGCTTCCGCCCCCACCAGGGTCCTCATACAGTCCACCCAGCGCACTGCCCCCGTGACTTGCTCGATCAGCGCGTTGCGCGCCCCCTCGGCCGTAGTCACCATCGTTCCACTCGCGTTGGCAGCAACCGGAAATTTCGGATCGGTGAGCCGCAATCCCGCCAGCACCCGCGCTACTTCCTCCTGCGCAGGCTGCATCAACGCGCAATGAAAAGGAGCGCTGACCGGAAGCATCACCGTCCGCCGCGCGCCTCTCGATTTGCAGAGTGCCGCGGCCTTCTCAACGGCCGCCGTCGCGCCGGAAATCACCGTCTGTCCCGGGGAGTTCAAATTCGCGGCAGATACCGTCAGCCCCGTTTCCTTCGCTGCCTCTTCGCACGCCTCAACCACCTGCACCGGATCGAGCGACAGAATCGCTGCCATCGCGCCCTGACCCGCTGGCACCGCCAGTTGCATCGCACGGCCACGCGCCTTCACCGAGCGCACCGCATCGGCAAAAGTCAGCGTCCCCGCTGCCACGTGTGCCGACCACTCGCCAAGGGAATGTCCCGCTGCCAGAGCGGGCTTTATGCCATGTTCCGCAAGCACTCGCAACGCCGCGACGCTGACAGTCAAAATCGCCGGTTGTGTGTTCTCGGTCAGCTTGAGGTCTTCTTCAGGGCCCTCAAAGCAAAGTTTCGACAGTGCAAATCCGCAAGCTTCGTCGGCTTCTGCAAAAGTCTGTTTGGCAATTGGAAACCGCTCGGCGAGATCGCGCCCCATGCCCACTGTCTGCGAACCTTGCCCCGGAAAGAGAAATGCAATCTTCTTATTCATTCCATTGTGGATTGTATCGCGAAGATACCGATGCCCGTGCCGTCTGGCGAACCGCAACGTCTCCGCTTGCATCACAGACACTTGAAGCGTACTCGGCAAGCGATTGCCGCGCGAAAATCAAAAGGCGGGAAAATGGCGAATCAATCAAAAGACACGCAGGTCAATCTGAGCGAAAGCTCCGTTTATGCAGACAAGAATCCCGCTCCGGCCTCCATCCGGTCCGACGACTTCGCGACGGATACCGCAATTGACCGTCTCGAAATGATCACAGGTGGCGCAGATGAGCCCGCCATTGCTGAAGGGGAACTTGGCCAGCAATTCGATGAACTTGATGCCAGTACCGAAGAAGAACTGGATGCGTTGGAAATAAATCTGCTGCAGGAAGATGAGCGCCCCAACACGCGCGATGGATCTGGCCTGATCCAAGACGATGCCGCCGAAGAACGCATTGCACGCTTCACCGAATCTGATCCGATGTTGTCGAACATCGGTGCCATCAGCGTAGAGCCCGGCCGCGACGACACCAGCGCCATCCTCCGCAGACACAACCCAGATAATTCGTCTGCGAGCTCAGACGCACTAGTAGAAGACAACCTCGACGAGCCCATGGACGAGACCACAGCATAACTTCCCACTCATTGAGTCGTGTCATCGCGCGGTGTCATCTAGCGGTGTCATCCTGAACGGAGCGGCTTGGGGCCCTGCGAACGAGAATCGTCGTGGGGTAAGCGGAGTGAAGGATCTGCTTTTTATCGTCGCAGCGTATCGACTCATCCAAATAAAAATCCCTCAGGCCCAAACGCACCTGAGGGATTTCTACATCCTTACGATGGAATCACAGCTTCTCCGCCACGCTCTTCGCCTGCGTAAACAGCAGCAGATAATCCGGCCCACCCGCCTTAGAATCCGTCCCGCTCATATTGAATCCGCCAAACGGATGCGCACCCACCATCGCCCCCGTACACTTGCGATTCAAATACAAATTCCCCACGTGATATTCGCGCCGCGCCGTCTCCAGCGCCTCGCGTGATCCGGAATAGATCGCGCCCGTCAGCCCATACTCAGTATTGTTAGCGACCTTCAAGCCTTCATCAAAATCCTTCACCTTGATCACCGCCAGCACCGGCCCGAAGATCTCTTCCTGCGAAATCACGGCATCCGGAGCGATATCCGCAATCACCGTGGGCTCGATGAAGAATCCTCCATCAGCATTCTCTAGAGCCTTGCCGCCCGCAACCAGCCGCCCTTCCTTCTTGCCCGTTTCGATGTATCCAAGAATCGAATCCATCGCCGCTTTATTCACCACCGGCCCCATGTTTGGATTCGTAGCAGGATCACCGACCGTCAGCTTCGCCACCTTCTCGCGCACCCGCTCCACAAAAACGTCATATACCGGAGCCTCAACAATCGCTCGCGAACAAGCCGAGCATTTTTGCCCGCTGAATCCAAACGCCGCCGCTACTGTGCCATCCACCGCTGCATCCAGATCCGCATCCGCACAAACCAAGATGGAGTCCTTGCCGCCCATCTCCAGCACGGTTCGCTTGATCCAAATCTGTCCTTTTTGATTCTTCGCCGCGCGCTCGTGAATCTCCAGCCCCACATCGCGCGATCCGGTGAACGCGATGTAGCGTGTCTTCGGATGTTCCACGATCGCGTTGCCGAAAGTCGCACCTGATCCCGGACAGAAATTCACTACACCGCCCGGCATCCCCGCCTCCTCCAGCACTTCCACAAACTTCGCCGCAATCGTCGGCGAATCGCTCGACGGCTTCAGGATTACAGTATTCCCGGTGACGACAGAAGCCACCGTCATACCCGCCATAATCGCGAACGGAAAATTCCACGGCGGAATCACCGCGCCCACGCCGAGTGGAATGTAAAGCAACTGGTTGAATTCGCCTGGATACTGGATAGGCGTCTCCGCTTTCGCCAGCCGCAACGCCTCGCGCGCATAGAACTCGAGAAAGTCAATCGTCTCGCCCACATCCGCATCGGCCTCTGCCCAGTTTTTGCCGACCTCATATGTCAGCCATGCGCAAAACTCAAAATGCCGCTCGCGAATAATCCGCGCCGCATTCAGCAGCAGCGAGACCCGCTGTTCCACAGAAGTCCGGCTCCACGTCTCAAACGCATCCAGCGCCGCAGACATCGCCTTCTCCGCATGCTCAGCACCGGCTTTCTGGTGAACGCCAACCACCTGCGCTGGTCGCGCCGGATTGAACGACTTGATCTTGCCTTCGGTTTTCAGGCGGTGTCCGCCGATGATGAGGTCATATTCACGCCCCAATTCGCCCGCGACAAGGTCGAGCGCTGCCTTCATCTTTCGGGCGTTTTCGGGGTTTTTGAAATCAGTAAACGGTTCATTGCGGAACTCGCCCTGGGGCGAACTCGGCTGAATTTCGGTAGCGAGAGTCACGGTTGCCATAGCCAGATCAGTTTAGTCCTTTGAGCAGATTTTCGTGCCAATTGATTGGAGCCAATTCGACATCGAAAAGCCGCTTTTTTGGTTGAGATTGCCGAGGGCGCCCCGCTAGTAAATCGCTTGGTGCGAATTTCAAAGAATGTTCGAAATAAACGGCTTACCCCCCAGCCACCGAAAATCACCCCCGATTTCCATCGATCTCGGCGTCCCGGCGACCAAATCCGCATAGGCAGAGCCCCGATGAATTCAACAAATCCGTTACATCCGCGAAACTAACCCATCCAGGTGGGGTTCCCAGTTAGGTACCTATGGGGTAGGTTCGACTTGGCATGCGAGTCACCCCTGGGCATTTATTCGGCGATGACAAATGCTGTCCAGTCAGAGCGGCGCTTCGCACGAATTCAGTGAGGGATGATGAAACCCCAATTTGATCTGCGCACTGCGCGCCCGCTCTCCTGCACATCGCTTCCGGGCATACCCCCCAACGCTTCTTCCAATCCGCGATTCTTTCGTCAATATGTCGCAGCCGCCATCCTTGGTCTGGGAGTCGCAGCCACTTCTGTGGTCGCCCAGCAGCCCGCCGCGATTCCCAATTGGCCGACGGACGAGCCCGGCACATCACAGGGCCAGTACGCTGCGCAGGATCAGCAACAGCAGTACGGGCAGCAGCCTCCGCAGTATCAGCAACCGCCCGCCGATGGCCAGCAACCGTACGGTCAGCAGGCCTATCCCCAGCAGCAGCTAACCTACAACGATCCGAACCAGGGTTTCGCTCCGCCCATCCAGCCCTCAGCGGCGCTCAGCCCTGATCGGCTCGAGCAGATGGTCGCTCCCATCGCGCTTTATCCCGACAATCTGGTTTCAATGGTCCTGGCAGGTTCAACTTATCCCGCGCAAGTCGCCGCCGCCGACCAGTGGCTGCACATGCAGGGAGGGGCGCCTCCCCAACAAATCGCTGCTGGGGCAAACGCTCAGAGCAGTTGGGACCCGAGCATCAAAGCGCTGACAGCGTTTCCCCAGGTCCTCGATCAGATGGCGCAAAATCTCCAGTGGACCACCGACCTCGGCAATGCCTATTACAACCAGCCGCAAGACGTGATGCAAACCATCCAGGTCATGCGTGACCGCGCCCAGCAGGCCGGCAACCTCCAGAACACCCCTCAGCAGGAAGTCATTGAGGATCAGGGCAACATCGAGATCGCTCCGCCCACTCCTCAAGTCGTATACGTTCCTCAATACAACCCCTGGGCCGCCTACGGGGCACCCATCGATCCCTACCCAGGATTCCACTTCTTCGGCGCGATCGGCGCAGCGCTTGATGGAGCCATTTTCTTTGGCCCCGCGATCGCACTCGACGCAATTACATACCCTTTCCGCTGGCTTGGATGGGGTCTCGACTGGTTCGCGCACGCTATCTTCTTTGGTGGTGATATTTGGTGCACGCATAGCCACGAAATGCACGACTGGGGATTCGCGCATGGCGGCGGTCGCTACTGGGGAGCCCGTGGTGAATTGGCTGGCTTCCGCGAACATGGCGGCTGGGGTGCACGCGGCGGCTACGGCGGCCGTGGTGGCTTCGGTGGCGGCATGCCCCACACCTTCCGCACCGGGCTTGATCGCGGCAACTTCCCGCACGCAATCCACCCTGCTCCAGGGAATTTCAATGGCGGAAACCGCGCCAGCGGCAATCAAGGCAACTACGCCAACCGAGGTGGCGGCGCGTTCGGTCAGCGCCCCGGCTCTCCTGTTGCAGGACAGAACGGGAACAACTTCGCCCGCGGTGGCAACGGTTATGGTCAACAGAATGGAGCATTCGGTCAACGCCCCGGCGCCCCTATAGCTGGCCAGAACGGCAGCAACTTCGCTCGCGGCGGCAACGGATACGGCCAGCAGAACGGCGGTTTCGGCCAACGTCCTGTAGCGCCGGCCTATGGCCAGAATGGCAGCACAATCGCTCGAGGCGGCAACAGTTATGGCCAGCCTAACGGCGCCTATGGATACGGTTCAGGCGCTCGCGGGCCACAGGCGACCGGCCGCCCGCAGCAATACGGTGGGACGCAGCAATTCGGGGCAGGTCGCAACGGCGCCTATGGCGGCCAGCAGGCGTATGCAGGTGGCCAGCAGACCTACGGCGGTGCTTACAGTAACCGTCAATCGTATGGCTCGTCCTCCGGCGCTTACACCAGACCGCTGCAGAACTACGGCATGCGTCCGGGCTTCGGTGGAAGCGGTGCCCAGACCTATCGCCCGCCCAGTTCGCCTGCCTATAGCGGCGGCGCTGGCAGTCGCTCCTACGGCTTCGCTGGCAATTCGGCTGGCGGGTACGGAAGCTCGCGCTCTTACGGCGGTTCCAGCCCTTATGGCGGGTCAAACATCGCGCGGGCACCCTCTGGCGGCGGGTATTCGTTCGGCGGAAGCCGCGGCTATAGCTACGGTGGTGGTGGCAGCTATAAAGCTCCCAAAGCCCAAAGCTTTGGTGGCAGTAGCGGAGGCCACTCCTTCTTTGGTGGCGGCGGGGGCTTCAAAGCTCCATCGGCTCCTCATTTCAGCGGCGGCGGCAGCCACTTCGGCGGCGGTGGTGGAAGCCACTTCAGCAGTGGCGGCGGTGGAGGACACTTCGGTAGCGGCGGCCACTCCAGCGGTGGCGGTCACTCCGGTGGAGGCGGCCATTCCGGCGGAGGGGGCAAGCACCACTAAACCACCAGCACTTTACTTCAACGCAAAATGACCACCTGCGGGTGGTCATTTTGTTTTCGCTGCAGATGACTTTTACTCCTCGTCACCCATCTCCAGTTCATCTTCCCGGCTGCGATCCATCTCCCGCGTATCCAGATCGATCACTGCCAGATGTTGCTTCTTCAACTCAAGATTCATTGCCTTCACATCGTTCTGCTTCACCTGTTTCCATTGCTCGATCAGCCCATCCAACGGCTTCTCTGCGATCCCCAGCGCCTCGCCCTGAGCTGTCGTCGGGGCCACATCCGCAGACTCAATCGAGTGCATCAGCCGCGCCAACTGCGACCGCACTGACCCAAGCGTCGCCGGCCCTGCCGCTCCGCGCCCGAATCCGCGCCCTCCACGCGCGGGCCCCGCAATCGCATCCAGCTTCGAATCGATGGTCGGCCCCGCTTGTCCCACCACCGGCTGCCCGCTTCGTGCCTTCAACTGTTCGCGAAGCACGCTGATCTCGTGCATCGCCGCCGTTGCTTTCATCACGTCGTCGTACATCTTCTTCGCCATCGTGAATTGTGCTTCCAACTCCGGCATTGCCGTCTTGACTCGCGGATCCATCACTACCTTCATCGCGGCCGTCTGCGTCTTCCCGTTAGCCGTCAACTTCACCGTGTACTCGCCTGGAAGCACCCACGGTGCCGTTGAAACCTGCGGCGTATCATGTGGCGTTGCCAACTCGTCATCAGGCCCGGTCGACAACCCCGGCACCTGCGGATACTGCAAATCCCACAGGAACCGATGATGCCCCGGTGCAGCCGACAGCACTCGCGGCTTCCTCTCCCAAACTGGCGGGTCAGGATAACGCGGGTCTGGCGCTGGAACTGCATCGTCCGAGTTGAAGCGCGCGATTGTCTGCCCCTTGCTGTCTGCAATCTCCAGTGACACGACACCAGACACTCCTGTGCCCAGGTAGTAATCAATCACCGCACCATTTGGCGGATTCTTCGTCGACGGAAAATCCGCGGGCCAAGGCGTCGGGGGATTCGTATCATTCCGAATCCGCATCGCGGTCTGCGGCGTGTACAGGTGCGCACTCTCTTCAGCCGTATTCGCCGCAATCTGCCGCAGCGGTGTCACGTCATCCAGAATCACAAACCCGCGCCCATGCGTAGCCGCAATCAGATCGTCGCCCTTCACCTCAAGGTCGCGCACCGAACTCGCGGGCATGTTCAGCCGCAATGACTGCCAGTGATCTCCATCGTCGAACGACACATATACCTGCGTCTCCGACCCCGCATACAGCAACCCCTTGCGCTTAGGATCTTCACGAATCGCGCTCGTCGCCGCGCCATCCGGAATCCCATTGTTAATCTCCGTCCACGACTTCCCGCCATCATGCGTGCGGAAAAGATGCGGCCGCATATCGTCCAGCCGTAACGTGTTCACCGCAGCGTAGGCCGTCTGCGCGTCGAAGTGTCCCGCATCCATGTTGAAGACCTTCCAGAAAGGCTGCAGCGCCGGCGGAGTTACATTCACCCAGTGCGCTCCCGCATCTTCCGTCGTCCAGATCAGTCCATCATCTGTGCCCGCCCACATCCGGTTCCCATCCAGCGGCGACAACCCAAGCGCATAAATCACTCCCCGCCGCGTCGCCTTAGCTGCTGCAGAATCCTTGTAACCCTCCACCACCTTCGGCAGTTCCCACGTCTCGCGTGTCAGATCCGGGCTTACTTCCTTCCAGTCCTTGCCGCCATCTTCTGTCAGCCACAGCGTGTTCGTTGCGAAATAAAGCTTGTGCGGATCAACCGGCGAAAACATCAGCGGCTCCGTGCGCAGTGCACGATATCCTCGCAGCGGCTTCGGCTCCACGTTTTGAATCTGACCAGTGCGCCGGTCGTAGCGCGTCACCTTCCCGCCATACACAACGTCCGGGTCCAGCGGATCAGGCGCGGCATAGCCGTACTCTTCGATTCCCACTGGATGCCAGTCATGAAACGTGATGCGACCATCGTCGCTGCGGCTTGGCACGCACGCCGATCCCGAATCCTGCTGTCCGCCGCACACGCGATACGGAAAGGCATTGTCCGCTGTTGCGTGATACATCTGCGCGGTGCCCTGGTTGTACCATTCGGCCCAGCTCTCGCCGCCGTTCTGCGAGATCACCACCCCCTGGTCGCTTGCCAGCGCCACAATCTTGGTGTTGTTGGGATTCACCCAGACATTCTGATAATCGTCACCACCCGGCGACCCGCGAAACGCCGTCCAGGTCTTGCCTGCATCGGTCGATTTCCAACTCACGATGCTGGCCACGTAGACCGTATCCGGATCCTTCGGGTCTACCAGCGGTACCGGGCAATCTCCGCCGCCAATCCGCTCCTCCGGCCGTGTATCGTCCTCCGGCGCATGCACCCAGTGGTCGCCTCCATCGTCTGACCGATACAGCCAGACCGGTCCGTTCACTGGAGCGATCTCCGCATAGATCCGTTTCGGATTGCTTGGCGAAATCGTCATCTGCAATTGCAGAACTTTATCCGGCAGCCCGTTTCCCGTGAGCTTTTTCCATGTGTCGCCACCATCCGTCGAGCGATACAGTCCACCCTCTCCGCCTTCAAACGACCCGTTCTCCCACGGCGCTTCCTGCCGCTGCCACATCCCCGCAAACACGATCTGCGGATTCTGCGGATCGATCTGCACCTCCGACGCGCCGGTGCGCTCGTTCGTGAACAGAACACGCTTGAACGTTTTGCCGCCATCCACCGTCCGATATAACCCGCGTTCTTCACTCGGCCCGTAGGGGTGACCTTCCACGGCCACGAATACGCGATTTGCATCGTGCGGATCGATTGCCACTTGCCCGATCTGCTGCCCGTTGCGGAGCCCCTCAAGATGCGTCCACGTCTTGCCCGCATCGGTCGACTTATAGACACCATCACCGGTCGAAAGATCTGGCCGCTGCAGTCCTTCGCCGCTGCCTACATAGATCGTATTCGGATCGCTCAGCGAAACCGCAATCGACCCGATCGATCCGCTTGGCTGGTCATCCCACAGGCTGTGCCACGTCGCGCCCGCGTCTGTTGTCTTCCATACCCCGCCGTTCACTGCGCCCAGGTAGAACGTCGCCGGCTCGCTCGGCACTCCCGCCAGCGCTCGCGTCCTCCCGGCCCGCATCGGCCCGATTTCGCGCCACCTCATATCGGAGTAAAGCTTCGGGTCCACCTGCGCCTGCACGCAGGCGCCCATCACCAGCATCGAAACAGCGACAAAGAATACGCGGCTCAAAGATTTCATTCTTCTCCTTGAAGTCAAAACCAGCAGAGTAGGGAACCAAAGCGCCAAGCAAGCTTTAAAACGGGGAATAAGCGGCGCACCGTCCTGCGCTAGATGTTATCGAATCATTGCGGCAAAGCTCGCTATTTTTTTAGTCTCTGGATGCGGTCTAAACCTTTCCTGCTCCATGGGTTTGCATTTAAACACGAGCTTAACCTTAAAGACATCCTTCCCATAGACATCCGAGTGGAGTACTATTTCTCTCGCATAGTCATTCGAGTGGAGATCTCATGATGGTCACAAGAAAAACGTCAGAAGCTGGGGAGATTCTGCAAGGCACGCTGGACATGCTCATCCTGCGCACTCTTGTTATGGGTCCGGCGCACGGTCACACCATCGCCCAGGCAATCGAACGAACCTCGGAGAATGCCCTCGAAGTCGAGCAGGGGTCCCTTTATCCCGCGCTTCATCGGCTTGAAGATCGCGGTTGGCTATCCTCCGAGTGGGGCGTGAGCGACAACAACCGCAAGGCCAAGTTCTACAGGCTTACCAACAAAGGCCGCAAAGAACTGCACGCCGCCACGGGGCGTTGGCAAAAGATGACGCGCGCCATCGGCCTCATTCTTGGGGAATCGTTCGAATAAAACCGGCAGGAGAGCATCCATGAGCCTGAATCGCTTCATCCATCGGACCCAGAAAGACGAAGACCTTGCCCAGGAAATCGAGTCCCACCTCGCCCACGAAGAAGACGCAAATCGAGCGCGTGGCCTCGCGCCTCAGGAAGCGCATCGACAGGCGAATATGCGGTTTGGTAATCCGCGAACCACCCGCGAGCGCGTCTGGAACTACCGCTCCTTCGCAATGATTGAAGCCGTAGCGCGCGACTTTCGTTTCGCCCTGCGAGCACTCGCCAAGACGCCCGGCTTTGCCGTGATTTCCATTCTCGTAATTGCGGTCGCAATCGGGGTGAACACCGCGGTCTTTTCGGTCATCAACACCGTCCTCCTGCAACCGCTTACTTATCCCGACCCGCAGGCACTGGTCGCGTTGATGAATACCAGCCCGCGAGGCAATTTTCCGGGTGCCAGCATACCCAGATTCAATCTATGGCGCCAGCAGACGAGCATCTTTCAGCAGGTTGCTGCTTACGATTTCGGCGGTGCCGGCCTGAACATCACCGGAGGCGACCATCCCCAGCAGGTGCAGGGATTTCACGTTTCTGCAGACTACTTCGCGATGTTTGGCGCGCCCGTTATTCTTGGCCGCACCTTTACCGCCGACGAAGACAGCCCCAATGGTGGCCACGTCACCGTATTGAGTTACAGCCTCTGGAAAAGCCGCTATGGCGGCAACCCCAACATTGTCGGTACGACGATTCAGTTGGATGGCCAGCCGTTTCTCGTCGTGGGAGTGATTGGGCGCGGATTTACGACCGACTCGCCGATCGATCTGTGGGTGCCTTATCAATTCGATTTGAACTCAAAGGACATGGTCACTTTTTTTACCGTGGCTGCGCGTCTCAAGCCCGGTATCACCATTCCTCAGGCCGATGCTCAATTGCGTCTCGCCGCAGACCAGTTTCGAAGACTGTACGGCAACGACTCTCTACCGCCGAATGGCGGATTTAGCGTCACGTCCCTTCAGCAGACCATGATTGGCGATACCCGCGGCCGCCTTTTCGTGTTGCTCGGAGCAGTGGTCTTCGTGCTCCTCATCGCATGTGCCAACATCGCAAATCTGCTCCTTGCAAGGTCGGCCGCGCGCAAACGCGAATTCGCCACAAGGTCCGCTCTCGGCGCTGGCCGTGGCCAGATCATCCGCCAACTGCTCATTGAAAGCCTCACCCTGTCGCTCGCAGGCGGACTTCTGGGCCTCGTCCTCGGATTTTCTGGCGTTCGCATCTTGCTCAAGATCAACCCAGGCGACATCCCCCGCATCGGCGAAGATGGTTCGGGCATCACGCTCGACCTCAACATCCTGCTGTTTACTCTCGGCATTTCCATCCTCACTGGAATCGTCTTCGGTCTCGTCCCGGCAATCAGCGCCTCGAAAACAAACCTCGCAGCCGCTCTCAATGAAAACGGCAGTCGCTCCGGCATCGGATTCCGCAGCGGTAAGCTGCGCTCCGCGCTCGTCATCGGCGAAATTGCTCTCACCGTGACGCTCGTTGTCGGTGCTGGATTGCTGATCCGCACCTTTATGAACCTTCAGTCCATCGATCCCGGCTTTGCGATGCAAAACGTGATCAGCATGTCCATGTCGGTCAGTGGAGACCGTTTCCAGAAAACAGCGCCTGTTGCGGACGTCATTCGCGCCGGGACAGATCGGCTGCTTGCCGTGCCGGGAGTCCTCGACGTCGGTGCCACAAATTGCTTGCCGATGGCCGGCGGATTCGGAATGTCCTTCGACGTGGTCGGCCGCCCTAAACAGAATGCGCAGCCGACAGGCGGAGCAGGATTCTCATCCATCTCCTACGGTTATTTCAGTGCTCTCAAGATTCCGTTGCTTCGCGGCCGCACTCTAACCAAACAGGACGACGCTGCGGCGCCCGGTGTCGTCGTGATCAATCAGGCCATGGCCCGCCAGTACTGGCCCAATAGCGATCCGCTTAAAGATCGCATCCTGATTGGTGCCGATGCCGGACCTGCCTTTGCGGAACAGCCCCGCCAGGTTGTCGGCATTGTTGGCGACACGCATGACGGCGGTCCCAACGCAGATCCTTTCCCCGTCATGTACATTCCGATCGCGCAAATGCCGGATCTGGAGACTGCTTTGAATTCCAAAGTAGCCCCGATATGGTGGATCGTCCGCAGCCAGGTCGACCCGCGCACGCTGACCACGCCCATTGCCGCCGCTTTGCGCGAAGCCAGCGGCGGACTTCCAGTCGCACATATCCGCACCATGGAAGAGATCGAAGCGCAGAATATAGCGCGTCAACGCCTCAACATGCTGCTGCTCACTGTGTTCGGTTCTGCGGGATTGCTGATGGCGGCAATTGGAGTTTATGGCGTAATGTCCTACTCCGTGCAGCAACGCACCCAGGAACTCGGCGTCCGCATGGCGCTCGGGGCGCAGGCCTCGAACCTTCGCAACATGGTCATCCGCCAGGGCATGACGCTAACGCTCATCGGCCTCATCATTGGCGCAGGAGGAGCCTTGTGGCTAACACGCTTCCTCGCGAGCTTCCTGTTCAAGGTTAAGCCGCTGGACCCCGTCGCCTTCGTCGCGACAACGATACTTCTCAGCGCTGTCGCTTTCCTCGCCGTCTGGCTCCCGGCAAAGAGGGCAACGCGCGTAGATCCAATGACCGCACTCCGCATTGAATGACAGCGCGCTCATCGAAATGCAACGCCGCATCTCAGGATAGAAAATTCGTTCCATCTGTTACCGGCTGCCCCCGGGCTCGCTTACCTCTAGTCTTCACTTGTCATCCTGAACGGAGCGCTTTGGGGGCCCCGTGGACACGTGTGTCCATGGGGTTAAGCGGAGTGAAGGATCTGCTTTTTCGGCGGATGCGACAATTCCTGACCAACGCGAATTGAGCCTCGAAGGGCGAGGCGATATCTCAATTCGAAGATGCCTCAACCTTCGGCGGCAGCAGCCACAGGATCGCAACCACTCCAATCAACGCCAGCGAGGCAGCAGGTTTGTAATAAGCAGCCGGAATCGCTGCCAGATAAAGCGCAACAGAGGCAATTTGCTTGCCCCATGTTGCATGTTCCGGTGCCGTACTCTGCGCTCGTATTTGGCTCCATAGTCCCATGTAGCTCAGTCCTGGAAAAATGCTGACGGTTGCGTAGAGAGCGGTATTGAATGACGTCAGCCCTTTCACGCCGATCCAATCCGTGGCAAAAGGAAACAGCGAAAGGCAGAAAAGAAAAATCAAGTTAGCCCACAAAATCCCATGACTCACCGTCTCCACCTCGTCGACAAGGTAGTGATGGTTGACCCAGTAGATCCCGATCTGCACAAAGGTTAGCAAATAAAGAAACAAGGTAGGCAGCACCGCGCGCACACCCGCTACGCCATCTGGCCCGGGCACCTTCAATTCCAGCACCATGATGGTGATGATCACCGCGATCACACCATCCGAGAAGGCCTCGAGGCGTGCTGGACTCATGCTCCTCTTGCTCATAGTGACATCACCTTTGCATCAACTCAGCAGACTCAAAATATCCCTACCTCGCGATTAGCATTCCGGCGCCGTCAACATGTGTTTCTCCGGAAGTCTTCTAAACGGCAGCATCTAAACGACAAATTGTCCCACACACTTTGCAGGCAATTATCCCTCGCCGGCGCACAATGAATGCATGTGCAAGATCTCCGCGTCAGGAATCATACGAGGTTCGCGAGGCTGCGACAAAGAAGGCCACCCCCTCCCCCCCCGGTGTTACTACTCTTTTCCTTCGCCTGTCCTTTAGTAACCTTCATCCGCATTGAGACATTCGCAATCTCGATCGAACACACCTTCATATGCGCTAGGAATTACCAAACATTGCGGTCAACTCCGAGATATACAGTGTCTCGTCTGCAAACCCAAACGTTCCATCCTCAATCACTTCGCGGGCGGCATGTAGAAAGGCCGTCAACGCAGCCCGGCTAAAGCCTGATCCGATGCTGATTCGCCTTACTCCCAGATCGCCGAGTTGCGCAACGGTCAGTCGCGGCGCGCCCTTCAATCCCATCAGCACATTCACCGGGTTAGAAACGGAGGCACATACAGTCCGGATATCTTCCGGTTGCGTCAGGCCGGGTGCATACAGCGCCGACGCCCCTGCTTTCTCGAATGCCTGCAGGCGCCGAATCGTATCGTCCAGATCCGGCCGTTCATGAAGGTAGTTCTCCGCCCGTGCCACCAGCATGAAAGGGAACTGCAACGTCTTCGCCGCTTCCGAGGCGGCGGCGATCCGCTCCACCGCGTGCTCAAATTCATAGATCGGTTTCGCAGCGTCGCCAGTGGCATCTTCAATCGATCCACCGACCAGCCCAGCTTTGGCCGCCAGACGAATGGTCTCCGCGGCGTCTTCCGGCGCGTGCCCATATCCGTTTTCAAGATCAGCAGCAACCGGCAGATCTGTCGCTTCCACAATGCTCTTCGCATTCTCCAGCGCTTCCGCTCGACTCACCGACGCGGTTCCATCTTTGCGCCCCAGTGAAAAGGCCAGCCCCGCGCTGGTAGTCGACAATGCCTCATATTTCAAGCTGGTGAGAATGCGCGCCGACCCCGCGTCCCACGGATTGCCGATAACAAATGGCTGCTTGCGCTCGTGCAGCGCCTTGAATAACATCCCCTTCTCTGCCTGCGTCACCATGTCTTGACCCTCATCTCATCAGCGACGATCATAAAACGTCCGACCATCCTCGAAAGTGGTGGTCCCTGTCATCTAAAGGCAAAACCACTTCCGATCATGGGAACCCCTTCGTGCACCATTCACGTCTAATATTGAGAGGAGGGCCGCAATGCAATCTCAACTGGAATTAGACAAAGGCGCGGCCAGCATCGCTCCAGGAAATCGGATGCGGGCAGCGCTCGCTTTAGCGATCATTGCTGACCTCGTTCAGATAGCAATCTTTCCGCTGTTCGTTGAGGGTGCGGCATCGCCCGCCGACGATGCACTCGACCTGGGCATGGCCGGTGCGCTCAGCTTCCTGCTTGGCTGGCACTGGGAGTTTGCCCCTTCATTTCTGGCGAAGCTGGTTCCCGGAGTCGACTTCGTTCCGCTATGGACACTTGCAGTTGCAAATGTCTACCGGAAATCAAAAAAGTTGGCTGCCGCCGCAGATGGAGTTATTGAGGGAGAGCCGGTCGGTACGGCCGCACGGCATCCCTGAAAGATCGTAGACTTTTCTCAATTCTTTGAAGGGACACGGCTTCAGCCGTGCGATTGTCGTTACAAAATCAGGCCTTGTCTTTAGCCGGGTCAGCGCCGATGGTAAAACGGCATCACGATAAAGAGAGCTATGCAGAGTGCTGCAACGATCGCAAATGCCAGCAGGCTGTAAGCCAGTGTGAGATTGAGTCCCTTCGACTGTTCTTCCGCGCTAGGTTCCGATTCGGACTTCTGCTCGTCACTCATATTTGAGCGCCTCAACCGGATCCATCTGCGCGGCGCGCGTCGCGGGAACCGTGCCAAACACAACGCCGACTGCCGTAGCCGCTGCCAGTGCAATCACCACCGACCACATAGACACTGGAAGTGGATAGTCCGAGAGGAGTCGAATCGACAACGGAACCGCGAGCCCTGCCACGCATCCGATTAGTCCGCCAGTGAGCGAAATGATCACGGCCTCCGCCAGAAACTGTAGTTTGATTTCGCGATATGTAGCTCCAAGAGCCTTGCGAATGCCGATCTCCCGAATGCGCGCGCGCACATTCGCCAGCATAATGTTCATAATTCCCACGCCGCCCACCGCCAGCGTTACCGCCGCAACCAGCACCAGCACTACGATCAGCGCTATCGAAATCCGATCAGCCATCGCGAGAAGTTCGCGCAGGTCGAATGTCTTGTAGACCGAATTCGCTTTATGGCGAGCCTGAATCACGTCATGGATTTCGCGCGTAGCATCGGGAACCTCATCCATGCTCCGAATAGTGAAATAAAGCTGCTTCACGTCATCGGTTCCGGTGAAATATCGCGCGACTGAGAAGGGAATCAGAATGGTTTCGTCCGCAATTTCTGTCTCGCCAAAAGTGTCGACGCTCTCTTTGAAAGTTCCGACGATCATAAAAGGAATTCCCTGGATGGTGAACTCCTTGCCGAGAGCTGCGTCTTCACTGCCAAACATGTCGCGCGCAAACGGTACAGTCACGACAGCTACCTTCATGTGCGCGGTTTCGTCTTGTTCGTCAAAAAAACGACCGGAGAGCACAATCAGATTGCGCACATCCTTGTATTGCGGACTGACTCCTAGCGCCAACGTATCCTTCACCACGCCGCCACCAAAGCTGATGCGGTCGTGCGACTCCAGCACCGGGGACGATGCCACCACGCTTGGTACCTGCGCCAGCACGGCCTTCTCATCCTCGCGCGTCAGGAAGTCGTTGTATTGCACCTTCTCCGCGCCGACAGCTCCGCCACCTGAATACTCGACCTCGATCTCGTTCGTGCCAATCTTCTGGATCTCATTCAAAATGAACTGCCGTCCTGTGAGCCCGATGGTCACCACCAGGATCACCGACGCTGTACCAATCACCATTCCCAGCGCCGTCAACGCAAAGCGCAGCTTGCTGGCGCGAAAACTGTCGATGGCGAGCTTCAAAATCTCGCTCATCAGCATGGTGCGCCGGGCGCTCAGAAGCGTCTGCTGGAAGGCGACATGACGGGCTTGTTCAACCGCTGGATTCATTGGTCCCTGCAGATAGGATGCGCCACTTAGGCAGCTGGCTTCAGCACAATCGTTGGACGTACGAGGTGTCGAACCTGATGCCTTCGAATTTCCGGCACGTAGACGCGACCGCTTCTATCGTATTGACGATTCACTGTTTGTCGTACTTCTCCAGCCACTTAATCTCCTCGCGCAGCTTGATGTAGCCATGCCAGGGATTCTTGTCGAGGCTGTGCCCCTCTCCGGGAAACACCAGGAACGTGTGCGGAATACCAAGCGACTGCAACGCACGCTCCATCGTCTCGCCTTCCAGGTAGCTCACGCGAATATCCGCGCCCCCTTGCACAAGATGAGTGGGCGTCTTCACCTTGTCGAATTGAAATATTGCAGCTTCATCCTGATACAGCTTCGGATTCTCCCAGGGGCGCCCACCAAGATACCAGGCATCGTCCCACGTCTCGTCGTCGTTGCCCCAGTTCGCTGCGTGCTCCACTGCGCCCGCTCCGGTCACGGCGGACTTGAACCGCGTCGTCTGTGTGATCAGCCAGTTCGTCATATAACCACCGTAGCTATAGCCGCCTATCGCGAGGTGATCCGGATCGGCATAGCCTTCTTTCACCAGCGCATCGACGCCGGTGAGAATATCGCGCCCCGGTTTCGATACGAGATGCGGCTCGATCCCGAGCATGAACTCGTCTCCGTATCCTGTCGAGCCTCGATAGTTTGGCCGGAATACCAGCCACCCGTTATCCGCAGCGAAGGTGGCCCAGTCGTACCAGTCAGCGCCGAATCGATTCCCATCAGCATCCGCCGGACCGCCGTGAATCAGGGTCAACATGCGCAGATGCTTCGCATCCTTCTTGCCCGGAGGGAAGATCAACACACCTTCCACTGTGTGCCCGTCGTCGGATTTCCAAGTGTAAGGTTGAAACTCCGGTTGTGCCCGCTCCGCGAAAATGGGATTAAAGTCGGTAAGTTTTTTCAGTTTG
The DNA here is from genome assembly GCF_039994875.1 of Telmatobacter sp. DSM 110680. Taxonomy (GTDB): domain Bacteria; phylum Acidobacteriota; class Terriglobia; order Terriglobales; family Acidobacteriaceae; genus Telmatobacter. Next base: position 5,133,165 of record NZ_CP121196.1, on the reverse strand, counting down.
TCGGTTTGCATTGGATCTGAAGCGAGGTAGACCTGCTGCGGATCGTTGATCGTGGAGAAGCGCACTAGCAGAGAATTAGAACCATGCGCGGGATCCAATCCCGCATAGCTGCCCGCCATTCCAGGCAACTTTGTCGCCTTCTCTCCCTCGATCAGATAAACCTGAGTTTCCGTGCCCTTCAGTCCCAGCGCCAATTCGCGACCGTCGGCGAGCAACGTGTACTGATCAAACGACCCGTCGAAGGATGCGCCAAGTCGCTCGGTCTTCCCCGAAGCAGCGTCGATCCGATAAAGCCGCCCCTGCACATCGCGATATTTCCCGTCCAGCGACCCGTTCCCCGCATTCACTGCGAAGTAGATCCAATGTCCATCCGGTGACCAATGCAAGTTCGATTCCATTGCCTGGTTGTGCGTGATCGGTTTAGCGTCGCCGCCGCTTGCTGCTACCAGAAAAATCTCGTAGTCCGCCGGATTTTCAATTCGCTTATGAATGGGCTCCGTGATAAACGCAATCTGTTTGCCATCAGGAGCCGGCGCAATCTCGCTGATCGCAAGATCGCTCTTTGCGATGGTCTCTGCACCGGTAGCCAGTTTCGATGACGGCTCGGCGTCGGCTTTGGCTGCTGTAGGGACTGCTCCCGCATCAGATACCGCAATTGCGCGAGCCAGCGCGGGAGCGATCGCCAGCTTCAGCAACACATCGCCCCTGTATTGCTCGCGCCACCGGACAACATCCTTCCATGTGTCCTTCTGCTCGTCTTCCTGTTCGTGCGTAAGCGGCGCCTTGGCCGAGAAGTAGATCGACGAGCTGTCTTGCGACCATGCAAATGCGTGTACATCGAGCTTCTCGTTGTACAGCGGAAGCGCTTCTCCTCCCGATGCCGAGATGAGCCAGATGCGGCTCGCTTTCGTTGCTTCCGCGTCGCCGTTGCCGTCCACTGACCCGGCGGGTGGTCGCTCCGACACGAATGCAATCCATTTGCCATCGGGGCTCCAATGGGGCTGATCGTCAGTCCCAGAGTGAGTCAACGGCTTCAACCCACCCTGCGCTGTCCATAGCCAGAGGTCATGGCGGTTCGAGCTGGCCTTCCAGTCAGGCGTTTCAGTCGCGATGACTGCGGCGGAGCCGTCCGGCGAAAGGCTCGTTCCGACGATCGCCGTGGTGTTGAGAAACTCGTCAAGAGTGATGGTGGGCTTGGGACTTTGAGCTTGCAAAAAGGCTGCAGCATTGAAGAAGGAAATCGCCAAAACAGACAATCGAAATTGGAGACGCATATCAGCACTATACCTGTCTGACCGCAGGGGTTAGCATGGCGTCTGGATACGAGTGTTTACGGGATTGAATCATGAGAATCGATGCACACCAGCACTTCTGGAAATACAGCCCCGCCGAATATGGCTGGATCAGCGATGCGATGCCGGAACTGAAGCGCGATTTCCTTCCGAGCGACTTAAAGCCGCTCCTGGATGCCAACGGGTTCGAGGGTTCAATCGCAGTGCAGGCACGCCAGGATCTGGATGAGACCTTCTGGCTGCTTGAATTAGCCAACCAGGACAATTTCATTAAGGGAGTTGTCGGGTGGGTCGACCTTTGCTCGCAGGAATTGCCGGTCATGCTGAAGCAGCTGGCTAGTCAACCAAAACTTGTTGGAGTGCGCCATATCCTTCAGGACGAACCTGACGACCGGTTCATGCTGCGCCCCAATTTTCGCCGCGGAATCGCACGGCTGGCCGATCATGGGCTTACCTACGACCTGCTGCTCCATCCGCGCCACCTGCCCATCGCAGTGCAGCTCGTGCAGGAGTTTCCGCGGCAGCGATTTGTACTCGACCACATTGCCAAGCCAGGCATTGCCGACGGCCTCATAGAGCCTTGGGCTCGCGAGATCCGTACTCTCGCAAAGTTCGAAAATGTGTGGTGCAAGTTGTCCGGCATGGTTACCGAGGCTCGCTGGAAACAGTGGAAGCCGGAAGACTTCCGCCGTCACCTTGACGTCGTCTTCGATGCCTTCGGAACGGAGCGCCTGATGATCGGCTCCGACTGGCCCGTGTGCACTCTATCCGCCGGTTACAGCGATACCATGGGCCTGGTCATGCAATACGCGAAAGATTTGCCCTCACAACACCTGGAGGCCCTGCTGGGTGGCAACTGCGCCCGATTCTATGGTTTGAAATAGATTGGTTAGTGAGGCATCATCCCTATAACGCCAGAAATGCTAAATTGGCATCAGCGCGAAAGTGGCGGAATTGGCAGACGCACCAGACTTAGGATCTGGCGGAGCAATCCATGAGGGTTCGAGTCCCTCCTTTCGCACCAAGGGGAATCCGATTCAGGGCTTCGATCCAACAGAGTCGAGTCGTTTTTCCGATCCTCCCGACCCTCATAAAAAGCCGGCGCGGTACTATCGCCCCGAACTGGACGCGGTTCGGTTCCTTGCTTTTTTCCTCGTTTTTCTTTCACACACGCTCCCTTCGCAGCCGAATGCACGGCTTGACTCACTGCTGCATGGGTTCGCCCCGCTCTACTACGGGTGCGCCGAGGCTTCCATATTCGGCTTGAGCCTTTTCTTCACGCTGAGTGCTTTTCTTATCTGCGAACTGCTACTTCGCGAGCGTTCAAGCACAGGAACGATCGAAGTCAAGCAGTTTTACTTTCGGAGAATCTTGCGGATTTGGCCTCTCTATTACCTCGGTCTCGCGCTCGGCGCATTGATTGCTGTATTGCCCGGCGGGAACCGCGGCGATCTGGTCGAAATAAGCTGGTATGTGATCTTCATGGGAGCTTGGCAGTGCGCCGCACACGGGGGCCTCGACAATCCCATGGCCGTGCTCTGGAGCATATCGGTCGAGGAGCAGTTCTATCTTTTTGCGCCGTGGATATTGAAATACTTCAATCGCCGGACTCTTTTTGCAATCTGCGCCGCCCTGATTCTTGTTTCAAACGGAAGGCTCTATTACCTCAGCATGCGGGGTGTAAATGGAGGTCGCACCTGGGTTGACCCACTTGTGCAATTTCAGTGTTTCGCAGCTGGCATATTGCTATGCCTCGTTCTCCGCAGCCGACTGCCTCGCCTAGCGATCTGGAGTAGGATCCTGATCCTCGTGCTGAGTGGGATGTGCTGGTTTTTCGCCAACTCCGGACCAAATTCAAAAGTCGGCCCTCCCTATACCCACTCCACGATCTGGCATATTCTCGGCGGGTACACACTGGCGTCTCTTGGATCGGTGCTCGCACTCATTGCATTTCTAGGCCTTGACGCACATCTGATTCCTCGAGCGATCGTTTACCTTGGACGAATCTCCTTCGGCTTATATGTGTTTCATGGGTTCGCACATCGTTTGGTTTTTGGCACCTTCCCATATGCGTTCGTCCACGAGCCGCCCATGTTTCTTGGGAGGATCTTCGCATCTTTTGCTCTGACCGTTCTGATGGCGGCGCTTTCCTATCGGTATTTTGAATTGTGGTTTCTCCAGATGAAGGTGCGCCGATCGGTGATCCCGAGCCGGCCGCTGATGCACTAATGTTACGAAGCATCAGTGCGACAGGTGAGGAAGGCTCGAAAGACCTGAGTGCTGCAGACTCTCAAGGGGACCTTCGTGCCATCCATAATGGCATCGCGCAATGATGTGGCCGACCTTCCAGAACCTTCTGCCTGACTATCTTTCCTGATTGAGGCTGGCAAGCGACCCGGTAAGCCCCACCCGGACAGGTTAATCTGAAGAAACTATGAGTCAGACCCCGCAACAACCCCAGATGAACGTCGTTCAGACTCCGGACTACCGCGAGACCTATGCAAACAGCGTCCAGGTCCGCGTGAGTGTATGGGACTTCTCGCTGGTTTTCGGCCTCGCCTCCAGCGACAGCCCCGAGCAGGTGACCATCCGCAACCACCAGGCCATCTTTCTCAGCCCTCAACAGGCAAAGGCGCTCTGGAATGTGCTCGGACAAAACCTCTCGCAGTATGAACAGGCATTCGGAACTCTGAATCTCGAGCCGCAGAACATGAACTTCCCCCAGGGTCCAGTGAATTGATTGTCCGGTCAGACAAGCGGGCTACTTAAAAAGACAGGTTCATGAGCAAGCAACTGCGTCTGCGAAAAATCCTCGAACCGCGTCCGGATGCGCCGTTTCCTCCGTGGATGGTGTTCCCTGTTATCTTCGCAGCGCTGTATCTGAGCCATGTTTCGCTGCTCAGGCTGCCGTATTACTGGGATGAGGCTGGATACTACATCCCCGCAGCTTGGGATTTCTTCCGCACCGGTTCCCTCATCCCCTTCACCACAATGTCGAACGCGCATCCGCCGCTGCCTAGCGTTTACCTGGCTCTTTGGTGGAAGTTATCGGGCTACTACCCCGAAGTGACGCGAGAGGCCGTGCTGATCGTCTCTTCATTTGGCCTGCTCGCGGTTTGGCGATTGGCGCAACGCGTCGCAGGTTCCGGACAGGTCGCCTTTTGGACAGTCCTACTGACCGCGCTTTATCCAGTGTGGTTCGCCCAGAGCACACTGGCACAAGCCGATATTTTTGCCGCCGCCTTTACGTTGTGGGGACTCGTTTACGCGCTTCCGGATTCCAATCGCCGCCCGATCCTCGCGGCGTTATGGTTCACGGCAGCAGTGCTCTCGAAAGAAACGGCCATCGTAGTTCCCATGACCCTAGCGATACTTGCGATCGTGGACGGGTTCCGGACATCGCAACCAACGAGGAGCCGCCGTTGGAAAGACGCAGCGTGGTTAGCCGGTTGCGCTCTGGCACTGGTGGCGTGGTATGCGTGGCATTTTTCTAAAACAGGATTTGTCTTCGGCAATCCCCAGTTTCTCAAGTACAACGCTCAGGCTAACCTTGCGCCGGCGCGCTTTCTCGCGGCCTTCGGGCACCGCCTGCTGCACCTTACCGCGCACATGAACATGTTCGTGCCTGCTCTTCTGACAATTGCCGCACTCATGCTGAATCCGAGAGTCGATGCCGAGGGTCGCGAACGGCCTTACCTGAGCAAGACAGTTCTCTGGCAGATATTCTTCATCCTCCTCGCCAACGCAGTTCTGTTCAGTGTTTTAGGCGGAGCATTGCTCACGCGCTACCTGCTGCCAATGTACCCGCTGGTCTTGCTCGTCGCCGTTTCCACCTTCTCGCGCCGCGTACCGTACTGGCAGGCGCTTGCCGCACTTTCCGCAGTGGCATTCATCGCAGGTCTGTTCATCAACCCGCCGTACCGTTTTGCACCCGAAGACAACCTGGAGTACGCGCGGGTAATTCGACTCCACGTCGCAGGGATATATCAGCTGAACAAACGCTACCCGGGATCCACCGTTCTCTCCGCATGGCCTGTTACCGACGAACTGACCAAGCCGGAGTTGGGTTATGTCAAAACGCCTTATCAGGTTTACCCACTCGAAGACTTCACTGAGGGGCAGATCAATCGTGCTGCCGACGACCCCAGCGGTTATTCCACCGCCCTCGTGTTCTCCACGAAATATGATCCTCCGACTATGCTGTTGAGTCTTGGGCCGAAGAGTGAAGCCCTCGATCGGAAGTACTTCGGCTTGCACCATGACTTGCCGCCCGAAGCCATCGCCTTGCGTCTCCATGGAACGCTGGAGTGGCAGCGCGAAGATCACGACCAGTGGATCGCATTGATCCGTTTCAACCGCCAATTTGAAGCTCGCATGCCGTTGCCGAACCCTGTACGCTGAACCGGCACGGCATTTTCGGAACACTGCGGCAGATCGCCAAAACACCTATAATCGAGCCTGTCGTGCTCCTTCTTCTTCTATTTCGCAGATATGTTCAAACGGTCAGGTCAGGTGCCGCGCTTGCACTCTTGCTGACGTTGGTGGTTGGCCTCCATGCTCGCGCTCAGGCGGTTTCCGATGCGGCCAACGCCGGCAAAAACCGCATACTGCTTGTTCTTCCATTCGATAATGGGACAGGACAACCGAACCTCGAGTGGATCCGCGAGGCTGCGCCTGAAATCCTCGACGCTCGTTTTGCCTCGGCGGGCTTTGCACCCATGAGCCGGGCAGATCGTATGTATGCCCTCGACCATCTCGGTCTGCCGCAGCATTTTCAGCCATCGCGCGCCAGTGCATTGAAACTGGCGCAGACGCTCGACGTCGACTCCATCATTGTGGGCAGCTATCGGATCGAAGGCACAGGTATCGTTGCTGAGGCACGCGTTCTTAACGTTCCCCGGCTTCGCATGAGCGATGCGGTGATGGCACGCGGAGAGATGCACGATATGATTGCCGTCTTTGATTCGCTCGCCTGGCGTCTTACGCGCGTTATGGACCCCGGTTTCAGCGTAGCGCAGGACACCTTCCTCGCAGCAGGCGCAAGTTTGCGCCTCGACGCCTTCGAGCAATACATCCGGGGAATTTCGGAGCCGGACCAGCAGGAGCGCGAGCGACATCTGAAACAATCCGTGGCCTTGAGTCCAAATTTCAGTCCCGCATGGATGGCACTCGGTCGCGAAGACTTCAATGGACAGCAGTACGAGGAAGCTGCGGCATCGTTTGCGAAGGTAAGTCCGAACGACTCTGACGCGCTCGAAGCTGGGTTCTATCGCGGACTTTCTCTCCTATACTTTGGTTCCTATGCGCAAGCTCAGGATGCATTCGCAGGGGTCGCTCAAGAACTACCCCTGGCCGAAGTGGTGAACAACGAAGCAGTCGCTGTGAGCCGTCAAAATCATGACGGCACGGGCCTGTTCGTCCAGGCTGCGGCTGCTGACCCAAACGATGCCGATTACCACTTCAACCTTGCCCTCAGCCTTAAGCGCCATGGCTCCGAGTCAAATGCCGTCAATGAAATGAATCAATGCCTCAAACTACGGCCGACGGATGCAGAGGCTCAGAAATTGCTTGCTGCTTGGAAGTCTCCGAAGTCGGCTGATGCCGAAGACGCAGCCGAACCACTGGAGCGCATTGTGCGCACCTTTGACGCAGGCGCATTCAAACAGGCAGCCTTGATGATGGACCAGATGGAAGCGACGCGGTTGGCTGCGCTGTCGCCGCACGATCGTGCCGTGAAGCTCTCCGCTCACGCGAAAGACTACTTCAACCGGGGTTTGTTGCTCGAGGCCGAGCGGCTGTTCCAATCCGCGGAGATCGATGACGGATCCTTGGCCGATGCACACGCCGGTTTAGCGGCTGTTCGCGAGCGCACTGGCGATGTCGCGGGAGCGCGTAAAGAGGCAAATGCCGCTCTGAAGCTTTCACCTTCGCTCGATGCCTATCTCGTATTGGGCCGGCTCGATCTCGCGTCTAACCATATGGACGATGCCAGCAGGGAAGTTGGAGAAGCGCTAAAGATTGACCCGGCCAGCGCGACCGCGAAAGAACTGAATCGCCAGATTGAGGCGAGGTCCGGGAAAACGCAGTAATGATGGGAGCGAGCCATGCTTGAGCAAGTGCGTGGATTCAAGTTCCGCAAAGCATTCAGATTTACCGTAGCCATAGCATTGGTTTGTATTTGTGCTCGAGTCACAAGTGCCCAGCAGCCTGTCGTCGATAAGCTAGTGCTCGACCAGACAATTCAACCAGTAACTGCGGGATTGTTGGACCGAGCGATTGCTCAGGCCAACACCGATGGCGCCTCCGCGCTCCTTGTTGAGATCAACACGCCCGGCGGGCTTGTGGATTCTATGCGCACCATGGCGGGAGCGATCCTCAGTTCGCGCGTGCCGGTGATCGTCTACGTTGCTCCAGCGGGCGCTCGCGCTGGTTCAGCGGGATTCTTTCTGCTTGAGGCCGCTGACATCGCTGCCATGGCGCCCGGAACCAACGCCGGCGCGGCCCACGTTGTCTTTGAGGGCGGAAAGCCCGATGAGACCTTGAGTCAGAAAATTGAAAACGATGCAGAAGCTTTCATGCGCTCGTATGTTGCCAGGCGCAATCGCAACACCGATGCCGCCATCGCCGCAGTGGCATCGTCGCACTCCTACACAGCTGAGGAAGCGCAGACCCAGCATCTTATCGATGCGATCGCGCCGAATGACACGCAATTGCTCGATTCACTCGATGGCCGCTCAATTACCCGGATGGATGGAACAAAAACAATCCTCCACACCAGAAACGCAAGGATTCAAGTCGTACAGCCAACCGTGCGCGAAAATCTGCTCGGATGGCTGGTGAACCCTAACATAGCGTTGCTGCTTCTAGTCTTCGGCGCGCTGCTTATATATCTGGAATTCAATACGCCGGGAACCATTGTGCCGGGCGCGCTGGGCACGTTGATGTTGCTGCTCGGTATCTTCGCTCTCGACCTGCTTCCCATCCGTTTCACGGCGGTATTGCTTTTATTCGCGGCGTTTGCGTTGATGCTGCTGGAAGCAAAATTTGGTGGCCACGGAGTGCTCGCGCTGGCGGGTGTAGTATGCCTGATCTTTGGAACCCTTACCCTGGTTGCCGCGCCGATTCCTGAACTGCGGATTCGTCCCTGGGTAGCCATTGCGGTAAGTGTTGGATTCGGCGGCATCACCGTTTTCCTTGTGCGCCTTGCTTGGCGCGCCCGGCGGATTAAGGCTCGACTCGGTGCCGATGCGTTGATCGGGAGCACGGCCTCGGCGATGGAAACCTTGGCGCCAGAAGGTCACGTCCTGGTGGAAGGCGAGATTTGGGACGCGGTGGCCAGCGAGTCTGTGCCCGCAGGGACCCGGTTACGCGTTGTTGGACACGAGCAATATCTGTTGAGAGTTGCGCCTCTAGAGCAGTCGAAACCGCCTCAAACCGCTACTTAAAACCAGCGGGAGTACAATCCGTGCTGAGTGAGGGACACGAAATGCTGACTCCGTTTCTGATTGTTATTGCTATTTTTGCCTTGTATCTCATCAACTCCATCAAGATCCTGCGCGACTATGAGCGGGCGGTGATCTTCCGCTTCGGTCGCGCCCTGACGCCGCCTAAAGGCCCGGGAATCATCGCGGTTTTCCGCCCGATGGACCAGATGGTGCGCATTTCGCTGCGACAGGAAGTGTTGGAAGTCCCGGCACAGGATGTAATCACACGCGACAACGTGACCCTCAAGGTCAACGCAGTCGTCACGCTGTACGTAGTTGATCCAAACGCCGCGGCCATCAAGGTGGCGAATTATGTCTACCAGACCTCGCAGTTCGCCCAGACGACGCTGCGTTCGGTCTTGGGCGAAGTGGAACTGGACGAACTGCTAAGCCATCGCGACAAGTTGAACCTGAAGATTCAGACGATCATCGATCAGCGCACCGAGCCTTTCGGCGTCAAAGTTATTTCGGTAGAAGTCAAGCAGGTGGATCTGCCAGAGCAGATGTTGCGTGCCATGGCCAAGCAGGCCGAGGCGGAGCGCGAGAAACGCTCCAAGATCATCCATGCCGAAGGCGAATTTAATGCAGCTCAGAAGCTGGTAGACGCTGCGGCTTTGTTGGCAACGCAGCCCATGACGCTGCAATTGCGCTATTTGCAGACGCTCACTGAAATCGGTGTCGAGAAGAATACGACGATCGTATTTCCGTTGCCGATGGAACTGCTTTCGATGTTGAATAAACTGACAACGTCAAAGCCGTTCATCGAAAAGCCTGCAGGAGATAGTACGCAAGGATAGTGGACCGAAGTCAGGTCACTACCCATAAGCCCAGAGCCATGAATGATTCGAGACTTTACTAAAGAAGACTTGGAAGCCGAAGAGAGCGTGCGTGACACCGAGCTAACGCTAGGCGGAGGCACGCTTTTTGTCCTCGGTGGTGGACTGATTGGGATTTGCGTTCTCTGCTTTGGGCTGGGATACGCTGTCGGGCACCGCACATCGACGGGCCCGTCCGCTTCCAATATTCTTCCGACGCCCAATGTCAGACCATCGGTCACACCGGTTGGGTCTGGTTCCAAGCCAGGGGCAGGCCAGGCACAAGCTCCGCCTCCGGTTCAGCCGGCCGCCGAGGTTTCCACCGATACTTCCGGTGATCCAACTCAGCCCGCGCAAGTTGTTCCCGCCGTCGCGGACAATGGTGCAGATTCAGCGCAGCCCCAACTCAAGCAGGCGGCTGGTTCGCAGGTCCAGCCCGCTCCCGGAGGCCCGCTCAGCACATCCCCGTCTTCGCCGACACAGATCCTGCCACCGATGACCAAGACGCAAGGCTGGATGGTACAGATCGCCGCAGTGTCTCATTCTGAAGACGCAGATGTTCTCGTGAATGCTCTGCGAAGGCGAGGGTATTCGGTTACTGCCCGTCGCGACAACGGAGACAGCCTCATTCACGTCCAGACGGGACCGTTTGTGAATCGCAATGACGCGAACGCCATGCGGCAAAAACTGCTCAACGACGGCTACAACGCCGTAGTGCAATAACCGTGCGCTAAGTCCGCATCCACTCCGGCAATCCCGACGCAATCGCTGCACGCACGGCCACCATCAGGTCTTCGCGCCTCTCGTAATCGGCTGGATCAATGGGGCCATGGAATGTGACGTGTGCGGTCCCGGGATGGATCTTCATGCTGCCCTTTGACATCATGGTTTCCGTTCCCCAAATCGAAACCGGAATGCATGGCGCTCCTGTCTCTTTGGCGAGGAAGAACGGACCCTTTTTGAAGGGAAGCATGCGTCCATCTTTCGAGCGCGTCCCTTCAACGAATGTTGTGATATGTATGTTTTTTGCGAGCACAGCGCGTGCTGCGGCGATGCTCTCCTGTGCGCTTTCAATGCGGCCATCGCGGTCCACAGGAACGAACTCACCCTGCTTCAATCCCCATCCAAACACCGGAATGTGCATCAGCGAGCGCTTCACAAAAGCTGAAGTCCGCCCTGGAATATTTGGAATCAGCGCTGGTGGATCGAGATTCGAAACGTGGTTAGCCATGAAGATGCAAGCAGTGTTCGCGGGCACTAATTCGCGTCCAGTCACTTCAACGCGGATGCGAGCGAGGAAGTACCCAGTGCGCACGATTACCTGCGCAGCCGTGTAGAGTGGCAGCGCGTTGCCGGTAATGATCGACCACGGAAGGAAGATGATCGCAGCCGGAATGCCGAGGATGACAAAGGTGGCCAGCAGGAGCAGTGACGGTATCATGACAATCTTTCTCGCTCAAGATCGGCTGGCTCTGAGCCGGGCCGGGAGTTTCTCATAGATGCCGTCGAAGCCGCCATTGGAAAGGATGGCGACAACATCGCCTGTTTTCAGCTCTTGCGCCAGACTCTCAACAATTTCAGCGGTGCCGGGATGCAATTCGGCCGGTGTGCCTGCAACGTTGAGAGCGTCGACAACATCTTCCGGATGGAGCCTCTCAGCATCAGGTATCCGCTGCTGCTGATACACGCCGGCAAGAATAACGCGATCGGCGATTCGCAGACTTTCAATCAGATCATTTTCGAGTACCTTGCGACGCAGCGTATTCGAACGCGGCTCAAGCACAGCCCATAGACGCGAATCAGGATAAACGGAACGCAGCGCGCGCAGCGTCTCGCGTATCGCTGTCGGATGATGTGCAAAGTCGTCGATGATGGTAATGCCTCGAATGACATCGCGGACTTCCAAACGCCGCTTGACGCTCTTAAAACTGGCCAGAGCAGTACGGATGGCATCCCTGCTGACGCCTTGACCGACTGCAAGCGCCGCCGCCGCTGTTGCATTTAGGACATTGTGCTCGCCAGCGAGACGCATATTCAGCTCTGACCACAGTTCACCGTTGCGCCAAATTTCCCATTTGGTCTCGCCGTCAATATGGCGAAGATTACGAATCTGCCAGTCGGACTCCGCTTTGAATCCGTAACGCTCTATACGACAGAAGGCGTGACTGATGCACTCGGTCACATTTTCGCTGCCGTCAAAGGCGACCAGCAGTCCACGACGTGGCACAAGATTGACCAGGCGCTTGAAAGCGATCTTCACTGCTTCCAGATCGGCGTAGATGTCGGCATGATCGAACTCAACATGCGTGAGAATCAGTGCGTCTGGAAAATAGTGCAGAAACTTCGGTCCCTTATCGAAGAACGCGGTGTCATATTCGTCGCCCTCAATAATGAAAGTGCGTGTTGGACGAAGCTGGAAGCTTGTGCCGAAGTTCTCTGCCACCCCGCCAATCAGAAATGAAGGCTCTAGCGCTGCATGATCGTGTGACGCAACTTGGTAGATCCAGGCCAGCATGCTCGTCGTTGTAGTTTTGCCATGGGTACCGGCGACCACCAGCGATTCGCGGCCCTTCAAAAATTCTTCACGGACGAGAGCAGCCATCGAAGTGAATGGTATGCGCTCATCAAGAACGCGCTCCACTTCGGGATTTCCGCGGGAGAGTGCATTGCCGATCACGACAAGGTCGGGCGCAGGATCAAGGTTCGATTCGGAATAAGGCTCCAGAATCGGAATCCCCAATGACCTCAACAGGTCGCTCATCGGTGGATAGGCCGCTTTGTCAGAACCAGTAATGCGATGTCCTTGTAGCTGCAGCAGCCCCGCCAGGGAAGCCATTGCCGTGCCGCAAATCCCGCTCAGATGAATATGTTTGGTTAACGAATTCATGGTTTCACCGCTGGCTGCAGAAGATCGATGCGTGCTGCCGTCCCGGCATCCAGTTCTGCTTCGATACCAAATATCAACGTAACGTTCTGACGCGATACATGACCGCTGCGCAATCCGATGACAATGGGGATATTCAACCCATCGAGTGCGGACAGGATTGCATCTTCGAGCAGATTCTCAGGCGCTCCGGGCGATGTGCAGTCCAGCATTTCGCCGAAGATGATTCCACGCACGCCGCTCAGTTTCCCCGCTGCTCTTAACTGCCACAGCATGCGATCAATCTGGTACGGCTTTGCGCCAACATCCTCAATAAACAGCAGCTTGTTCTCCGTTGCCGGCTCCCACCGTGTCCCGATCAGCGCAACAAGGATGCTGAGACAGCCACCATAGAGTGTCCCTAGCGCTGTTCCGCTGCGAAGAGTACGCAGTCCTTCCGCGCTTCCCACCGAATATGGCTTGCCGGCCAACGCCGCATGAAAGCTATCCAGGTGCACACCGTCTTCACGATAAAAATCCGCTGCAACCATCGGCCCGTGAAACGCCGGAAGGCCAAGCTGATCCAGCAGGTAAAGTTGCAATCCCGTCATATCGCTGTAAGCGAAAAATGGTTTCGGATGCTTCTCGATGAGCGCGAGGTCAACTCGATCGAGCAGGTAATTCGATCCATAGCCGCCGCGAACCGCCGCTACGACGCTGGTTTCCGGATCGGTAAAAGCTGCCTGCAGGTCGGCTAGGCGTTGCTCAGGTGATCCGGCAAAGAAAAGCGGACCTCGCGATTGAGTGTTTGCGCCGATGCGTGGCGAAAACCCGAGTTGATTCAGGCGCTCCATCCCGCCTGCAACGCGCTCGGGAATTGCGAACGACGCGGGAGAGATGACGCTTATGCTCGCCCCTGCGCCGATCGGCCCCAAAGACATCAGCGGCTTCGATTCGGTTGTCATCAGCACCATGCCTCGCCGCGTGCAATCAAGGATGCCGGCCCTGTGAGTTCCAGTTCGTTGGCTTGCCCGCGCCAAGTCACCACTTGCGACCCACCCGGGGCCAGAACGCGCAGAGGAGATGTGCATGCATGGAATGCAATCGCCGCTGTCGCTGCTGCAGATGAGCCCGTTCCAGAGGATGTGGTCGGGCCCACACCTCGCTCGAAGATGCGTATTTCAATCTCACTCGAGTTCACGATCCGGACAAACTCGACGTTAGTCTGATGTGGGAAGTCAGAATGAATGCAGATTTGCGCCCCGATAGTCTGCCACGTTCTATCGCCAACGGTGAATTCCGGGTTAGCAACCAGAATCACAAAGTGCGGATTGCCCGTAGAGACAGCGACGCCGTTTACTTGACTTCCGTCGGCAAGAGTTACGGTTTTTCGCGCAGCGCTTGGAATACCCATGCCCGTCGTGACCTCGACGGAATAGCCGAGATCCACCCGAACGCTGTTGATACGGCAGACGCGAATTCCCGCGTCCGTCTCGATACGCAGTTCATCTCCACTTTTTGCGCCAATCATGGAACTCATCCACGCAGCCACGCAGCGCGTTCCATTGCCGCTAATTTCAGCTATGGAGCCATCTGCATTGTGAAGACGTATGCGGCCGGACTTGGAGCCGGTCCAAGCGAAAAACTCCACGCCATCGGCTCCCACGCCCGTGTTGCGCGCGCAGATTTGTCGGGTCAGTTCAGCCCAATCTCGTTTGGCGGCTGCATCTTCGGTCACGATCAGAAAGTCATTGCCGCACGCGTGCGCCTTCGCAAATGGAATCAATCTTCCTCCGGATCGCGGAAATTGAGCAGCGCATCGATGGCAGGTTCAGAGAGGAGTTTGCCGCGCAGGCGCTCATGCTGCCTCTTCGTCGCGGTGATGGTGAAGGTGACGCGCTGCAAATCGCCGATCGCGTTAGCGGCAAAATCTCCGAGCTGCTCGCCCGCCTTGTCCATAGCGTCCAGAATAGAGTGAAGCATCGCCGTCTGGTCTGAACCACGAGCCTCATAAATGAGCGAGTAGATCTTAATGCTGGCGCGCCGCTCGAGAAAACCGACTATCTCAAGCGCGATGATCACGATTACCGTGGCAATCGCTGCTGCAGCCAGCAAGCCCGCGCCGCATGCCATGCCAATCGAGGCCACTACCCATACGCTCGCGGCGCTCGTGAGCCCACTGATGCGGCTGCGGGTGTGAATGATCAGCCCTGCGCCAAGGAAGCCAATGCCCTGCACGATATTCGAAGCCACCTGGCCCTTGTTAGGACTCGCATCGCCCGCCAGGACTGCCGATAGCAGCGTAAAGAACGCCGCGCCCAGGCAGATCAAGAGGTTGGTGCGAACCCCTGCCGAGCGGCGCTTCACCTCGCGTTCAAGCCCAATCAGTCCGCCTAAAACAGAGGCAGTGAGCAGCCGGCTGATGGCGCCGTTAACCACCACCACTTGCTGCAGCCAACTAAAGTCAAAGGGCGCCGAAATATTCGCCCACGTCGTGCACATGGCTATCACCTTGGCTGATGCTATCACCGCTCTGCAGCTTTCGAACCAGCCGAGGTATCGGACACGTAAACCGTGCCTGACTTCTGTTCCGGCGCATCGAATCGTCGAACCATGGTGAGGCCCTCAGGATGAGCCTTGACCGCCTTGTCGATCGCATCGCCATCAAATGCCACCACGATGGCGGCATGCGTTGCGGGAGAAGCCAGGGCATCGGTGAAGTAGTTCATGTCGCTCTCATTGAGGGTCTGGCGCAAGGGAATCCCGCTGAATGCCACGAGATTGGGATATACCGAAGTTTGCATCAGCACCAGTCCACTTGGTCGCGTCGCCAGCAGCGCGCGCAACACCGGGGGAATCTCCGTTTCGAAGATTCGTCGCGACTGTATATTCTTGGTCCCTTCAATATAGGTCAGCGGATCACTGCGCAACACCACCCACGCAGTTATAGCTATAACCGCATAAAGCGCGCCTGCAGCGATTCTCGTTAAGTTCTTCTTGAACTCGCCTGCCACAGCGATCACAAATTGAGCGACAAAACTAAGAGCCAGTGCGAGAGCTGGCAGCATCTCCATTCCGTAGCGCGTGTTGTACCAGGAGTGCGGCCACCAGACAGGAAGAAAAATCGGAACGGACCCAAATGAAACGGAATACGCGTAGAAGGGAATCGGCAGCCATAGCAGAAGACTCCACAGGAAGCCGCGTCGATGCGTTGTAATCCAACCCCATGCCGTTCCCAGCGCGGCGATGCCCAGCATGAAATTTCCCCACGCTTCCGGCGCGACGTCCATCTCCGCGCATTTCACGAAGAAGAGCAAGGAAACCCAGGGATTGTGCCAACCGGGATGCGGCGGTCCAGACCCTGGCGATGAAGTGCGCAACTCGATCGCTGCCGCGGAATAGGGCCCCCGGGCGAAGTCGAGCCAATCGCCAAAGACCACCGCGTTATATGTAAACCAGATCAGCGGAGCTGCGACCACGGCCGCGCTCGCGATCCAGAATGTGCGCGAACGAAGCGTGCTCGTGCGCAACTGCACGATGCCGATTGATGTCCAGGCAAGGGCAGCCAGAATCCAGCCGTCGTAGCGCGTAAATACAGCAGCAACGAGAACTAGTGCAATCGCCCGCAACAGGCGCGCAGCCCGTGGCGGATCGTTATTCAGCGCCGCACGCCACTCTACCAGCCACACCGCAAGCCACACCATCTCGCAAAGAAATAGCGGCTCGGTCATCGCCGTAGTCTGCAGGTAAAGCAGGTTTGCATTCAGCCCATAGAAAGCTAGAGCCACGACAGCTGCGGAAGGCCGCAGCCAATGTCGTGCCAGGCGATACACTCCTGCGCATCCCGCAACGTACGCCAGCGCAGATGGAATCATCCCAGCGATGCCGTTTGCCCACCACGCGTAAACTGTGACGAAAGGAAGTATCAGCAGGTGCGGCAGAGGCAGCCAGACTGAACCGAGTTGCGAAAGTCCGGGCCGGTGCGAATCAAAAACACGCCTGGCGATATGCATGTGCGCGACCGCGTCGCCGTAGTTCAGCATCGCACTATGACGCCAACTCCACACGCTTGCAAGAGCCGAAGCAGCCACCGAAGACGCCACCACCATCAGCCACTCATTGCGACTGATGGGGCGGCGAATCGGTTGTTCAGTCAAGGTGAGTTAATTCCCTGAAGAGACTGAAGCGGTGGTCGATCTCTTCGCGCGTCAGCTGCTGAAGGCGATCGGTGCCAAAGCGCTCAACCACGAACGATCCCATTACGCTGCCGTAAAACATCGCGTAACGGAAGGCCTTCGGCGTCAGCTCCTTTTGAGACGCGAGATAGCCAAAGAATCCGCCAGCAAAGCTATCGCCTGCGCCCGTGGGGTCTACGACTTCCTCCAGTGGAAGAGCAGGGACGTGAAACGCGCGCTTCGCCACATCCTCAGCGTTATTCTCTTTCGTCTGGGCGAAGAATGCGGTTGCACCATATTCGCCGTGCTTCACCACCAGAATCTTCGGACCCATTTCAAAAATCTTGCCGGCTGCCAGCGCAATGCTGCGGCTGCCCGTGAGCATGCGCGTTTCCGTGTCGTTGATCAGCAGTACGTCGAGACCCTTCAGCACTTCCAGCAGTGCAGGCTTATGATCCTTGATCCAGTAGTTCATCGTGTCGCCGCCAACCAGCTTGGCCTGTGGCATTGCTTCGCGTACCCGGCGCTGCAACACGGGGTCGATGTTAGCAAGGAAAAGAAATTGGGAGTCATGATAATCCGGGGGAATCTTGGGCTCAAAACCGGCAAATACATTCAGTTCGGTGGCGTGTGTTTTCGCCTCATTCAGGTTTTCGAGATACGAGCCCTCCCAATAAAAGCTCTTCCCCGGTGCGTGTTGAATGCCCGTCGTGTCAACTTTGCGGGCATCAAAAACTGCCTGTTCCTTGGCGCCAAAATCCTCGCCTACCACCGCGATGACGCGAACGTCCGTGAAAAAGCTTGCAGACAGTGAAAAATAGGTTGCGGCGCCGGCCAGGCAGCGCTCTCTACGTCCGGCGGGGGTTTCGACAGTGTCAAATGCGACGCTGCCCACTGCGGTGATAGCCATGCATAACCTCTCTAAATTCGTTTATTGGATGACGATTTTCGCCGCTACCAGCCGAGATATTTGCCGAACAGCAGCTTGAGTTTTTCCTTAGCCGCGGTGGGAATCGCATCGGGCTGCGTCAACACGGCAAATTTTGCCGCCGAGGCACATGCGCAGTTGCGTTCGGTTGGCATTGCAGCCACTGCAGCCTTCACCACCTTGCAGGCGTTCTCTGCGTTCTGGTGCAGGACAGCAACGATCTCTTCAATCGTCACCGCATCATGGCCCTCGCGCCAGCAGTCGTAATCCGTAACCATCGCAACAGTGGCATAGCAGATCTCCGCTTCGCGCGCCAGCTTGGCCTCCTGCAGGTTGGTCATGCCGATCACATCGGCGCCCCAACTGCGATAGAGATTTGACTCCGCCTTGGTTGAGAACTGCGGGCCTTCCATGCAGACGTAGGTGCCGCCCAGCTTGCCAACTACACCTGCGGTCTTGCATCCCTTTTCGGCCGCTGCCGCAACCGTCGCGCACACCGGGTCGCCAAACGCGACGTGTCCAACGATTCCTTCGCCGAAGAACGTTGAAATGCGATGGAAGGTACGGTCGATGAACTGGTCAGGAATCACAAAGTCCGTAGGCTTGTGTTCCTCCTTCAGCGAACCCACGGCGGAGACAGAGATAATCCGCTCAACACCAAGCTTTTTAAAGGCGTAAATATTCGCTCGAAAGTTCAACTCGGACGGCAAAATCCGGTGTCCGCGGCCGTGGCGCGCCAGGAAAGCGACCTTGCGGCCTTCCAGTTCGCCAAGTACAAATGGGTCAGAAGGATCGCCGAAGGGTGTTTCGACGCGCTCCTCATGAACGTTGGTAAATCCGGGCATGGAGTACAGCCCGCTGCCGCCGATAATCCCGATCTCTGCCTGAGGCAATGTCGCTCCGATCAACAGGCCGTTGACGCCTGTTGCATGGTTTCAACAAACACTTCAGTATAAAGGTCGGAAGCGGGTCACTTTCCCAGCCGCTGAGCCCGGAACAGCTACCACTGTGACGTCAGCGGTTCGCTCAGCGTCTCGCACATCCGTGCGTTGGATGTGTCCCGAACGGCCCATCCAGCGATTAACAGGCTAGGCGACTCGGTTGGCGTGACCTTTCCAAGTTCACCAAGCGTGGTCCGCTGCACTTGCTGCCTTGGTTGCGCAGCGTACGAGACAATCGCGCACGGGAAGTCGGCGGGCAAACCGTCCTGAAGCCATTCGAGCGCCAGCAGACTCAGATCGCGCCCCGGCATGTAAACGATCCGGGTTGCGTCTTCCAACTCCGGCACCGGCGAGTGATTGTGTGATTGCGCGTGATGTCCTGTCGAAAATATGACGTTCGATGCTGCGTTCCGATCCGTCAGCGAGCAGGGAATCGCAGCGGCAGCCGCGAACGCCGCTGTGATGCCGGGAACCACTTCAAACTCCACCCCTGCTTCGTTCAGCGCCGACATCTCTTCAGCGGCACGCCCGAAAATCAACGGATCGCCGCTCTTGAGCCGTACGACACATCGTCCCGTGCCCGCATGCTCAATCATCAGCGCGTGAATCTCTTCTTGCGTGATGTTCTTTGTGCCGCAACGCTTTCCCACGTTCACAATCTCCGCGCTCGGATGGCTGAGCTTGAGAACCGCCACTGGAACAAGGTCATCATGCAAAATCACATCCGCCGATTGAATCAGCCGGAGCGCCTTTACGGTTAGCAAGTCAGGATCGCCAGGACCTGCGCCCACCAGGAAGACTTTGCCACCCACATCTCTCGGAGTTTCGCCTATTAACGTCGAATCCGCTGAGCCCCGCCAAGCATCCGAACTCGATTCAAAGAACTTCCGCTCCGCCAATTGGTGCAGAAGTGCTTTGCGCTCCTCGCCCGCAGGATGTGTAGTTAGAATCTCTCGCCGAAACCGACCGAGATTTTTGAGCCAGGGTCCCAGATCTGCCGCCAGTTGTCCGTCAATTTCGCGCTTCAGCCTCTGCGCGACGGCCGGGCTCTCCCCCGCAGTCGAGATCGCAATCTGCAAATCCCCGCGCCGCACGACAGATCCAAAATAAAAATCGCAATGCGGCGGATCATCGACGCTATTCACCAGGATTCCGCGCTTCACTGATTCACGATAAACAGTGGCATTCACTTCCGGATCGTCCGTTGCTGCAATCACGACGAAGTTGCCATGGAGGTCTGCGGGTTCAAACCTTCGCTGGATCCATTCCAGTTGTCCTTCATCAGCCAGCTCCCGGATTTCAGCCTTGGCTTCCGGCGCAATCACTCGTAAGCGCACACCCGTGATCAGCAGGCTCGTGATCTTTTCGAGCGCCACATTTCCAGCGCCCACCAGCAACCCAGGCTGTCCGTCGAGTTTCAGAAAAATAGGCAGCAAGCTCATTCGTGACCTCAGTCTGCGACCGCATGCGGCACGCGGCCCGTTGGTAGATCCCGTTCGACAGCAGCAAGCACTTCCCCGGCAAGGTAACCGCGCAACTCCTCATTGGTATGGCGTGCAAACCATGCCCGCAGATTCTCATCGCCGTTTTCGCGCGTGTTCAGATACTTCTTCAACAGCCGGGCAATAGCCTCCGGAACAAGCGATGCTGGCGAACGATAGCCTACCGGCCGCGAGATCGACGCGTGCTGTCCAACCGAACCGCCGAGGCAAAAGTAGTAAGCATCCACCAGTTTCCCTTCGTGCTTGATCTTCTTGCCTTCAATGCCGATATCGGCTATCCAGTGCTGCCCGCAGCCATTCGGGCACCCCGTCACATGCAGCCGAAGTTGTTGATCAAACTGCGGAACGCGCTCTTCCAACTCATCCACCAGCCAGCGCGTGAATCCCTTTGTCTCCGTAATAGCCAGCTTGCAGAATTCAGTTCCCGTGCAGGCGACCGCGCCGCGCCAGAATGGCGATCCCTCAACGTGCAACCCAATCGAGCCAAGTTCGCGCACCAGTTCCGGCGCCTTCTCGTTGGGAATATCGATGAACAAAAGGTTCTGTGAAACCGTCGCGCGTAGAGAGCCGCTCCCGTACTTGTCGGCCAGATCTGCCGCTGCTTCCAATTGCTGTCCGCTCAGACGTCCCCGCAAAACCGATGCACCCACATAGCTCAGTCCCTGCTGCCGCTGCCGATGGACTCCTACATGATCTCGCAGCGTTTCATCCGGCACATGTTCCTCAACGCCGGGCAACAAAGGAAAGTCAAGCCGTGATTGAATCTCATCCAGGAATCGCTTCGCGGTCCATCCTTCCTTTGTGAAGAGATACTTCAGTCGCGCCCGGTCCCGACTCTCCCGGAGCACCTGTTGATCGCGAAAGATCTCCGTGATCACCTTAACGACGGCGACTGCCTGCTCCGGAAGAACAAACGCATCAAGCCGAATTGCAAGATGAGGCTCGTTCGAAAGTCCACCACCCACACGAAGCGAAAACCCAACTTGTCCATTGTGTCTAACCGGCGTAAGCGCGATGTCGTTGATCTCGGGATACGTGCACCATGTCGGACAGCCAAGCACCGAAATCTTGAACTTGCGTGGCAGGTTGTAAAACTCTGAATTCGCCGTCAATAATTGCGCAATCTCCAGCGCGATGGGCGAAGCATCAATCATCTCTTCGTGGTCGACCCCTGCCAGAGGGCAACCGGTAACGTTGCGCACCACGTCTCCGCAAGCGCCCTTTGGCGAAAGCCCAATCGCATCAAGTTCCTTTACTACCTCAGGCAGCGACTCGATCGTGAGCCAGTGCAGCTGGATATTCTGCCGCACCGTAATGTCCGCAAGGTCGCGCGCATATTTCCGCGTGAGCCCCCCGATCGTACGAAGCTGATGCGAAGAGATGATCCCGTTCGGCATTCCAATGCGCATCATGAAGTAGTCGGTCGCCAGCCCCTCGCCGCCCTTACCGCCAGTTGCGCCTACACCATCACCCTGCGTGTAGATTCCCCACCATTTGAAATAAAACCCCGCCCACTCTGGCACTACGCTCGAACGTCCGTCGCGCGCAAACTCTCGCACCTCGTCAAATGCTTCCCAGGGATTCTTGGCAAGCTTCAGGCGCTCCGAGCGCTGGGCCTTGGTTTCTTTTACTTGAACTGCTTCAGTCATATTTCCTCTTTGGGGAGATTCGATTTTGAAATGCAAAAAGCCCGCGGCAGCTAGGGCTGTGTCGCGGGCTTTCAGAAAACCTTGGATGAAGGACGATCTTTAATGAACCGAGGTCACCTGTGCGCGCGAGGCGTCATACAGCGGCGACAACAGGTCCGAGGGTCCATGCATCGATATTCTCAGGAAGAGTGCGAAAATGCAACCCTCGCGCGACAAGTCCTGACGAACTGTCGGCCCCGCACAGGTTTTCTCCATCGGGCTTTCTCCCGAATCTCCTTTCAATTGAGCGGATACCTCTCCGTTTGAGCTGTGAGGCAACCTAAAGTTCGGCACCTCTTTTCCTTTTCGCAGGTTCAGCGATTACGAGCCTTTCAGGCGACACCCTCTTGAGCAGGTCGCATCGAAGACATAAAGGATGACCCGCATCGTTAGAGCCGGCCGGGGAGAGTGCCATATATGAAAATCGCGCAAGTCGCGCCTTTATACGAGAGTGTGCCTCCCAAGCTCTACGGCGGCACTGAACGCGTTGTCTCCTACATAACGGAAGAGTTAGTAAAGCTTGGGCATGATATTACGCTCTACGCGAGCGGAGACTCCCGTACTTCCGCTCGCCTGCGTTCTATTTGCGAGCGCGCACTTCGTCTCGATGGCGGTAAGCTGCTCTCGCCCTTGGCCCATCACCTAAACCTCATTGAAACCGTCGCGCAAGAGGCCGACGAGTTCGACGTTGTGCATTTTCATCTCGACTACTTGCCGTTCTCACAGATCAGGAGACTGGAAATCCCCGCCGTTACGACGCTTCATGGGCGGCTTGATATTCCCGATCTATACCCATTGTTCAGGGAATTCGACGACATGCGCCTGATCTCGATCTCCGATGCGCAGCGTGCTCCCATGCCTTGGGCTAGCTGGCTCACCACGGTGCATCATGGCATCCCCGAGGATCTTCATCAGCCAAATTTCGCGCCAGGAGAATACCTGGCATTTCTCGGTCGGATTTCCCCAGAGAAGCGTGTTGATCGGGCCATCGAGATTGCTCGCCAGGCCGGAATGCCTCTCAGGGTTGCCGCCAAAATTGACGATGCAGATCGCAACTACTTCGAAACGGAGATTAGCGATTTGCTGGCGAATTCAGATGTCGAATTCATCGGTGAAATCGGCGAAGACGACAAAACTGATTTTCTCGGCAATGCGGCTGCGTTGCTTTTTCCGATAGACTGGCCCGAGCCTTTCGGCTTGGTCATGATTGAGGCCATGGCCTGCGGGACGCCGGTAATCGCATTTCGCGGCGGTTCGGTTGCCGAAATTATCGACGAAGGCGTAACCGGGTTCGTTGTTGAAAGCATTGAAGAAGCCGTCGAAGCACTGCAGCGCATTCCGTCTCTCGATCGCAAAGGGTGCCACCAGCGGTTTCTTGAGCGGTTTACCTCACGGCGCATGTGCGAGCAGTATTTGACTGCCTACGAGCGCGGAATCTGGGAAAAGAAACGCGCTTCTCGCGGAAAACGTGGACTCACGCTTTCCCTCTAACCAGCTTAGGAGTTCTCTATTGATGATGCCATCTGTGCAGCGTGAACAGAATCGCGACGTCATTGAAGTTGATCAGCAGTTTTATATACGAGCTTCGTCAGCGCTTGCTGATGATCGAACGAGGGTCTTGCTGAATGGCGACACCTTTGCCATTTTTGATCGCAGCGGCGATATCCAACCCGTCGGATTCGGCCAGCAGGGAATCTTCCACAATGAAACCCGCCACCTGTCGCGGCTTGAGATGCGCCTGCTCGGGTTCCGCCCGTTGCTGTTGAGTTCCACAATCCGCGAAGACAATATTCTTTTCGGAATTGACTTGACCAATCCTGACATCCAACTCGATTCCGGCGCATCGCTGCCCCGCGGTACAGTTCACATCTATCGTGCCAAGTTCCTCACTGAACTGGTTTGTTACGACCAGATCGTCCTAAACAACTTCGGCGACACCGCAATTGACCTCGAGCTTTCCTTCGACTTTGAGGCGGATTTCGCTGACATCTTTGAAGTGCGCGGCGAAAAGCGCAAGCGCCGCGGGGACAAACGGCCTGCTGAGATCGGACGCTCCTCCGTAACCCTCATCTATGACGGCCTCGACCATATTCGGCGAACAACACGTGTAGAGTGCTCGCTTCCAGCCTGTCAGGCGCGCGATGGTGGCATCACAGTTCCGCTTCATCTCGAGCCTCACGGCGAAGTCAGTTTCAATATCAACATCATTTGCGAGCGCGAAGGCAACGACCATGCGCGTGTGGTCAGCTACAGCGATGCGCTGCAGACCATGAATCACAAGCGCGGCAACGGCCCGCTCGCCGACTTGGATATCCACACTTCCAATGAGCAATTCAACAGTTGGATCCGACGGTCGCGCGCTGATCTCGCCATGATGATTACCCAGACTCCGCATGGACTCTATCCCTATGCCGGAGTTCCTTGGTTCAGCACTGTCTTTGGCCGCGACGGCATCATTACCGCGCTCGAATTGCTCTGGCTGGCACCTGATGTTGCGAAAGGCGTGCTGTCATATTTGGCCGCGACCCAGGCCACCAGTCACGATGCAGCACGCGACGCTGATCCCGGCAAAATTCTGCACGAGATGCGCAAGGGAGAGATGGCGCGACTTGGCGAAGTTCCCTTCGGGCGTTATTACGGTACTGTCGACGGAACTCCTCTTTTTGTTTTGCTGGCCGCTGCCTACTACGAACGAACCGCCGACGCCGACTTTCTCCGCGAAATATGGCCCAATATTCTCGCCGCTCTTGAATGGATCGACGTCTATGGCGATAGCGACGGAGATGGTTTCGTCGAGTATGCGCGACAGACCGACCATGGCTTGGTGCAGCAGGGTTGGAAAGATTCAAACGACTCGGTCTTCTATAGTGACGGACGCCTTGCGGTCGGCCCCATCGCGCTGTGCGAGGTGCAGGCCTATGTCTATGCGGCCAAGAACGGCATAGCCACAGCTGCGGCCGATCTAGGCCACAAAGAGCTGGCCGAGAAACTTCGCACCCAGGCATCCGACCTGCGCTCCAAGTTTCACGCGATGTACTGGTCCGACGAACTCGGTATGTTCGCGCTGGCGCTCGACGGCGAAAAAAGGCAATGCGGTGTGCGCAGTTCTAATGCCGGACAATGTCTCTTCTCGGGCATCGCCACCGATGCTCAATACCGTTCGATAAGCGATGGTCTTCTCTCGCCCGCGTTCTTCTCCGGATGGGGCGTCCGCACCATCGTTACGGGCGAACAACGTTACAACCCGATGTCTTATCACAACGGCTCCATGTGGCCGCACGACAATGCGCTCATCGCGCTCGGCGCGTTGCGAAGAAACGACAAGGATCTCGCACTCCGCATTACATCCGGGCTTCTTGACCTGGCTTCCGAAGTGATGCTGCATCGGCTTCCCGAACTCATCTGCGGCTTTGGCCGACGCCCGGGCAAGGGACCAACACTCTACCCTGTCGCGTGCTCACCCCAGGCATGGGCAGCGGGATCCGTCTTTATGCTTCTCCAGGCTTGTCTTGGGCTTGAAATTCGCGCCAGCGAGTCGCGGATTTATATGCATCATTCCGCTCTGCCTGAAAAGCTGCAGCACGTGCGTATACGGAATCTCAAGGTGGGCAACGCCAGCGTGGATCTCTCCTGCGAACGTTATGCGGATACCGTCAGCGTCAATATTCTACGTCGCAGTGGCTCAGTCGAAATCGTTGCGATGCGCTAGCGTTCGACTATCTCTGTGCGCCGGCAGCCTGCACCAGCATCTCTACCGGCGCAACCACCATGTTGCGCAACACGGCTTGTGGCTTCTCCGCCGCCTTCAAGGTCTGCGTATCGCTCTGTGTGATGGAAGCATTCGCGGCGCGATGATTCTGCAGATCATCTAATGCCCGCAGCCCAATCGCCGAAACCTGGGACAACGACTGTGAAAGCGGAGCCAACTCTGCAGTAATGTCCGAGCGCTTCAGGGAAGGCGCGAGTTTGGCGTCGTTTTCGTGCCACAGCGTAAGCCACTCCTTCGCCTCTTGATAATGCTCCGGGGAAGCGTTTCCAGCCACAATCGCCGCAACCACATTCTTGAACTTGCGGGCTGTTTCGCTCTCCGGGGGAACCGCATCCACAAGATGATTCAGCGGCGAATACCAGTCATACTCCTTCAGTTCTTCGCGCTGGTACCCCATTGGCGGCTGAACCACGCTGGCCAGCACCGCAAGATACTTTGTGTCGGCATCGCCGCTCATGCGCTGCAGCATCGGTCGGGTGAAGGACTGGTGAGTGAGCCCATACGATTCCAGCTTGTCCGAGACGACGGCCATGCGTGCGTACATCGAGTCCACATCGCGTACATCCTGCGCAGACCACAGCCGTTCTGCGATCGCCGCCGTGCGCGGCCAGATGCGGCTGTCGATGATTTCGGAAGTGGTGAATTCGCTCCACATCGCCGCTTCGCCACCCAGCACGCGTTTCTTTTCCTCGGGAGTCAGATTCGCGCCATCACCCGCCAGCGGATCCGCCAGATAGTGTTGAGCCGCCGACTCGTTCAGATCAACGTAATATCCCGTCGACAGCAATCCCCGGTTTCCCTGCTTTGCCGCTGCGGCCAGCGACTTCGGCCCGCGCCACGACTGAATCACAACGTCCTTAGGCGTATTCGGTGCCAGTACCTCGTCCCACCCTTCCATGATTCTGTGATGCGCCGCCACCAACTTCTGCACGCGCGCCGTGAAATACGATTGCAGCGCCGCATTGTCCTTCAGCCCGTGTGCGCGCATGAATTCCTTGATGCGCGGGTTCGCGTCCCATTCCTTCCCATTGCATTCATCGCCACCCACGTGGAAGTATGCGTCGGGAAAAATCGTGGTCATCTCTCCGATGAATTTGCCAATGAACTCAAAGGTGCTCTCGCGCGTAGGATCCATTGCGGGATCCATGATTCCCCATTTGCGCTCAATCTTGTAAGGCCCCTTCCCGCTCGCCAATTCCGGATAGCCGACAAACCATGCTGTCGTATGGCAAGGCATATCGAATTCGGGCACCACGCGTATCCCGCGATTGCGTGCGTATTCCACGATCTCCCGCATCTGGGACTGCGTGTAGTACGCTCCATCCGATCCCTTGCCGGTCAACAACGGATAAATCTTGCTTTCTGCGCGAAAGCCTTGATTTTCTGACAGGTGCCAGTGAAAGACATTCATCTTCACGGCTTCCATCCCGTCGAGGTTGCGCTCGATCACATCTATCGGCTGGAAATGCCTCGCCACATCGATCATCAGTCCGCGCCATGGAAACCGCGGTTCATCGTCGATGGTCACAACCGGGACGCTGAAACCCTCCGGCGTAATTGTCACCAGTTGCAGAAATGTCTGCAGCCCGTGCATCACACCGAGCGCATTCGGAGCCGTCAACAATGCGTGTGTCGGCGTCACCTCAAGGTGATAAGACTCGTTTTCACCGAGCTGCTGCACTGCATCACTTACTCCGCCGGTCTTAACCGTGAGGACCGCCTCGCTTTTTGTTCCTTCATCGTGGTAGGGAATTCCCGTCTCCCGGGATAGCGTTCCGATGAACCGCTTGCGAGCGGGCTCCAGCCGCGAATCCTTGAAACCGTCCAATGCAATCGTGAAATTGCTATCGATCTTCAATACCCCCTCCCCCCTGCTCACATGCAAAGGCACAGGCATCAGCGCCAGAGCAGCATCGGGTTGAGATTGAGCAGGCGGAATCCTGAGGAATGCTGTCAAAGAAATGCCGCAAAGAAGTGCCACACGCATGCGTGTAACGATCACAAATCACCCCTCAGAAGGGCGCGGAAATACAGCGCCGATTTTACGTAATCAGATCATGGAAGTGAGCGTTTGGCTCACGATTGGTCATTATACCCTCGGCTCGTCACGATTAGAAACAAGTGCGGCGGATGATCCCAACGTACTTTGAATGTCAAGGTAAGAAGTGGTCTAGGTCCGACGTATAGAAAGTCATGTGAAATCCGCATTTTCGGTCGTAATTCAAAGATTTTGTATTTGTGGATAGGTCTCTTTTGCCGTTGATGATCGATAGACGCTGAAACATTCAGTAATTTGGGCAAAAGGCCCCTGTATTTATTTCAAATTGACAAGAAATCTGCAAAGTTGATGCTTGACAGGCCTCCGGACGTGTAGAATCGTTCGCGTCATGCCCGACACCTTGAACGGACGCTGCGAACAGATCATCAAGTTTCTGTTGCGTGTAGGTACTGCCAGCATCGAAGAGATTCTTTCCGTCGCCGGTTCCTCGGCTCCGAGTATTCGCCGGGATCTAGCTCGCCTTGAAAATCGAGGACTTATACGCCGCACTCACGGGGGAGCAACACTCGTCGAACCTTTGCTTTACGAACCTTTTCGATATGACAGCTCATTTCTGGCGCGCGAGCAGAGATTCGCCATGGAAAAGCGTCGCATAGGCTTAGCGGCCGCTGAATTGGTCCAACCTAACGAGACTATCGGTCTTTCTGCCGGCACAACAACAACTCATATCGGCCGCAGCCTTCGTCATCGCGAGAAGATTCAGGTCATCACCAATGCGATCAATATTGGCATGGAACTCTGTAATCAGCCGGGTGTGCGGACATATCTCACAGGCGGAGTTATTCCCTGGGCCTGGTCTTTTTCTCTAACCGGCAATGCTGCACTTGAATTCCTGGACGACGTCTACATGGACAAAGTCTTCTTGAGCGTCACAGGGCTGGATGCCGAGCGAGGCGCCACGACTCTCGAAGCAGACGAAGCCCTGGTATACCGGAAGATGCTGAAGCAATCAAAGCAGGTGATTGTGGTAACCGATGCCAGTAAATTTGGCAATGTGAGTCCGGCGTTCATCTGTCCTGTCAGTGAAATCCACACCATCATCACCAGCACTGGCGCCTCACCGGAATCGCTGGCACCCTTTGAACGGCAGGGAATTCGCGTCATTCGAGCATAATTCTCAAAATTGACACAACCGGGTGGCGGATTGAAATCTGCCATTGTGTCGTCTCTGCTGCAAGTCACTCTCTTTATTGCATTTACATGTAAAGCGGCTCGCCGATAGGTGAATTTCTTTGCCGGCTCACCTCTGTCTGCGCCTCAACTTTGCAAATAAACTCATATTGATCAAAAGTCAATGGAAAATCGATTCATTATTCCAGTAAGAAGGGATTACTGATTGTTTTAGCTCTATTCGATCATTTTGTTGTTGAATTTGAATGTAGAACGTCGTATTGTCTCTCCAACGAGTAATGCCGAATGTCCCCCTATCGAAGAGATTGCACGAAAGCTATCGAGAATGGCGGGAACCAGGTGCCGGTGAGCAAATCGAGCTCTGAACGCCGGTTCCGTTTTTGCAGCACCTTGGAGGCGTAGTGCAAACAGAGAAAGCCCATCAACAAGCTACGGTTCGTTTTCATTCGATGCGCTCAGCCGCATTTCGCGGAAGCGAAGGGTGGCGACCGGTCTTTTTCGGGAATTCCAAGGGCGAATCCGTTCAAGAAGCCTCTGCTCTTGAACCCAGCCGTCGATACGCGCCTGCGTGTTGACACCACGAGATCTCAAAAGAAAGGTGTGATGGCAATGATTGACCTGAATCGGGTTCTCAATCAAAGTCTTTCATCGGCGCGTTCCAACCTCGGTGCAAGACGCTCCAAAAGTGGCGGAGGACTGAATCTGCGGCGAGCTCTGGTTGGGCTCCTCGCAGCCGTCTTCATCGTCTGTCCCCTGATCATTCGGGCGCAGGAACTTTCAGCGACTCTGAGCGGTGTAGTGACGGACAGTACCGGCGCGGTGATTCCCAAAGCGACGGTCTCCGTCACTCAAACCGCGACGAAGGCTGTCCGGACCGTGCAGTCGGACGACACCGGCAACTATGCTTTCTCCAATGTGCCCGCCGGAACCTACACTCTGAGCGCGTCCTCCGCCGGCTTCACCTCGTTCGTAGCCAAGGACGTAATCCTCAAGGTCGGTGAAGCGCGCGGGCTCAACGTCCAGCTGAAGGCTGGTGCTGCCTCCACTACGGTTACTGTCGAGGCAACCGCAGTTGCCGTAGACACGGAATCTGCGGCGCAGGCCGGGAACCTGAGCAGCGAACAGATTGAGGGACTCGAACTAGCTGGCCGCAATTTCCAGCAACTCGTCACGCTCCAGCCCGGCGTCGTAACTCAGATGGGCGACGAAACCAGCGCCGGCAACACTGCGATGTCCGTGAATGGCGCTCGCACCACTGCCAACAACTGGACCATTGACGGTGCCGACATCAACGACTCCGGTTCCAATGGCACCGTCATCAACGCGCCAAACGTCGACGCCATCCAGGAGTTCACCCTCCAGCGCGGCAACTACGACGCTGGCTACGGACGCTCCGGTGGCGGCCAGGTTCTAGTAGCCACCAAGTCCGGCGGTAGCGCATTCCATGGCGATGCCTACGAGTTTGTCCGCAATACCGCCTTCGATTCCAACGAATGGTTCAACAAGCGCACCGAGGCGGAAAACAACGAGCCCAACAAGAACCCCATCAACCACCACAACGTCTACGGCTTTACGATCGGTGGACCGGTCTTCATCCCCAAAACCTACAACACCGATAAAAAGAAAACATTCTTTTTCTATTCAGAAGAGTGGCGGAAGCTCTCGACCCCAGGCGGCGACTCCATGCCGGCAGCCTCTCAGGCGGAGTTGAGTGGTGTTGTTGCAGGCGATTTCACCAACGCTCCAGCGGGATGCGCAACGTACAACGCTATTTCCGATACCACCCAGATTTCACCCAGCTGTTACAGCAAGAACTCGCAGGTTTATCTAACCAATGTCTTTGCCAAGTTCCCAGCGAACAATTCCAGCGGAAATTACAGCTTCTCTGATTCCACGCAGAACAACTTCCGTGACGACATCGTGCGTGTCGATCACTACTTCAACGACAAGGTTCACTTCTACGCTCGCGGTATCAACGACGATATGCCGGTTGATAACCCGGAGGGCCTCTGGGCCGGGTCAAACTATCCGGGCCTTGTTAACACCCTGGTGAACTCGCCCGGCAAGAACATCGTGGGCAACCTTACGTGGACAATCAACCCCAGCGTCGTGAATGAATTCGAGTTCGTTTGGTCACAGGGCACCTATTTCTCGTCAATCAACAGCGGTCAGTTTGCCACATCGTCATCGATCAACAGCTCTCTGACTAACCAATGGTCGCCTGACCCTTATGGGAAGGTTCCCGCAGTCTCCATCATTGGCGTAACTGGCTTCAATGCCGGCTCGGCACCGTGGAAGGAGCGCAACCTCGATCGCACTTACTTCGACAACCTGTCGTTCAACTTCGGCAAGCATGCGTTCCGCACCGGGTTCGAGATTCAGCAGATGATCAAGACGGAAAACGCCGTCAACGGCGAGCCCAGCTTCAGCTTCAACTCATGGGGCGACTTTCTGGTAGGAAATGTGGCATCGTTCACACAGACCCTGCCCGACATTATTCCCGACCTGCATTTCATCAACACTGAAGCGTACTTCCAGGATGACTGGAAGGTCACGAAACGTTTCACACTCAACCTCGGCGTGCGATGGAGTCGGCTGCCGTCCGTCACCGACGTTCGGAATACGCTCTCTAATTTCGACCCGAAATACTACAGCGCGCAGCTAGCTCCGCAGATCGATCCCAGCTCCGGTAACTTCGTTGCCGGCCAATATATCAACGGTTGGCAGCTCATTCCCGCCACCTACACGAACGGCATGATCTTCCCCAAGGGACCAGAGTGCGCCGCGGCCCAGGCCGTCGCGCCCATGTCCTCCTGCTCGCCGTTTGGAGCGTATGTCAACCCCAACTACAATACCGACTTCGCTCCACGGGTCGGTTTTGCCTACGATGTATTCGGTGCCGGCAAAACGGTGGTTCGCGGCGGCTTCGGTATCTTCTATGACCGCCTGCTCGATGGCATCTGGGAA
This sequence comes from Telmatobacter sp. DSM 110680, assembly GCF_039994875.1. Lineage (GTDB taxonomy): Bacteria > Acidobacteriota > Terriglobia > Terriglobales > Acidobacteriaceae > Telmatobacter. The sequence continues at coordinate 5,101,551 of NZ_CP121196.1, read as the reverse complement.
CAGAACGCCTTTGCCAATCCACCGTTCGCAAAGCGCGTCACAATCGTCAACGCTCCATTTGACAACATCACCAGCGGTTCGACTTCGGTTCCTCTCGGCCCCAACGGCCTCACGGCAACTGGCAATCCTACATTCAAGGTTCCGAACTACGCCAACTACAACCTGAGCATCCAGCACCAGCTGCTGCCCAGCACCGTCCTCGAAGTTGCCTACGTTGGAAATGAGGCACGTCATCTGCTAGGCGAGTACGATGAGAACCAGCCCACAGTTGGCGCGCGTCTCGGCGTGAACTCCAACCCAAGTCTCGGGCCTGACACCAGCGTCAACTACATCCGTCCGTTCGCGGGATACGCCGGCATAGTTTCCCGTGCGCCGTTTTTCTCCAACAACTACAACTCTCTGCAGGTGAGCCTCAACCATCATTCTCATGGACTTCAGGTGGGCCTGGCTTACACCTTCTCCAAGGACCTGACTACCAACTCCTCGGACCGAAGCAACATGGCGACAGACAGCTATGACTTCTCGATCGACTACGGTCTATCCTCTTACAACCAACCGCAGACTTTCACAGCCGACTACGTCTATGACCTGCCATTCTTCAAGGGTCAGCATGGCTTTGAAGGCAAAGCTCTCGGCGGTTGGCAGGTCTCCGGAATCACATCGTTCTTCTCTGGCCAGTCGTTCTCGCTCTCGCAGCCGCACGACCCCTGGGATCCGAACGGCTTGAACGTGGGTCTGGGCATCGGTTCGCCGCGTCCAGATCAGATCGCACCGGTGCAGAAGACCAAGACCGTTGGCGCATGGTTCTCGACGTCTTCGTTTGCCCCGGCTCTTTATCACTTCGGCAGCGAAGCCAATGGTAGCCTGCTCGGACCCGGTTACAACGACTGGGATCTGGCGGCCATCAAGAACATCACGTTCCTGGAGCGCTACAACTTCCAACTCCGCGGCGAGTTCTTCAACGCCTTCAATCATGAAAGCTTCTCGGGTGTCGATAGCTCACTTGCAGACAGCAGCTTTGGACAGGTAACAAGCGGCCACTCGCCGCGTCGCATCCAACTCGGTGCGAAATTCAACTTCTAGTTCACAGATGCATCACTTTCCTGAAAAGGCCGGAGCCATCGCTCCGGCCTGTTTTTTTGACATCTGCTGACTCTGTCCCCTGTGAAGGGGAAGGGAATCGCGAAACAGCTTGGCTTGAACTTACTTTTGCACCGCCGGCTTCTGAACTCCCGAAGCATCCTTCCCGCCCGGAATCGTCGACATGATCTTCAGCAGCCTGTCATCCTCTGCCTTGTTTAACCCGCTCGCCTTGTCGAACTCCACCTTGGCCTGTGATGTCATCCCCATCGATCGATAAAGGCGCGCCAGCCTGTAATGAGCGTTAACATTCTTCGGCGCCAGCTTCACGGCGGTCTCAAACTCAGCTTTTGCGTCCTGCTTCCGATCCTCGTCCGCATATACGATGCCGAGGTCTACGTGCTGCATCGCAATGTCAGGATCGGTCTTCTCAATCTTCTCCAGCAGAAGCCGCGCCTCGTCCATCTGGTTCATCTGCATCCTCGCATCGGCCAGGTAGAGCATCGCTTGCACATGATGAGGATCGTTCGCAATCTCGGCCTGAAACTCCTGCGCTGCCTCGGGATACTGTCCCTTCTTCCACAGAAGATAGCCCAATCCGAAGTGCACATTCGGTTCTTTTGGACCCACCGCAATTGCTGAGCGAAACTCCCGAAGTGCGCCTTCAGGATCTTTCATCTCGTCCAGCGCTTCGCCTACCAGCATGTCAGCCTCGGCCGACTCCGCATTCAGCGCGATCAGCCGATGATACGCATCTACGACGCAGGGATACCGATGCGCCAAGAGGCAACTGTGCGCCAGCGTCAGCAGCAGTGTCAGGTTTTCTGGATCGTTCTTCGACGCTTCCTGCAAAAGCGGAGACGCATTTGCAAAATCCTCCAAGCCATAATGCGACATCCCGATAAGAAGCGTCAGGCGCTGATCTGTCGGCTGCGCTTTTAGCAGCGGGTCCAGATATGTAATCGCTCCTCGATAGTCTCCAGCCTTGAATAGCGCAATTCCCAGATTCAGCCGTAATCCCGGCATGCTGGGATTCAGCACCATCGCGCGCTTGTAGAACTTGATTGCCTCGGCGTAGTGTTCCTGTTTCGACTCGATCAGCCCCATGTGCGCGAGCGGTTCGGGATTCGTCGGATACTGCTTAGCGAGCGCGCTCCATGCTGTTTCTGCCTCAGCCAGTTTTCCTTCTCGCTCCAGCGAAAATGCGACCTGCCCGGGATTAGTCTGTGCGAGCGCAGTGGTGGTTATCGCTGCGATTGCCATCGCGGTGGCGAAGAATCCATGTTGGATGTGAATTGATTTCACCTTAACCAGCTTTGTGCCTGATCAGCAGTTCTGATATTTCCAGTTTCTCTGTTTACCTTCGGCGATCCACTCCACCGCAGTTCTGATGCGCTGCTCGCGGGTCTCCGGCCGCTTTGCATCGGCGATCCATTCCACGTATTCGCGTTTACAACTTGGACTGAACGCCTCAAAAACGACAGAGGCTTTCTTGTTCTTCTTAAGCGCGTTTGAAAACTCCGGCGGGGCTTCCGGAGCGGGCTTCGGCGCCTTAACAACCTTGCGTCTTGCCGCGATTGGACTGGTGTAATTGCCACTCTCAATGAGCTTGGATGCTTCTCGAATCCAGCCCAACATTGCTTTGTCTGAAGGCAGGTCTTTCAGGCTGGCAATCTTCCCCAGCGAGCCCATCGCTCCGTCCCGCACCGCGTCAGCCTTGCGCAACACGGCGCCAATTTCTTCGCCCCAGAACCCAAAGCTGCAGTGGTTCTTGAAAGCCGCCATGTGACACAGGATTGATCCGCGATACTCAAAAAAAGGATGGCTCCACTTGATCGTCTCTTCAACGCCTGGACATCCTTTATGCAGCAATTCACGTAAATGCGACAAAATCGGCTGCGCAAAGGGTTGAGACTTGGCGATATATGCGTCCATTTTCGGTTCGGTTTGTGCCATTCGCGTGAAACTTCCTCCGTTCGCGGAGTTCCGAAAACCTCATAGTTGTTATCGCAGTGTAAGCAGTCTACTGCGAACCGTGTTGACATTCCAAGTGGCAGGCGCCGCTATATACGGACGATCTGAACGATGACTCAGCAGGTTACTTGAAAAGCGAATCGTGGCCCCTGCCGGGAGAAAAGCCACTGGTCGCGTGCGCGTTGAGTAATCTCTCTCCCCGTTAACTCGGTTACAATCAGTCGCCACTCCAAATTGCAAAACCAGCGTGCCGTTGCGCGATAAGGGGCGAACGCGATCTGATGAACGAACCGCTTGCCATTATAGGGATTGGCTGCCGCTTTCCCGGCAGTGCGAATTCGCCCCAGGCATTCTGGGAGATGCTTTGCGCCGGAACGGATGCCATACGCGAAATCCCTCCGGACCGCTGGAGCATTCCCGCGCACTACGACCCCGCGCCCGGTCGAGATGGAAAGTCTGTCTCCCGATGGGGCGGATTCGTCGACAACATCGACCTTTTCGATCCAGGCTTCTTCGGCATATCTGCCCGCGAAGCAGATGCGATTGATCCACAGCAGCGGCTACTTCTTGAGGTAAGCTGGGAGGCCATTGAAGACGCTGGGCTGCCCCTCGAAGACATCCGCGGCTCGTCGACCGGAGTTTTCGTCGGTATCTCGACCTCCGACTATGGCGTACTTCAAAATGAAGGGGGCGGTCGTACTATGGCGGATGTCTACTCCGCCACTGGATCCACATTCAGCATCTCTGCGAATCGCATCTCCTATTGTTTCGACCTGCATGGACCCAGTCTCGCTATTGATACCGCTTGCTCATCCGCGCTCACTGCGTGCCACGTCGCCTGCGAGAGCATATGGCGCGGCGACTGTTCTATGGCCATTGTCGGCGGCGTCAATGCTCTTCTGAGCCAAAGCACGTTTTTTGCATTCAGCCGAATGTCGATGCTTTCCCCGGATGGGCGATGCAAGGCATTCGCAGCGGGTGCCAACGGATTCGTCCGCGCTGAAGGCGCCGGGGCCATCCTCCTTAAACCGCTCTCAGCAGCGCAGGCGTCGGGCGACCGAATCTACGCTGTCATCCGATCCACCGCCGCCAACCAGGATGGCCGCACTAACGGAATCACAGTGCCAAGCCAGCAGGCTCAACAGGACCTCATCCGTCAGGCATGCGTCAATGCCGGACTTGAAGCCTCAGAGGTTGCGTATGTTGAAGCCCATGGCACCGGGACCGCCATCGGCGATCCCATCGAAGCCGCTGCGCTCAGTTCCGCACTCTGCGTCAACAGGAAAGGCCCTTGCCTCATCGGATCGGTGAAAACCAACATCGGCCATCTTGAATCTGCCTCCGGTGTTGCCAGCCTCATTAAAGTCGCTCTCATCCTCAAACATCACATCATCCCTCCAAGCCTCCATTTCAAAAAACCGAATCCAAGCATCGACTTCAAGAACCTCAACCTCCGCGTTGTCGACCGTCTGCAATCTTTTCCGCGCAACTCGCATCCCCTTCTTGCGGGCATCAACTCCTTTGGTTTTGGAGGGGCAAACGCGCATGTCATTCTTGAGGCCGCGCCTTCGCAAAGGGTGCCCAAGTCAGGGCGACTTCATAAGCCGTTCATTCTTCCCATCTCTGCCCACACCTCCGAAGCCCTCTTGGCTGCTACATCCAACTATCGCGCCCTGCTACAGCAACCGGCGACCGATGTCCGGTCAATCTGCGCCGCTGCCGCCACGCGGCGTTCACATCTAACGCATCGTTTCTGCTTTGTGGGCGGCTCACGTAAAGAACTGCTGAATCGTCTGGATGCATGTCTCGCCGGGGAAAGAGCGTTATCCGGAGTTACCACCGGAGCTGAAAAATCCGGTCCGGCCTTTGTCTTCTCCGGCCAAGGCACTCAATGGTGGGCGATGGGCCGTCAGCTTCTGACCCATAATGCAGTCTTCCGCCAAAAGATCGAAGAGTGCGACGCCTTATTTCGCGAATTCGGGAACTGGTCTTTGCTCAAAGAACTTGCACGCGATCGAAGTTCCTCAAGAATGAATCGGACCGAGATCGCTCAGCCTTCCATCTTCGCCCTGCAGGTCGCACTCGCGGCTCTGTGGCATTCGTATGGAGTCGCGCCTTCAGCTGTTGTCGGTCACAGTGTTGGCGAAGTCGCTGCCGCCCACGTAGCAGGTGTCCTCACTCTTCGCGAAGCTGCACGTGTAATCTTTCATCGCGGACGGGCAATGGGCGCTGTCTCCGATACGGGAAGAATGCTCGCCGCCAGCCTGAATGCAACGCAGGCACATGACCTCGCTACCAAATACCGTGGCGAAGTTGAAGTGGCAGCCTTTAACGGCCCAACTTCGATCACATTCTCTGGTGATCCCGCATCACTCGTTCACATCGCGCGAGAACTTGACGAACGAGGTGTCTTCAACCGCCTCTTGAACGTCAACTACGCCTTTCACAGTTACCAGATGGATCCCGTTAGGCGTGACCTGCTTCGTGCTCTTGGCAAAATCCAAACATCACTTGCGCAAATCACGTTCTACTCAACGGTTACTGGCAAAATTACGAATGGCCGGGAGATGACAGCCGATTATTGGTGGCGAAATGTCCGCGAGCCAGTCCGTTTTAATGACGCTATCGCCGGGCTGATCGCAGGTGGACATACGCACTTTCTCGAACTCAGCGCGCACCCCGCGTTAACCGTGGCGGTTGCTGAAACTCTCGCCCAATCCGAGTCCCCAGGTAACGTCGCTTGCTCTCTTCGTCGCAACGAGCCTGACACCAGAGCTATCTTTGAGAATCTCGCCGCTCTCTATCGGTCGGGTTTGCCAATTTCCTGGAAGAAAGTCTTTCCCGGCGCATGCAAAGATATTTCTCTTCCTCTTTTTCCTTGGCAACGGGAGCGCCACTGGAACGAGCCATCGTCGAGTCGCTCGGTGCGTCTCGATGCACCCACTCATCCCTTCCTCACCGTCAAACACGACTCCGCAACGCTCGCCTGGCATACTCGCCTCGATCTCGATGAGAATTCATGGCTCAAGGATCACCGTATCGAGAACCACATTGTGTTTCCAGGAGCCGGCTATATTGAAGCTGCCCTCGGCGTCGGCGCAAACCTGTTTTCGCCCCGTCAGTTTGAGATTGAAGATGTCGAATTCCTTCGCGCTCTCCATCTGCCGGAGGGCAAAGATCCAGTCGAGTTGCAGTCTAGCTTCACTCAGTTGGACTCAGCTGTGACTTTCTCCAGCCGGGATAGTTCGCCAGGTGCGGATTGGAATCGCAACGCCGCCGCAAAGATCAGGGCTCGCGTTGAAGCCGTACATCGTTCGCTTGATCTGAAACGCATCAAGGCAAATCTGCCTGAGCACCTATCTACTAAGGAGGTCTACGCTACTTCTGCACGACGCGGGCTCTTTTATGGCCCCATGTTTCAAACCATCGATTCGGTATGGAGGAAAGACGGCGAAGCTCTTGGAAGGGTCCGCCTTCCGTCTGCTCTCATTTCTTCTGCAGCCAAGTTCCATTTTCATCCCAGTCTTCTTGACGGATGCTTTCAACTCGCCATGATTTCTGCTCCACCGTCGGGTGACAGCATCACATTTGTGCCCGTACGGATCGATCGGATCACCGTTTTTGCCCCGCCGGGACCTGTGGTCTTTTGCCACGCGACCCTCGCTCACGCCAGCCTTCTTTCCCCTGTTTTGAACTTCAAAATTACTGATTCAGCGGGACACGTCCTGATGGAGGTCGACGGTTACCACGCCCAGGCGGTCCGGGGACACACAGCTTCCGCCCAAAACGCACCTGAAAACTGGCTGTATCAAACCCGCTGGATCGAAAAGTCAGACAAGCCCCAAAAGTCTGAGAAGGCGAGAGCCAAGACTACCTCTGCACGTTCGCTAACAGGAACATGGCTGATTCTCGCCGACCGCTCCGGCGTTGCCACCAGTCTCGCAGCGATGCTGAAACGCAAAGGCGCATCCTCCCGCATGCTCTATATGGATGATTTGGTCCGCAATGCGAAAGAGGAAAGCGACGACGTCCACGCACATCTCCAGTCTCAATTGCAAAAGCACTTGGCCGGTCCTGATGCGACAAGCTTCGCAGGCATTCTTCATCTATGGAGCGTGGATATACCCAACGATCCGAACCTTGACGCGCAAGCGATGCTCGCCTCTCAAGATTCTGGAGCGCATAGTGCGTTGCACCTTGTGCAGGCCATGGAACCTTGTCCATCTCCGCCCCCCTTATGGCTGATCACGCGACAAGCGCAGTGCGTCCTTCCTTCGGATACACTTTGCGTCGCCCAGTCGCCTCTGCTTGGTCTGGGTCGCACCATCATGTCGGAGCTTCCTCGTCTCGCATGCCATCTCGTCGACGTCGACTTCGAGAAACCAGCCAGCGCTGCAAGATGCCTGCTACGCGAATTACAGACAGATGATCGCGAGTCCGAGGTCGCATGGCGCGGCGACATCCGATTTGCCAGTCGCTTTTCTCCTACGCGACTCGAAATCCATCCTCCCCGGGTGCCTCCATCTACGAATGCGGCCTATCGCTTGGACCTGCCCCTCTCCGGTGTCATGGATGACCTGGCTCTCAACGAAGTCTTCCGCCGCAAGCCGGGTCGAGGTGAAGTAGAGGTTGAAATACATGCCGCCGCCCTCAATTTTCGCGACGTGATGAAGTTGCTCGGTGTCTATCCAATCGAGTCAGATCGCGACATCTTCATTGGTGACGAGTGCGCAGGACGTATCGTTGCCCTGGGCGCCGGTGTTCGAAGTTTCAAAGTCGGTGACAAAGTGATCGCGTGCGGTGCCGGCTGTTTTGCATCGCATCTCACCCTCCCTGCGTCGTTTGTTCTTCCGAAGCCATCGCGTGTGAATTACGAGCAGGCGGCCACTATTCCTGTTGCTTTCATGACAGCCTGGTATGCCCTTCACAATCTCGCCAGAATCCAGCGCGGCGAGAAGATTCTCATTCATGCAGCGACCGGTGGCGTCGGCCTTGCCGCTATCCAGATTGCGCAGCTGGCGGGAGCGGAGGTATTTGCGACCGCAGGCAGCCAGGAGAAGAGAAACTGGCTGCGTCGGCAAGGCATCCGGCACGTCATGGACTCGCGCACGACCACCTTCGCACGAGAAATCAGCCGTGTCACAAAGGGCGCAGGCGTCGATGTCGTGCTCAACTCGCTTTCAGGCGAAGCCATCACAAAGGGACTTTCCATCCTCGCGCCGGGTGGACGCTTTCTCGAAATCGGCAAGCGCGATATCTACGCCAACACCGCCATCGGCCTTCGTCCTCTGCGCAACAACGTTTCCATGTTCGTAATCGATATGGGACAGGTGATGGCTACACAACCCCGAACGGTCCAGGTTCTTCTTCTCACCGTGTTAAAGCTGTTTCGCGAGGGAAGTCTTCGTCCGTTGCCACACCAGTCTCTGCCTATCTCTCGCGCCCCTGCTGCATTTCGCCTCATGGCGCAGGCAAAGCACATGGGCAAGATTATTCTCACCACTCAGGACGCCCACGCTGCTCCGCTCCGTATGCCGCCGGTCCGGCCGATCGCCTTTTCATCCAAAGCTTCCTACCTTATTACTGGAGGCTTGGGCGGCTTCGGCCTCTCAGTAGCCAAATGGCTCGTTGCCAACGGAGCGAGACATCTGGTGCTCTGCGGGATCACAGGCGCAGTCACTCCCGAAGCCAAGCAAGTCATCGCGCGATTGCGCAGGCTCGGCGCGCAGATCCTCATCATCAAGGCAGATGTTTCCAACCCCGGCGACGTTGCAAACATGCTTGCAAAGATCAAGCTCGAAATGCCGCCCATCCGTGGCGTCTTTCACGCAGCCATGGTGCTCGACGACGGCATCCTTACCCACCTCAACGTCGTTCGATTCAGGAGCGTACTCGCTCCGAAGGCCATCGGTGCGTGGAACCTTCACACTGCGCTCGCCAAGGTTCACCTTGATCACTTCGTTTTGTTTTCTTCCATCAGCGCTCTCATCGGCACTCCCGGCCAGGGCAACTACGCCGCGGCCAACAGTTTTCTGGACGCCCTCGCGCATCATCGGCGCTCTCTTGGGTTGCCTGCACTCTCCATCAATTGGGGAGCGCTGGGCCAGGTCGGAATTCTCGCGCGTAATTCCACGCTCGCAAAGCAATTGTCGTCGAGTGGGCTCTATCCTTTCTCTCCAGAGCAAGCCACCGAAATGCTTGGCAAACTGCTGCAGCGCAACATCACGCAGATCGGCTTCGTGCATGCCGATTGGCAAAAATTGTTCGGCAAAAAAGTCGGTTCTCCGGTCTCGCCCCGTTTTTCCGATGTCGTTGTCTCGACTCTCCTCGACAACTCCGCCACGAATGAAGACTACCGTTCAATCCTTCTGGCTGCATCTGCCGAGGAACGGCGGTCGCTCGTGCTTGATCTCGTGCGCGAATGCGTCGCGAAAGTCCTTCGAACTGCGCCCGCAAAACTAGATACCGCCCGGCCACTTCGAGAGATGGGGCTCGATTCGCTGATGGCCTTCGAACTTCTCAATCGCCTACAAACAAGGATCGGAGCTTCTCTTCCCAACAGCAAGATGTCGGCCAATTCCTCCATCGAAAGCCTTTCTTTGATTGTTCTCGATACCCTTGGGGTTGCTCCGACTCTCTCCAAGGCAGGGAAGCCGATTCGCACCGTGCCCAGCACCAACGACGATCGGATTGCGCCCGAACAGCAAATCATTCCCTACCGCAGCAATGGCACCGGCACCCCCATCTTCCTCATCCATCCGGCGGGAGGACGGACCAGCATCTACGAGGATTTAGCAGCGAAGCTCTCCCAACACTCGCCCGTTTATGCGATTCAGTCGCGATTGTTGTCCGGCGCATCGGAAGAATATACAGAACTTAAAGAGTTGGCTCGGGATTATGCTGCGATGATCATGCAACAACAGCCCGAGGGTGCTATATGCCTCGCTGGCTTTTCTGCCGGAGGAATCTTTGCACTCGCAACCGGCCGCGAACTGGAGAGCAGCGGCCGCAAACTCTCACTCCTATCCATGATCGAAACACCCCTTGCCATGCTGGATCCAAATTGCACGCGCTTATCGATTCTCAGGAGCCTGATCGTTGAGGTCTACGACCATCTCATTGCCGGACTGCCCGCATCTCACCAACGCCAATCCCGCGGTCTCTCCGCTTCCATCCTCAAGCTCGCGCAGCGTATCCTGCGGACGCGTTCTGAACCCGCGCGCGTCCAGCAAATTCTTGATTTTCTGGTTGAGCGGGGGCTGCTTGCAGGTAAGGATGTAGATTCCGAAATGCGAAGATTTTTTGCAGCCTTTGTGCGTCACTCTATCCTGATTGAACAGGCGAAGATCCAGCCGGTTGAAGCCCCGGTCTTTCTTTGGCGCGCGCAGCAAAGCGGGCTGAGCAAATCGACTGTTAGCCCCCGAATCTGCGCACAAATCACGCGTGGCTCGTTTCAGCAGGAATTTCTAAACGGGCGCCATTTTGAATTGATGCATCCGCCCCTTGTCGACGCTTTAGCGCAAAAGTTGCACGCGGTGCTCGCGGCTTCGCTCGAGTAGCACACGCTGCGGCTCCTCAAAGGTTTTCAAAAAGCGATAGGCCGAATTGAACAAAAGTATCCTGTTTAACTCTCGTTTTGCCGTGATAAGCTCATCTGAAATTCGGGGGCGTCCATCACATCTAGACTGAAGCTGGCACCTAAGCATACAGGGCATTATCACAGGGGTATTTGGGATCGGATTTCGTGACTCCGAGGTGATGATGGGTAATGTCAGGATGGGCGACTATTCGCCCACATGATCTACTTCAATGCGCGGTGGGTGCACTGGCGAAATGCACCAATGGAGAATATGTTTCTTCTCGTCGGATGTCCTTCTGGAGCGCCAGTGATCTGACTCCGGTCTGATGCGATGTCTGCTTGAACAGCATTTGCGGGGCCTTGGTGCCCCAAAAGCGGGATGGACCTGCAATTCGAAGCAAGGTATAACACTCGTTGAAGAAAAAATGAAACCAGTGGAACAGGCTGGCACGGAAGTGCTGCAGCAAGAGACGCTTGAAGTGTACCGGGAGCTCTCCGGCGCACTTTCCGCCTATGCGAGCCGCTTAACATCCGATCTGGCGTTGGCTCAGGACGCGGTTCAAGAGACCTTTCTGCGCTTCTTCCTTGTGCGTATGCAAGGCGAGACCATCCGAAACCCTTCGGCATGGTTGCATCGGGTGGCGCACAATTACATCTGTGAGACGGTGCGATCCTCGGCGGTACAGGCCTGCGTTTCTTTAGATGAGGACGCGCTCGCAAAAACGGCTGTTGCGCCGGAGACGGGGAATGTTGAGTGGGAACAGGCGTTCAGGAACCTCTTAGCACCCCGGGAGTTCGAGTGTCTTCGATTACGATCCGAGGGTATGGATTATATTGAGATTGCAGATGCAATGTCGATTCGGCCGGGAACCGTGGGAGCTCTTCTAAATCGAGTTGGCAAGAAAATGCGTCTCACTCTTCGGCGAAGAGGGACTTCGTGATGCGGCAGCGTAGAACGTTATTGAAAATCGATGAGTCCGTCACGCCGTCGCTCGCTTTTGCAGCGCGGTCAGGTGAGGATCGGGCAGTTGATGAGCTCTCCCAAAAAATGCACTCCTGGAGCCAACTTTGGTTCGGCTTCTCTGGAAACCTTGCACCGTCCAGAGAGGATTATCTGGTGCGCGAACGGCTCCTGTCCTGGTTGGGACGTTGCATCGGTCGCCAGGCTCGCACCATTTTGACGAGCCGCTCTGAGGATGTTTCCCTTGCCACGTCTTCTCCTTTGCTGACCGCCTTCCTGGGGCGCCGGGCAATGGTTGAGCTCTCGCGGCGCGTGTTGAGTGACTTGTAGGCTGGCCTGATGCCGCGTTTCGTTCGCTGGATCTGGAGAGCATGCGCGATCCACTTTGCGATCGGTCTGGCGGCCTATCTCCATTTTCTGATCACCGGCAGCTATCGCTATCTGACCTGGTACTTTTTGATTCTGGGTACGCTGTTCTTCCTGCTGACAACCGCTGCCGAATTATTTCTCGCATTTGAATGCCGGGCCGGCTTTGACGCGGATGAGCCAATGCGCATGGCGTGGACCTTTATAGCTTTGTCATCGCTCGCACGATTTGTTGCGGCTGTTTTGATTTCTCTGGATCATTGGCGCGGCGCCTCGCTTCCAGCAAGCGCATCTTCGGTCTTGGCGGTGGTTTTACCCAGAGGCATTGCGCAAGCTGGCGAGGTGATTGGCGGACCGCTATCGATGATTTTTCTGGTGATCGCGTTGAGCCGCGTCTTGCAAGTCCAACGCAGGTTCGGAGTTCTGGGCAGGTTGACGCGTACGGACCTGTTGCTCATCGCGCTGATCGGTGCGTTCACGCTTGGCGAAATTACAAGTATTGTGCGATACCTCGGTCCCTCCTATCCGTCTCCGCCTCTTGCCAAAGCTATTCTCTGGTCGAGCGATCCTCTATTGTCGCTTCTGCTGGTACAAGCAGTTCTGATCCGCCGGTCCGTGATTCGTGTCGGAATAGGCTTGGTTTCGCAATGCTGGGGGATGTATGTGATCGCGATCGTCACTACGCTGGCTGGGGACGCTTCTATCTGGGCAATTGGTGAGAGCCTGCTTTCTGAGCCATTGATTGCATTGACCTGGTACATCTGGTTTTTCAGTGCCGCGGCATTCGCGAGCGCACCGGCCTACCAGTTAGCGGCCATGACGTTGCCACTCCACGAAGGCGCATTACGGAGACACTAGCGAAGGTTACGAGGGAAAATTTTTTGAGAGACTGTAAATAAAAAGACGTATTGATTCGTCATAAATGGGGATAGGTGCCCGATTCATCTTTGGTAACAGTAATTCACGGCCGGGCGGTGTGCTCGCTGCCCCGTCTTACGGAGTCTAATGTGCGCATTCTGGGCCGATTCTTCTACCTATACATGCTACTGGCTGCCGTCTCCGTTTGGGGCCAGGCTACGTCGGGCTCGATTGTTGTTAACGTAAGGGATCCGCGGGGAGCCCTGGTTCCACAAGCCAGTGTCGAAGTGACATCTCAGGAGACAGGCCTTGTCGAAAGGACCGAGACCGATTCAACGGGTAGCTGCCAGGTAACCGATCTGCCGCCTGGCCACTATGTCGTTAGCGTTCGTCAGCAAGGTTTCAGTCTTTTCACCACTCGGTCATTTGAATTGCAAATCGACCAGAAACTTCGAGTCGATATCGCTCTGCGGCTGGGCCAAGCGACTGAAACAGTTGTCGCCAGCGACGTGGCGCCACTGCTGCAGACGGAAAGCGCCGAAACCGGCCAAATCATTACCGGCTCCGATATTTCCAATATGCCGTTGCTCGGCCGGGACTTTACCGACTTGATGCTGCTGGTCCCCGGCGTAGTGCACGGAGAGGGCGGCAATAACGTCAACCTCTCGGTCAATGGTCAACGCGAATTCGGAAACTCTATCCAGCTGAATGGAGTGGAAGTGACTGGAAACCGGAACAACGACACCAGCCTTCGCCCCAGCGTAGATGCGATGAAGGAGTTCAAGGTCGTCACGTCAGATTACGCTCCTGAGTTTGGACGTGCCTCTGGCGGGGCTATTCTTCTCGAGACTAAAGGGGGCAGCAACCAGCTTCACGGTACCGCTTATGAGTTTTTCCGGCCGAGCAATACGGCGGCTAGTGCCTATACCTTTTCCAAATCCGACGTAAATCATGCCTCACAGCTCGAACAGCATAACTTCGGCGCGACCGTCGGAGGTCGACTGCGCAAGGACCGGGACTTTTTCTTCTTCAGCTACGAAGGCAGCCGGTTAAGGAATGCAGAGATTTACGAAACGACAGTACCCGCGCTCGATCAAGTGAGTTTCCTGGCTGACGGCAGCGCAGATCTTTCTCGTCTAACCGATCCGTACACCGGAAATCAGATTCCAATCTTCGATCCCTACTTCTACCAGGCCAACTACTACGCCCAGCAATATCCAGGAAATATCATTCCTGCGAGCGCAATAAGTCCTGGAGGCAAGACAATCCTCACCGAGATGTTTCCCCATCCCAACAACTCCAACAGATTCTTCAACAACTACACAGCGACGCAGAAAATTCAGAATCACGGTAACACCGGCAATTTGCGTTTTGACGAAGACCTATCACCGAGCGACCGGCTCGCGCTCACGTACGACATCGTGCAGTACGAGAGCAGTACCGGCGATCCTTATGCCGGATCGGGCACGCTACCTAACGCCGGCGGAGCCGATTCGGGCGACCACTACTGGTTCGAAAATCAGTCGGTCGGTCTTTCGTGGGCGCGTACACTCAACGCGAATCTGCTGAATGAACTCCGCGCTGCCTATCTGATTACACCATTGGTAGAACACAGTCTGGTGGACGGCACCCGACTGGCAGACAAAGTCGGAATCGGCAACGCCAACCTCGCGGGCTTTCCAGACACGTGGGGTTTCCCTCAAATTCAATTCGAGACGGGCGCCATCACAGGTGGCTCCACGTGGAAGCCGCTATCCTTCAGGGACGAGAATCTTGAACTGGCCGATGCGATTTCCTGGAATCGCAATCGGCACTCGCTAAAGTTCGGCTATGAGTATCGTCATCTGAATTCTCACCCGAACTTCTCACTCTTTCCTACGCCCTACGAGTATTTCGGCGGGGCATATGCCGCAATGACCAGCGATCCAACCTACGCGTTCTATCAAAGCGATGCCTACTACGGGAACGGGGGCAGCGAGATTGCCGATCTGCTGCTTGGTCTGCCTTACGTGGTAATGCAGGGTCTGCAACTGACCAATCCTCACACGACCAGCAACGAGCATACCTTCTATCTTCAGGATTCATGGCAGATTACCAGTCGTCTAACCTGAACTACGGCATTCGCTACGAGTACCGTCAACCCTACGTCGAAGCTAACAACAACGCCTCAAACTTTGATCGCAGTTCCCTCGACATTCTGATTGCGAACCGCGGTTCGAATAGCCGTTCACTAGTCGATTCCAACAAGGCTAATGTCATGCCACGCGTTGGCGCCGCCTACATGATTGATAACGCGACAACCGTGCGCTCCGGGTTCGGCATGTTTTATACGGCCGAGAACGATGCACGTGAAGATATTCTCACCAAGAACTATCCCTTCTTCACGCAGGATGAATACGTCAACTCACCCTACTATTTTGCCTACAACCTCGATACGGGAATCGCCCGCTCAACGACCGTAGGCCTGCCAAGTGGTGCCTCTAGCATCGATTTGACCAAGGTCCCAGGGGCAGGGAACGAGACTGTCTACTCCGAGCCCAAGAATTTTCCCGACGGCTACTCCGAGATGTACAACCTGACTGTTCAACGGATGCTTCCTGAGAACATTTCCCTTGAGGCCGGCTATGTTGGTGGTCAGTCGCATAAGCTGTCCTACGCCGTGGGGAATTACAACGTAGGCAATCATCTTTCAAACAAGATTGGTAAAGTGCAAACTTTGCTTCCGGTCGGCAAAAGCAACTACAGCGCACTTCAGGCCAAGGTGGAGCGACTCTATGGCAATGGCTGGAGTGTGCTGGCGGCATATACCTATGCGCACAGCCTTGACAATGGCCCTGCTCCTTTCGATCTGACGAGTAGTTCGGCTCCTCAGAACCCATTCAATCTGGATCCGGAGTACGCTACATCGGCGGCCGATATCAAACACAACGTCACGCTGAGCAACCAGATCGAGCTTCCTTTCGGGCGCGGCAAACGCTATCTCCACTCAGCGAGACCGCTGATCGACGCCCTGGTTGGGGGATGGCAACTGAATTCTATCGCTTCATTTCACACGGGCACACCGGTTAACATCATCGCGAATGCCGGATACGCCGACTATCCAGGGCTGCGGCCCAACCTCGTCACCGGCCAAAACCCCACGCTGCCGCCGCACTTGCGTACGATTACGCAATGGTTCAACACCGCGGCGTTCACCAACACGCCTGGCCAGAGCAACAGCGATCCGATTCCCGGCAATGCGGGACGAAATCTTGTTCGCGGCCCCGGTTACACCAACGAGGACTTTTCACTGTTCAAGAATTTCTCCCTTCCGGAAACAATGAATCTGCAGTTCCGTGCGGAGGGCTTCAACCTGCTCAACACCCCTCACTTTAGCAACCCGAATGCTAGCCGCAACTCTGGTTCCTTTGGTTCCATCACCTCTGCCAGCGGCCCACGCATCATGCAGTTCGCTTTGAAGCTCGTTTATTGATAAGCGCAAACATCCTGTGAGCAGAGCGCTGAGAGTGCTGGTCGCGGACAATGTCTTGCGTAATGGGATCGCACTTGCACTTTAGTTACCCCGCTTCAATACCTCATCTGTAAAGAAACAGTGGAGTTGTCTCCTCATATAGCAAACTGCCTGATTTGTAAGAGCAGAGGGCGTCACTCAGGCGTCTAAGTTGTTGTTTTTTCCCCTTCGAAATGCGGACCCAAAAACTAATACAAAGGGCCCAATAATGAGAGATCTAAGTTTCGAAGTCCCGGAGGCGATTTTCCGCCCCCGAATAACATCTTGCCTCCAACGCCTGCGCAGAACAGGATCAAAACCTTCCAGAATCCGACGCGCAGTCCTTCGTGACCAAGTTGGCAGCGCTCTTGTTGAAATGGCGGTGGTCATGCCAGTCATGCTGATGATGCTGACCGGTATCTTCTCGTTCTCTGTGGTCCTGTATCAGAAACTCCTGCTGGGCGAATCAGTCAGTAACGCCGGCCGCGTGATGGCGCTGGAGCGTGGGGATACTGACCCATGCGCGACAACAGCAAGTGCGATCTATGCGGCCGCGCCGGCCCTGGCGAAGTCCAATTTGACTCTCACATTTGTCATTGGCGGCACCAACACCAGCGGCACGGTTTCCGGCGGTACGACTTACGGAGGAACCAAAGGCAGCGCGCCCACTTGCACCGCCGCAGGCAATGGCGGAGCTGCTGCAATGCAGTCGGGCTGGCCGGCGCAGATTCAGGCGACATATCCGTGCACCTTCTTTGTCTATGCCAACAACCTCGGTACCTGCTCCATCTCAACGACGGTGACGGAGGTGATTCAATGAAGCGCAAAATGCATTCTCGGATCACAAAGATTGTCGCAGATGATCACGGACAGATCCTGCCGTGGATGGTTTTAATGAATGTGTTGATAATCGGCGTGGCCGGACTTTCGATCGATCTTGGCCGTACGTACGTTTGCTATAGACAGCTTCAGGCATCCACAGACGCTGCGGCTCTTGCGGGTGCCTACGCTTTGGGGCAGCCCTCATCGAGCCAATCTTCTGTCACGAGCGAAATTGCACTTTATGCAGCCACCGCCCACGGAGCGAATGGTTCAGGAAATCTGCCGAGCCCGACAATTTCCACAACTTTCAGCTGTGTGACAGATTCCGCCATGGTGGCAGCTTCATGCGACGCTTCCAATACGGGATACAACGTAGTTCGCGTGACGCAGACGGCCACCGTTCCAACCTTGTTCATTCAGGTTCTATCGTTGGCCGGCATCAATGCGGCAAAGTCACTCACGCTGACGGCGACATCGTCAGCGACGATGGCAAGCGGACAAAACGACCAGGTGAATGTTGCCATGGTCGTTGATGCCACCGCATCCATGAACACCAATGACACGGACGCAAGTTGCGGGAATACCCGAATCTACTGCGCACTTCAAGGAGTCCGCACGATGCTGGGCCTTCTCGCGCCCTGCACCTCTTCAACGGCGAAGTCCACGGCAACATGTGTTCCGTATGATCAGGTGAGTTTGTTTACATTTCCGACAATCCAGGCGAATACAGCGAAATATGACACCGATTGCAGTGGCACCGCACCAACCATCATTCCGTACACTACACCCGCCAAAGGAGCGACCTGGTCCGCTCCAACCGGAACGGCCGGAACCTATCAGCTCACCGGCTATGTGAGCGACTGGACTGCGTCGAACCAGGTGGGCGGATCGTTGAGTAGTTCTTCTTCACTTGTGAATGGTGTGGGAGGACCGACGGGATCCTGCGCAGGCATGGATTCAGTGGGTGGCGATGGAACCTACTACGCGGGAGCAATCTACGCCGCCCAGGCATCACTGGTGGCTGCCAAAGCAGCGGCTCCGGGTTCTCGCAACGTGATGATCATCCTGAGCGACGGCGATGCTAGTGCAGCGAGCGGGAAGATACAGAACCCCCCTGGTACCAACGTCGGGCACAATGGCAACACATATCCCTCACTCGATGATCAGTGTCATCAGGCGATAACTGCGGCTCAATACGCTTCAGCAAGCGGCACGACGGTGTATACGATCGCTTACGGCGCCTCGAGTTCGGGCTGCTCCACTGATACCGGCAGCCTCGCCATCTCGCCTTGTAATGCAATGATGCAGATGTCTTCAGGGTACGTGTCGGCCAGCAACGCGCCAAGCTTCTATTCAGACGCCACCGCGTCCCAGAACAAGGGTCAATGTACTTCGCCGAGCAACCCAAACCTCACGCTCAACGGGATCTTTGGCAACATCTCGGCACAGCTCACAAAACCGAGACTGATTCCCAATAGCGTCACTTAGGAAAGCTGCAAAGGCGTACACGCGAAGGCGAGGGGAAGTGCTATTGACCGTCGCAGATAATTTCTCCGTTACTTTAGTGTTTTGAGTGAGCGAATTTGATTGCTTATGGCTAGGTGGGGCAGAAAGTGATAGATGAAGCGGCAGTAACAAATACCGAGGTGCTTTCGCAACCTGAGGCGAAGCAGAGTCTTCGTGTGTACAACCGAACTACGGAGAGCTTTATCGGCGTCGAAGTCTCGGTATTCGACACCACTGCGGAACCATTGAGGAGGCTCTTCGAATGCCTCGTAAACGAGTCCGATCTGGGGCTCTGGTTGAAGCCTTACAAAGGAGTTCCGGCCATGCAAGGGGCCAGGACATTTGATCTGGTATATCTCGATAGTGAGTGCCGAGTCGCCGAGAGATTGGATAGATACCCCAATCCCCAAGTTGCGATTTTGAAGGGTGAGCCCACAAGTGCATTGCTTCTGCCCGCGCATGGAGCCTTTGTTTCGCAGATCCGCACTGGAGATCAACTCGCAATTTGTGAGATTGCGGAACTCGAGGGGATGCTCGCGGCTCTCTCCGGCTTAACCGGTGGAGACTCAGGCACACAAGTGGCAGAGGTTGTGGACCACCCTTCATCAAATTCGGACCCCATTCGCATTTCGAAGTCATCCTCGATTGAGCAACTCAACAGCAATCGCCCTTTCCATGAACGAGTGAGGCGGTGGTTCGATTCCAAGACGCTGACTAAACAACGATCGACTCGACATCCTTTACCCGGGTTGATTGCCTACCACTGGAGCGGTGGGACACCACAGCCGTATGCTCTCGGGGACCTAAGTGAAACCGGATTTTATCTCCTCACCGACGAGCGGCCTTATCCTGGCACCTTGTTCATGATGACGTTGCAAAGAACTAGTGCCAGTGGCGAAAGACTTCAGGATTCCGTTGCCGTCTATACCAAGGTCACTCGATGGGGAACGGATGGTGTGGGTTTTGCTTTCGTGCCGCCGAAAGTGAAAGATGCAAGGAAGGCTGATCATCACCAAGGAGATTGGGCGGATCAGCAAACTCTGAACTTGTTTTTGAAGCGAGCTCTCGTGCGCGAAGGATAGAAAACAAATGTCGAATGTCGCCATAGAACACTTTGCCGAGCTTCTGCAACGAAGCCACAACACAATGAAGCGGGCCAATAATGAGAACCTCAAAAACCTGCCGGGGCCTCCCCGCGAACTGATCGCGACCTTGCGAGGTATCATCAGGTGCCTGGAACGGGAAGAAGATTCTGATGCGGTTGCCTTCCGAGAAAGTCTCTGCCGCCGGATCGCCGGGTTAGAAGCAGAAACTCGCCAATAGCCATGGCAGAAAGTTGAGCGCCCCTGAAAAGAGATGAAGCCGTTACTTGGGCATGAACTGGCGTATCAATTCCGGATCTTCGATCTTCCAGTCGTCGGCCAGCAAGTGCGCTTTGCGCAAGATCATCTCGGTTCGGTAGTCCAATTCGGCCGGAACGTCGTCGAGTTGCATGACCACGGCGGCCAGAAGTTTCTGCTGGATTTTTAGCCGGCGCAGCCCAGAGTCGGTGACCAGTGCCGCCAACCCCAATGCGAGCGAAATGCGATACCGCCCCAATTGTCCAAGCACCTCAAGGTGGGAGGGCTCAAGCCGGCATCGGTCAGCAATCGGCATTAGTGGCAAGACTCGCGTGAGAATATCGGAGCGCAGTGAGATGGCCGCCGAAAGCTCCTGCATCGTTATCCGTTCGCCGGACACTCCGAAAGTGCGGTCGCCTTCATCGCGCCAATTTTCGTCCTCGCCGATAGCGCACACCGAGGTGAACAGGTCTACATCGCGCATCATCTCCGAGAAGATCATTGCCGGAACTTCGTCGACGGCGATTTCGTGGCGGTCACGATAGAAGCGTACCTGATCAGACTCGACAAATAGGTTGATGCCAAAGCCAGATCGTTCTCCTAGTCCGGAATCTCGCAGGGCATTATCGCGATCCGGCGGCAGGTCCACATGTACCTGCACTTGCATGTTCCATTGCGGCAGGTTTCTGGTGGGAACGTTGTGGCCGTCGAAGTCGCTTCCCATTAGCCGGTATTCCCATCCGCGCGCCCGGCACAGACTGGCCAGTTGGTGCTGCCGCAAGTAAAAACCGGCAAAGCGATTGGAATACATCCGCGTCTGCCGCTCGTCCTCGCTCACCTCGTAGAACTCGCGGAATGCCTGGCGGAATGGCTGCCGGATGGCAGAAGAAAATATGCGCTCGCGCCAATGCTGCACTTCTGTCGCGTTCGATGTCAGCGGGTGCCATAAGCGCACTTTGAATGCGGCGGATACAGCTTCGCCGCTAAAATCCTTCTCCGCAAGGTCGAGCGGGCTCCCGCCTGCGTCGCGCACCCTTCCATCTAGCCACATTCCCGAGCGCTCCCATCCCTTGCCATCACTAAACGCCCAGATGAGCCTGCGGCCAAGGAAACCAAGCAGAGGATGCTCCACATAGTATTGAAGCCAGTGCTGCAACGGAATGGAGCGCGGGGCGAGGAATGACGACTCGATCCTGAACCGCTGTGCTGCGAATGACTGCTCTATCTCCTTAGCTAGCGGGCCGAGTGCGCGAATCTCTTTCGAGAAACCCTTCCTCACGTGCGGCGGAGGCGACTTCAGCAGCTTGCCTTCTGCATTCCACCAGCTCACGGAGACGCCGCCGTCGGTCGCAAGCTGCAAATGCGCAGTGACATCTTCCAGCATAATTTTTCGGGTACCTTGCTGGTCGAGCCCGTAGCCGTCCAGGGAAAAGTCTTCCAGTTCCTCCCTGCTTATGCCGCTGCGCTCGGCCGCTTGCTGCAGCGATTTCTCGATCAACTTGAGAGCGATGGTGTACTTCACCTTGGCGCGTAAGCGCGTCAGCTGCGCAACAGCCTCGGTGCAATCCATCGCCCCCAACGCTTGTACGCCAGCAAACCCTACTTTTTGCGACACTGCTCCGATCATGGGAATTTTGCGCAGGCAAGCCAGCGCAAAATCGGTGATCGCCTGTGCGGCCTCGCGCTTCTCCAGTAATCTTAGGCACCAGATCACGCCTTTCTGATACGCCGAGTCCTCAATCGGAGAAATTGCATCGCGAGGCTGGTTCGGTGTCGGACCGAGAGCAAGCCAGCGCAGCATTCTGGAGGTCACTCTTTCTTCGCCGAGCGCGGCCATCAGTTCTCGCGATCGTTTATTCCACTTAGCGCCCGGTACAGTCTGCTCGAGGGACCGGCAGTGTTCCAGCAGCCCTTCCCAGCCGATGCGAGCGACCTCCTCGTATTCCTTAAACTGGTCGAATACGATCTGCGACCAGGGGCCTCGTCCAGGGTCAAGCGGCTTCTCTCCCTCCACCCAGATCAACTCGACGATCAACTTACGGACTTCTTCGAGATGCGGCTCGATTTTCCCCGTCGCGGTAGGCGAGTAATGCGGCATAATCCGGCGGAGCTCAGCGCGGATCTCATCCGTCATTTCGTTGCGGGTTAGCAAGGACAAAAAATGACGCAAAGGAAAGCCAAAGAGCATCCAGCTCAAGCCACTACCGTAGTTGCGCAACAGCTGCAACACCAAATCGCCCGGCAGAGGTTTCGGCACCTTGTCAATGGCCATTTGTAAGGCCTCGCTCATGGTCGCGCCTAGTCTGAAATCGTTGCCTCCGTCCGTGGTGCCGCGCCACTCCCTGAAATTTTGTAAGAATGCCAACAGAATCTCCGGTGAGGCATTGCGCATTGCCTGCAAACCAGGATTCGCCGCTTGCCAAGCGGCCGTCTCGGTCCGGGACTCTTCATGTGATCGAAACGCGAAGGGACGATCTGAACTGGAGCTGCAGATCAGTTCGTAAATCGAATATGCCTGCTGCGCGGCTTCCGTCATTGAATTCACGTGCCTCGTGACTTGGAGCATATGCCTGATCCGGCACTGCCAAATCTCTGTGGACCTTGATAACACAATTTTCTGGATTCCGCGGGCCGCCGAAATCAGATCTCGGTAATCTGCCAAAATCGACCGGACTATTCATATAAGAAAGCTGAAGCGATGCCGATTTTTGGTACTCAGCCCGGCGAGAATCACTAGACGGCCAGTCCCTGCCGCTCTCCTGATTCGGCCGCAGGCAGCGGCTACTGCTTCCAAGCTGAGGGCCAATCGTTCACGGAAGGGAAATCGTGCACTGAGCATACCGTTCTTTGATTCGTGCGCGTCATTTCTGCCGGCAAGAGAGCACCACTTTGTTTTTCACGTAGAGCCCGCAAAGGCCCATCATCCCCGATGGACATGCATAGGTTCCGCTTTCCGCATCCTCGGTGCAGCCGCCGCGCCGCAGAATCTGATCGGTCGAGGTTGGAATGAGAGCCCCGCAACTCAGCACAGCGCTGTTCTGGAGCATCGTCTTGCAGAGGCCGAGCATGCCGTCAACGGGGCATAGGTAATTGCCCTCCGGACCGTTTGGCTGGCATTTGCCGCCTCTCAGCGTCCGATCTGCCACGTCTCGTTCTTTGCTCATGTCCTGCACCTGTCCAGTCGCTGCGTTATAGACAGGCTGGAAGTCCATGACGCAAGTGGTTCCGGCATGGCAGCTGAAGTTCATCCCGCCCGGCGGAAGGCTGATGGCAAGCTGCGGGAACCATACCGGCCATTGCCACTGATCGGACCAAACGGCGATATCCACGAACACGGTTGGCGCAAGGCCTGGTGTCACCGTGAATCCCAGGTTGTAAACAGGGTTCCCCACACTGAAATGACTGTAGTCGCCGTTCTGGG
Organism: Telmatobacter sp. DSM 110680; assembly: GCF_039994875.1. GTDB lineage: Bacteria > Acidobacteriota > Terriglobia > Terriglobales > Acidobacteriaceae > Telmatobacter. Next base: position 5,078,154 of record NZ_CP121196.1, on the reverse strand, counting down.
CTGCGACGTCACCGAGCGACACGGTCTGTCCCGAGTTGATGGTGGTGGACCGCTTCTGCAACTCGTCGTTGAGTGTGAACTGCAAACTGTCGGAATGGAGATTTACATTTACCGCGGGATAAACCGTGCCGCCGACGACTCCGAAATCCAGAAGGCCGCCGAGGAGATCGATCGTGTTGAACACGTATGGAGAATCAATGCCGTGGGCGCCTGGGGCAGGCGGCTGAAAGCGTCCGCCGGTGTACGGCGCTGGCAGCAATTGCGTAAAGTCCACACCGACCTGAAAGCTCTGGCTGTTGCTCAGGACGGGCAGGTTGACACTAAAACCGGCATTGGCACCCACCTGTGCAACGATCTCCTGCTCGTTGTACCACTCGGATGGATCCAGTCCTGCTTGTTGGAAAGCGTTGGAATCGCCTTCGATCGGCAAGAATTGCGACGTCAACTTTGCTTCCGCTGAATTGTTGGGGTGAACAACGGTTTGATACTTGAGAGTTGCCTCGATCGGAAAGCGTAGACCGAAGGCGTAGTTGAAGCCGGCGTTCAGTTGAATGCCGTAGGTCGAGGTGCAGCCGACGACGCACCAGTTGATGCTGATCGACACGCCCCACTGCCATTCGTAGTCGTGGTTAATGGTAAAGCCGGTGAGAAAGTAGTAGGGGCCCATATTGAGATCGGCGCTTTGATCGCCGCGAGGCTGACCCGAGCCGGTCAGGTGAAGCGCTGAGCCCGGAACCACCTTCAGCAGCTTGGGAAACTGGGCGGGGCTTGCATTGTCGATGGCGCCTCCGCGCATGAGTTGCTGGGCGGCTGCCACCTCTGCGGGGCTAGCGACAGTCGTGAGGTTGTGTTGCAGGTGCGCATAGTTCGACGATTCAAGTTTTGGCACGAACATCGTCTCTTCAACGGTCTGCGTGCTCATGTTGATCAGCTCTTCCTTTAAATCGTCGTCACTCAGCGAGCTCATGCGTGCCGCTTCAGCTTGCCCCACTTTGGTCGCGATCTGTGCGCGCTGCGCCGGATCGGCCAGGGACTTGCGCAGTGCGGCGACGTGCTGGCTCACCTCTGCATCTGTTGCCGCGCTCTTCTGCTGAAATGCCGCGATCGCAGCCTGTCGCCTTTCGGGGTTAGCGAGATACCGCGGGCTTCCCGGCCTGCTGTATTCGGCAATACGCTCATTCGGCGTCGCTCGCGCAAAGCAGGTAGCACCGGCCGCAGCAAGTTGCGCGCGGATCCCCGCGTCGGCGCACCTGCCCGGAAGAATCTGATATGTGAGCACATGGTGAATCACCAGCCCCTGGTCGACCTCACTCACGTCAGACGTGTTTTCCTGCACCTGCACGTGCTGCGGCAGAGCCTGCAACCGCACCGCGAGATTCGGCACCGCTTTGGGATTGCGCAGCATAGGCGAAAAATCTAGCTGTGCTTCACCCAATGTCACGCGCGGATTTGTGCGCAAATTCGAGAGCGCGTATTGCCGCACAACGTGCAGCCGCTGCATCATCTGCGCATGTGTCCCGCGTTGCAGAATTACCGAGTTCGTATAAGGCCTCTGGTTCGAATCGCGCGGCTGTTCCTGCATGTGTTGCGCTAAAGCGGCTGCAGAAAGGGAACATGCGACAAAAGTGCACGTCCAAAGGACTTTACGTGGGGGAACGGTCATGGGCTAACCTCATTGACTGCCAGGCTATAAGCCAAGGAAGGATTTGCAAGGTCGGAGGGACAATAAACTTCCGTCCTGATAGTGTCAACGAAGGAGTGGGCGTTTCACGCACTTTAGTAAAGTTGCAGAAGGATGAGGCACTCATTGAACAGCCCGTTACACTTGTCCGATTACTCCTCGAAGACGGCCTTATGGCCGGTAATGGCTCCAAGTTCCAGTTGAAACCTAAGAAGTCGCGATCATCTCGAAAAGGGAACTGCGACATTTGCGAATAGAGAAATCGGGCTCTTCCTTGCGGATCTCAAGGCGCACACAATTTTCTCTCGTCTCTTTTTGGTTTCGAATTCTTGGAATTCGCCCAAAGATGCCGGAAGTGCAGATGGTCTCTAGAAGTTATTGATAATACGGACTCTATGGCGGAGAGTGAGGGATTTGAACCCCCGATACCCTTTCAGGTATGTCGGTTTTCAAGACCGATGCAATCAACCGCTCTGCCAACTCTCCGTACTTGCGATTATCCGTCAATCGGCCTTACCTAGGCTACACCGAAAGCGCGGCGAATCCGATGGTCTTACATCCGTCAAAATTCAGTCGATGGACTTATGCTCAGACCAGATCATCCCACCATTTGGACTCAGAAACAACGAGGCAGGCAACTCTAGCGAAGGCACTCAGCCTAGAGGCGAGCGCAAGGAAGGCCCTTTTAGATGCGATTAGATGCACGCCTTGCCGGCCCAATTGATTCATGGATTCTCTTGTATCCACTCAAGAGCACGCCGCAATCCATGCCCACAGCGATCAGTTCGAACCCATCTTCTGCGTAGGCCTCCGCCTTTTCCGCAGTCGGCGCAAAAATTCCGCATGGCTTTCCAGCGATCTTCGCTAGAGATTTAACTCTTGCAATGCCATCAATCACTTGCGGAGCTTCAACTTCTCCCGGTATTCCGAATGATCCACTCAGGTCATACGGCCCAATCATCACAGCATCCACCGCTGAATGACGAATAATGGTCTCCGCGTTGCTCACTCCCGCTGCCGATTCGATCTGCACGATGATTGCGTAATCCTGCGTGCGCAGGCACTCAGCAAATCTCGTCCCATATCCCTGCGCGCGTGCGATCCCTACGCTGCGCTCTCCGCGCGGCGGATACAACGCGGCTCGCGCAATCTCATCCACCTCGATGACTGAAGAAACCTGCGGCAGAATAATCCCATCGCAACCGATATCGAGAAAGCGCTTGATGGCTGTCGCCGAACGATCCGGCAGCCGCACAAACAAAGGTGGACCGCCCGCATTCACCGCACATGCTGTCGCTGCGCTGACCTCATTGAAACGCCCGTGTTCGCCATCGATCCATAGCCAATCAAATCCCGCCAGGCCCGCAATCTCCAAGATCGCCGGATGATCGATCGTTACAATCGTCCCCAACTTCATTCCATTCGAGTGGAGCCATGCCTTCACATCCATCCAGCGCTCTCCATAACCACGACCATCGACCGTGAAATGCTCAGGCCTTATTCTCTCGTCTCTGGGGTCAAATACTCATAGCTCACAAACGCTACTTTCGTGCTGTCTGGAGACCACGATGGCACATTATTTGTCCCTTGTCCCCCAAACAACTTCGCCAGCACCTTCACCTTTTTGTCCGCAATCGACATCACATTCAGCGTCACATCCTTGTCCGGCGGATGCCCCGTGACGCCCTTCTCAAAGGCGACAAACGTCATCCATTTACCATCCGGCGAGAGGTGAGGGAACCAATCGTTCGTCTCGTCGGTAATCACCTGTTCCTGGTCGCTGCCATCCGTATGCATCCGCCATATCTGCATGTGACCGGTGCGTTCTGAGTTGAAGTAGATCCATTGTCCGTCAGGCGAATATTCCGGCCCATCGTCCAGTCCTGTCGCCGTCGTCAGCCGCTTCTCTTCTCCCCCATTCACTGAGATTGAGTAGATATCAAAATTGTCTCCGCGTTGTCCGACGAACGCCAACGTCGCGCCATCCGGTGACCATCCATGCCAATATGACGGTCCAGTCGCTGTAATCTTTTTTGGCTTGCCGCCGGAAATCGGCAATGTGTAGACCATCGACTTGCCTGTCTCGGTTGAATCGCTGATCGCCAGCATCGTTCCATCGGGAGAAATTCCGTGATCGTTGTTGCACTTCACCTGCGGATCAGTTGATATCCGTGCCGGTTTTCCGCCATTCACAGCCAGCCGATAGATCCCACCGTCCTGATTAAATAAAAAATAAGACCCATTCCGCGACCAGTTCGGAGCCTCAAAGTGTTTTTGTGCAACATACGAGATGCGGCGATCCGTTGATGCCACCGGCACGGTCTCAAGCGTGCTGTAAAGTACCGGCTTAACCGCCGATGGCGGAAGCGCCTCAATCCTCACATTCGAGAAAATCGCAGATTCACTCGCGTCCTTGTCATGCGCAGAAACGCCAATTCCCACGTAGAACGACCCCTCCAAAGCCAGCTTCGTTGACGCTCCGGCAGGCTCGAGCTTCCCGTCAGCTCCAGAAACAAAGGCATAGAAATAGTCGCCGCGCTTTTCGAGCCGCATACGCTTCGGTGCAACTACGTTCGATTGCACCTCGTGAGCGTCCGAGCCGGTTGCGTCTCGAAACTGCAGCGATGTCAGCCCATCGCCATGCCGTGCGATATCCACTGCGGGAGCATTCCCGTCCAAGGCCTGCCGTATCATCAGCACCGCTTTGCGATGGTTGTTTCCCTTGTCGGCCACGAACGCGATATCGGCGGAGATCGCAATATCCCCGCTCATCTTCTTCCATGCAAACTGAAAATCATCCATGCCGAACCACATATTCTCACCGCTGCCCGTCACCGTATAGCTCTCCTTGGCAGCATCAAAACTGGTCGATCCCGGATAAAGGACGGTCCCTACGTCTTGATGCCCCTCAAAAACCCCCACACCTCCGACCTGACCCTGAACAAATGACGCGCCAATCAGGAAACTTAGAACAAAACAAAATGACAGGTCCCGCCGATTCATGCTCTTCCTCCGCTGCATTTCTTAAACCGGATCATTCTCGCGCATTCACCTTCTTCGCGTCTTCCCGCCTCTAGCGTCATCGCGAAAACACAGCGCGCCTTGCCCCCACGGTGTTAAAACAGGAATGCATGCCCAAGCGAACGAAACCAGGAGTGGCGCCCCAGCCCGGCCAGCCTATCAGTCTGCGCACCCTTGGCGAGTACCTCAATCTCTCTCCGGCTACCATTTCGCTTGTGCTCAATAACGCTCCGGGCGTTCGCTCCATTCCTCAGGAAACGCGCGACCGCGTCATCGAGGCTGCGGCGAAGTTCGATTACCGTCCCAGTTTCTTCGCGCGCTCCCTGCGTAAGAGAAAGACCTTCACCATCGGTGTCCTCGTTCCCGAACTCAGCGACAGCTACGCCATGCAGGTCCTGAGCGGCATTGAAGAGCACCTAATTGAAGAGGGATACTTCTACCTCACCGCCAGTCATCGCCGTAAACCAGACCTCATCGAAGAGTACCCGCGTCTCTTCATGGATCGATCCGTCGAAGGCTTTATTTTCATCGACACGGCTCTCGAAAAGAGTATGGGAGTTTTACCTGCCGTAGTCGTCGCTGGCCATCGCAAAATCGAAGGTGTTACCAACGTCGTGCTCGACCAGAAGCGCGCGGCCGAACTCGCTCTCCGCCACCTTTACCAGCTTGGCCACCGAAAGATCGCATTCATGCGTGGTGGCAGCCACAGTTCCGATGCCGACGATCGCTGGAGATGCCTCATGGCGGTCGCCCGGGAGCTGAAACTTGAAGTCCCGCCCGACCTTGTTGTGCAACTGAAGCTTCGCGTTTCTACTCCTGAACTTGGCTACGAGCCGGCTAGCGAACTGATTCAAAAAGGCGCGGATTTTACCGCACTGCTTTGCTACAACGACGTTGCCGCCATCGGAGCTATTCGCGCACTCATGAACCACGGTCTTCACGTTCCCACTGACGTCTCCGTTATAGGCTTCGACGATATTCAGAGCGCCGCCTACCATAATCCCAGTCTCACCACGATCCGTCAGCCGCTTTACAGTATGGGTACCACTGCCGCGCGCATTCTTCTTCAGCGCATTCGAAGGCAGGCAACATTCCCAGACTTCGTTCCAATTCATCCTGAACTCATCATTCGCGAGTCCACAAGCCCGCCCAATCCCAAGCGCAATCGCATCAAGCGTATTTGAATCGCCGATGCCGCTCGAGTCCAAACCAAATTCCGTTCGCACACTCGCCGTACTCCATCCGGTCTTCGCGCTAACCGGTGTCCTGCACGCCGTCGGTGGCGCGCTGCTTCCGTCGTTGGCGGTGCGCTTTCGCCTCAGCGATTCCACTTCCGGGCTTCTCTTTCTGTTGTACTTCGCCGGCACATCGCTTGGCGCTCTCCTCTGTCGAGGCAGCTATGCGCGACTGATGACCATCGGATTCACCGGAATGGTGCTGACTTGCCTCGCCGTTGCTGCCAGCCCGCGTCCGCTTCTTGCACCAGCATTTCTTCTACTCGGAATCAGCGTTGGCGTCCCTATGTCCGCCGTCACTCTTTTCATCGGCCGCAATTTCCCCGAGCGCTGTGCACCTCTGCTCACTTTCCTCAACTTCTCGTGGAGCATCGGCGCTCTTGCCGCCCCTCTTATCGCTGCGCGTATCCTCATGCATTACGACTATCGCGCGACCTACATTGTATTTTCCATCGCCTCTGCAGTTGCGGCTGTTGCCTGCGGCGTAATGCTACGCGATCTCCCCCAAGCCAAACCCGAGACCCCTGAGGCTCTTTCCTCAGGCACCTCATTCAACCTCGTGGCGGTCTTTGCCTTTGCAGCCTTTTTGCAGGTGGGCATCGAAAACACCGTGGCCGCATGGCTGCCTACATACGCGTTGCGTATGGCCGGGAGCGGCGTCGTGTTTGCGGCGATCTCATCCTCGTTCTACTGGGCAGGATTTCTTTCCTCCCGCGGCATCTCATCTCTACTTCTTCTGCGGGTTTCATCCATAACAGTATTTCGTATCTCAGTTACGCTTGGAATCGCAGCAGCCTTGTTCCTCGAGGTCGCGCCCTCCGTTCCCACTCGGAATCTTGCGATGTTTCTACTCGGCGCGGCTCTCGCTCCCACTTACCCGCTCGTTCTAGCCGGCTTTTTCGCGGCCACTCAACGCACGGCGGACTCCCGTTGGATCCTCTTCACCGCCGGCTTCGGCGGCTCCGCGGTCCCTTGGCTTGCAGGTCTCGTCTCCGCTCAAACGGGCTCCCTTCGCACTGGCATGCTGTTGATCCCCGCCGGACTGCTTCTCATGGCATTCGTGATGCCCGGACTTCGCCCTTCTAAGGCAGCACGACCCAAGCCGCAACTTGGCTAGCTCTTCCTGAGCACAAAAAGAGAGGAAGCCCAAAAGGCTCCCTCTCAGAAAGAAGAACGCGATACCAAAAATTCAGAACTTACTTCTTTCCCTGCAACTCATCTGCCAGAGCGTCCGCGCCATAAAGCTTGCGCAACCCCTCAATCATTCCTGATGAGTGAACCGCCACCGCGCGATTCTTCGTGCCGTCGTATACGAAATCGCCTGCCAACGACTCAATGTTGCCGTCAAAGATCAGCCCCACCAACTCGCCTGCATGATTCACCACAGGCGAACCCGAGTTGCCGCCAATGATGTCTCCCGTCGAAACGAAATCGAGTGGCGTTGACAACTCAATTTTGCCCAGCGCCGCCGCTTCTTTCGGCGTCAGATCGAACGGAGCCTTGTTTCCGAAGCTATCCGCACGATCATAGAGTCCATAAAAGGTGGTAATTGGCGGGGCAACTGTTCCGTTGTAGGGATACCCATCGACCGTTCCGTAGCTCAGACGCAGGGTAAATGTGGCGTCGGGATAGGCGTTTTTCCCATACACCAGAAACCGCGCCTTACCCAGCTTTTCGCCTGCAGGCGTCACGACGCTCGAAACCGTGTCGCGCATCTTCTTTTGTGATGCGCGCACAATCGGATCAACACGACGCGCCGCCACAATCATCGGATCGGTAGAAGCTGCAATTGCAGCCTCACCACCGTCCATCAGGGCTTTGCGCACAGCCACGTCGCCCAGTTTCGTGCCGTCAACCATCGAGTCTACGGTGGTATCTACCGGACCGCCGTGCAATACAGCCTGTACATACGGATCGTCTTTTCCCAGCTTCTCCGCGCCAAGACCCAGCGCCGTTTTCATGAACAGCTTTTCCGTATCCGTAGTGATCGGAGCCGGCGAAAGCAGTTGGAATTTGAGAGACTGCAGGTTCGCATCGTGGAACTGCGCCAGCCTCTCGCCATCAGGCTTTTTCATCTCCGCCGCATACTGCACCAGCAACAGCGCAATCGAGAAAAGCCGGCTGTCGGTTCGTCGATAGATCTGATATCGGAACTCCGGCTTCACCAGTTCCTCCGCCTTCGCGATTGTTTCCCACGCTCCCCCGAACTCCTTTTGCCATTCTGGGTTTGCGGCAACCTTCTTGCGGAAGTCGTCCTCATCCGCCTGCTTCTTCGCGATCAAATTCTTGTCGGCCAAAGCTTCTGTCCGGCCCACATAGACCTTCAAGCTGTTCTGCAGTCCAAAGATAGTCGAACCAACCTGGCGAGCCTGCTCGGGTCCCTTTGCCGCGTACTCCTGCGCTGCGGCAATGCGCCGTTTTAAGTAATCCGTTACTGCCGGTTCAACCACATCCCGTTCTACGAGCAACTGCGCCATCGTGTCCTGTCGCGAAGTTGAACCCGGATGGCCGGAGATGAAGATCAGCTCGCCGGGTGCAGCGCCTTTCGCGCTCCACTTTAGAAAATTGTCAGTGTGCAATGGCTTGCCGTTGTCGTAAACGCGAAAAAGCGCCATATCCAGGTCGTAGCGTGGATAGGTAAAGTTATCGGGATCGCCGCCAAAAAACGCCGCCTGCTGTTCCGGCGCAAACACCAGCCGCACATCCGTATAAACCTTGTACTGATACAGCCAGTACTCGCCGCCGTTGTAAAACGACACCACGTCTGAGCGCAATCCGGTCTTGTCTTTGCCTTCCTTGGTGATTGCCGCAATCGCTGCCTCGCGTGCTTTTAAAGCTTGCTTCTCGTCGCTGACTCCTTTGGCTGCACCCTGTACCTTTGCGGTGACGTCTTCCATGCTCACCAGCACATTGATCTCGAGGTCGGGCGATTTCATCTCCTGGTCTGGCGTTGCTGCATAGAACCCGTTTAGCAAGTAATCATGTTCCGCGGTTGAATTCTTCTGCAGTTGCCCGCGCGCTACGTGATGGTTTGTCAGCAGCAGTCCATCGGGACTCACAAACGATCCCGATCCGCCGTCATTCAATCGCACGCTTGATAAACGCAAATGGTCCAGCCATTCCTGCGTCGGGTGGAAGTTGTACTTCGCCGCCAGCTGCTTAAGCGGCGGGTTATCAAAGGTCCACATGCCCTCTTCGGCGCGGATCACTGGTGCCGCAGCAAGCAAAGCCACAACTAAGACCTGAACGCAACGACGGAAACAATACGACATCGAAACACCTCACAAAGTTGAACAACGAAAATTAGATCTGATCTCTGGTAGATAGTTCTGACCACTGATCACTAGTCTTTCGGCATCACCATCACTTCGACTCCCGATGCCGCATCCTTCTGATGAAACACCTGCTCTGTTGCCTTCGTAAACTGCTCTGGCGGAGTGTTGGGAATGTCTGTAAAGACTTGAGGATTACGATCCGTCAATGGAAACCAACTGCTCTGAACCTGCACCATGATCCGGTGGCCGCGACGAAACGTGTGAAACAAGTCCGGCATCGTGAAGTTGATTTCAGTTGTCTTTTCCGGCACCAGCGGCTCGGGTTTCTCCCAGCTGTTTCTAAACTTCGCCCGAAACGGCTCGCCCCTCAGCAATTGTTGATATCCGCCCATGTGCACCGGTGGTGCATCCAGCACGCGTTTCTTGGGAGCGCCGGTCTCCTCAGCTTCAGGATAGTCATTTGGGTAAACATCAATCAGCTTGACATCGAAATCTGAATCCGTACTCGAACTAGCTACTTTGAGTTTCGGCGAAATTGGACCCGCAATCGTCACGTCTTCTTCCAGAGGGTCGCTTTCGTATGTCAACACGTCTGGCCTGTAACTTGCGAATCGCTGATCATCCACCATGTAGCGCTGGGGAACCGTATCGGTCGTGTACCCCACAAAAGGCACTGGATGATTCGGATCGCTCTCATAGTCATCCCGGCTCTGCACTTCCGTAGGGGCGTCGAAGCTGAGTTTTCCATTTGCATGGAAGTACAGCATCTTCGCCTTTGCAATCTTCGGGGGCCATTCATCAAAATGCCGCCACACATTTGCTCCGGTCTCGAACACCACCGCTTTCGGCTGCGCCGCGCCCTTTCCCTTCAGATAGTGCTCGAAGAAAGGGAACTGCACGTTTTGCCGAAAATACTCCGAAGTATTCGACCCGAACTGCACATCGCCCAGGTGCGATCCATCACCACGCGCCCATCCGCCATGCACCCACGGCCCTTCCACAAGCGTCGTCGGCGTCTCGGGATTCATCTTAGAGGTCGCATAAAACGTCCGGTATGGTCCACTCAAATCCTCGGCGTCATACCATCCGCCCACTACCAGCACCGCGCACTTAACGTTCTTCATGTGCCGCGACAAATCTCGCGCCTGCCAGTAAGCGTCGTAAGTGGTGTGTTTGGCTTGATCATTAAAAAGAAAGTTCGAACCTTTCAAATACAGCTTGTCCAGGTTCATGATGTTCCCGGCTTTCAAATAAAACTCGTAGCTGTCCGGCGTGCCGAAATCAAACGGCACTGTTTCCTTCGGCGTCTGCGGCTCCTTCTGCGGCTGAAAAAAGGCGTAGAACCCAAAATTCGCCGACAGCATGAACGCTCCGCCGTGGTACCCGTCATCTCCAAGGAACAAATCTGTCATCGGCGCCTGCGGACTCGCCGCCACCAGCGCTGGATGCGAGTCGATCATCGAGGCCGAGGTATAAAACCCCGGATACGAAATCCCCCAGATGCCCACCTTGCCGTTGTTGTTCGGCACATGCTTCAGCAGGAACTCGATCGTGTCATAGGTATCAGAAGCATCGTCCACATCCTGCGGGCCCTTCTTGTTATCGATGTGCGGACGCATCTCGATAAACTCGCCCTCGCTCATCCACCGCCCGCGCACGTCCTGGTAGACGAAGATGTAACCGCTTTTCTCAAATTCAGAAGAAGGCCCGAGGTTCTTCGGATACTGATCTTCTCCGTAGGGCCCGACGCTGTAAGGTGTGCGATCCATCAGAAACGGATAAGGCCCTCCGTTCATATCTTTCGGAACATACACGGCCGTGAATAGGTGCTTTCCATCCCGCATCGGAATGCGGAACTCATACTTCGTATAGTGCGACCTGACATAATCTTCCGCTGGCGCCTGCACGGTTGTGGTTTGCTGCGCTCGTGCACAAGCCACGGAAAGGACCAATGCAGCCAGAAGTCTGAAGGAAAGTTGTTGCGGCTTGAGCATGTTGGGCTGGATTCTCCTGAAGGGCAAGACTACCGCAGTCTAAGGACCTCCATCAGTGAACCACACCCGCCCTCCTCCCTCAAATTGGCACCGTCATTCCAGAAAATCGATGCATCCATCACCGCCGCGACAACCGTCTAATGCTATAGTTCTTAGTCACATTCGAGGCGCAAATCATGCTCAGCTTCCGAACTCCGGCTGTTGCCCTTATTGCCATTGTCTCCACCGTTCTCGTTCCCTCGCTCGGTTTTGCACAAACCGAAAACAATGAGCCTACGAGCGAACCGCTGCAGATCAATGTGCGCAACGTGCTGGTCGACATTGTCGTTACTGACAAGAAGGGCACTGCCGTCCCCGGCCTCCATAAAGAAGACTTCGAAATACTAGAAAACGGCAAACCCCAGGCCATCGAGTTCTTTGAACCGCATTTTCCTTCCGCGTCCGCCCCTGTGCAACCCGCTCCACCTCTACCCCCCAACACTTTTACTAATGTGCCCACGACCGAACCTAATCAGGCCATCAACATTCTGCTCATGGATGCCCTCAACACGACCATTCAGGATCAGGCGTACGCGCGGCAGCGGATCGTCAAATACCTGGGCACCATACCACCCGGGATCCGTGTTGGCGTGTTTCTGCTGGGCGACCGTCTTCGCATCATCCAGGGATTCACAGACGATGCGACCCTTCTGCGTGCTTCGGTTGAAAAACTCGCCGGCAAACCCACCGAGGTTGCGCTTGAAGCAACCCCGAACGAACTCGCTACTCAAACGACGTCGCTCAATAATCTTTCTACGATGACCTCAGACCCCGGTGGTCCAGGAGCAAATGGCGGTGCTCAACTCGCCCAGATGATCGCTGACCTGCAGGACTTTCTTGCCACTTCAACAGCGGAACAAAAAAATCAACAACTTCTCATTACGCTCGATGCGCTTCAGGCCATAGCCCACTACGTCTCTGCCGTTCCCGGGCGCAAGAATCTCATCTGGTTTGTAGGGTCCTTTCCGCTCTGTCTCCCCGGGATAACCTCATCCAAAATTGGCTGCCCATATGAAGACCAGATAAAGAAGACAATTGACGCCCTTGCCGCAGCACGAGTCTCTGTCTATCCGATCGATACTGGCGGGGTTTCTGCTCCGAATGCTGATATCGGGGGTGCAGGTCAGGACTCAGGAGGCAGCCTTGTACCGGGAACTACCGGGCTTGCTGGCACCGCTGCCCCCAATGATCCGTACTTCGCGTTCATCTCGTCAGAGAATTGGGCCAATGCAACAGGCGGGAAGGCGATGCACAACAACGACCTCAAAGGCGCCCTCGCTGACGACATCCAAAACGGCTCCAGCTACTACACCGTTGCTTATACGCCAACCGATCCAAAAGAAATCGGACGCGAACGCAAAATCACTGTTCATCTGAAGGATGCAAACTACAAGCTCTCTTATCACCGCAACTACTTCGAACGCACGCCGGGCGAGATCAAGACCGCATCCGCGGAGCCCGCAAAAGATCCGCTCCGCCCGCTGATGGATCGCGGTATGCCCAACTTCGCCGATCTCCACTTCCGACTCCTGGTCGAACCCGACACCACCAAATTCGACGCTGCGCCTCCCGATGGGGACAACCCAGCTCTCAAACCGCCGTTTAAGCGGTACAGCGTGCGCTTCTTTCTCTCGCCACAAAATCTGAATCTGGTGCAGGGTCCCGATGGAGTTCGTCGCGCACCCGTTGAGGTTGCGCTCGTTGCATACAGCCAGAGCGGAGGCAGTCTTAACTGGCTCGTCCGCTCCGTCAACCTTGCGATCCGACCTGATCAGATGGGAATCGCGACGAGCTCAGGCATTCCATTCCACTTCGATTTTGATATGCCGCCAGGCGACGTCTATCTCCGTGCCGGCGTCTACGACCCAAGCACCAATCGTGCAGGAACACTTGAGGTTCCTCAATCCGCACTTCGACCTGCTGCTCCGCAACCCGGCGGAAGTCACTAACGCCCAATGGACGGCTTGTGATGAATGGACGTAGAATGTCTACGTCCATATGGCCGAAGGTTCAAAGTACCAAAACCGGATCGAACTCCTCCAGGGAACGCTGGACATGCTTATCCTTCAGGCATTGCGCTGCGAGCCTATGCACGGTTACGCCGTCGCACAACAGATCCGCACCCGTTCCGCCGAAGTACTCAACGTGGAGACCGGATCTCTTTATCCCGCTCTTCACCGTCTCGAACGGCAGAAATGGGTAGAGTCAGAGTGGAAGCTCACAGAAAGCAAGCAACGCGCCAAGTATTACCAACTCACCGTCCTCGGCAAAAAGCAACTCACCGCTGACCACCAGCGGTGGCTTCAATTGGTTCGCGCTATCGCCGCGATCATGGAGCCGGAGATGCAGCGGTGAGACTCTTGCGGTGGGACCGGGCCAAAGTAAACCTGTCCGAAGAGTTTGAGTCGCATCTGCAAATGGCGATTGCCGAACGTGTTGCTCGCGGAGAAGATCCCGCACATGCTCGCGCTGCGGCCCTTCGTGAATTCGGCAATGTGCCTCTCATCCAGGACATCACGCGCGATCGCTGGGGTTGGCTGTGGCTGGAAAACCTGCTTCACGATTTCCGCTACGCACTTCGCCAGCTTCGCCGCTCTCCCGCATTTACCGCAACCGCGCTGCTTACGCTGGCCTTCGGCATCGGCGCCAACCTGGGTGTCTTCCAACTTCTCTATAGTGTGATCCTGGCCGACCTGCCGGTCGCTCATCCTGAAGATCTTGTGGGCGTTCACGCCGCGCTCACGCCCTTCGATGAAGACTGGATGGTCTCCTATCCCGCCTACCAGCGGCTTCGCGCATCCACTCCTGACGTTCCACTGATCGCCAGCGCCGACTCGGGCCAGGCTGATCTTGAGCTTCCCAATCGCGCCGTGACCAAACTTTCATGCGAGCTCGTCTCTGACAATTACTTCAGCGGGCTCGGCGTTACTCCTGCAGCTGGCCGGCTCTTTATTCAGGCTGATGCAAGCCAGCAGCAAGGCGAGTGGCCCGCTGTTCTTCGCTTCGACTTTGCCCGCAACACCTTTGGCTCCGCACAGCAGGCCGTCGGCCAACGCATGCTGCTCAATGGCCGTCCCTTCGTCGTGATCGGCGTAGCCCACCGGCGTTTTCTCGGCCTCTCCACAGGCTACGCACCCGATATCTGGGTCCCTCTCGCACTCCAAAGCACCGGCGGATTCGACACCGGGTTTGACTCGCTTGGACCCGGCCACGACGTCACGCTCGGCAAGCCCTGGTATAACCAGCCCACCATCTTCTGGCTCACGCTTACGGCGCGCATCCCTCGCAGCCATCGCGCTGCCGTCATCGCCCGGTGGGACCATGCCTTTCAGCAGGATCGTGTCCTGATGACAGAAGCTACGGCCGACCTCCCTGTCAAAGCCGCACGACTGCGCGCAACGACCGAACTCGTACCGGCCAATCATGGTCACGGTGGCATCCGCCAAACATTCTCAGCTCCTCTTGTGCTGCTCATGGCGCTCTCCGCCTCTATTTTTCTTGTCGGATGCTTGAATCTTGCGAATCTCCAATTGGCCCGACTTCATACGCGCGCTCACGAACTGGGCGTCCGTCTGGCTCTCGGCGCAAGTCGTGGTCGGCTGCTGCGTCAAATCGTTCTCGAAGACACCATTGTCGTCGTAGTCGGCTCGGTACTCGCTTTCGTCGTTGGCCGCCTGTCCAGCGCCATCCTTGTTCGCTGGGCGTCTAGTCGCGGATGGCTTCTTACCATCGATCTGCATCCAAATCTGCTCGTCTCTAGCTTCGGGATCGCGCTAATGTTGTTTTCGTTCTTTTCCTTCAGTGTTCTTCCTGCCTTCTTCTTTATACGAGGCAACGTTGCGCACGCGGCAGGTTCGCGAGCGAAGGTGGCTGGCGTCTCACAGACCGCAAGCCAGCGATGGAGATCAAATCTACTGCTAGCCGCGCAAGTCAGTCTGTCGCTCCTTCTTTCCACCATGTCAGCCTGTTTTGCCGCTACGCTTGTCCATTGGGAGACCGTCGACGTCGGCATGGATCGCGAGCACGTCCTCTCCGTTCACATCGACATGGAGCAGAAAAGGTACGTCGATAACCGCGAGAGTCTTCCTGCTCTGCTACGCCAGATGCAGCAGCGTCTTCAAGCTCTACCCGGTGTGCGCAGCGCAGCAGTTGAAATGCGCGGCAGCCTGCAGGGAATCTGGAATACGGCCCTCTACGTTCATGGTCGCAGCGACCTGACCAATGGTCAGGTGCATGGAGAGGAAGATCATGTTGGCCCCGGCTTCTTCGCCACCATTGGTATCCCGCTCTTGCGCGGACGCGATTTCACTCCTGCCGATACCCAAAAGACGCAACTTGTCGCCATCATCAGCCGCTCCTATGCGCGCCAGCTCTTCGGAGATGCCGACCCAATTGGCCAATGGGTCGGTTACGAACCCGCTCCGAATGACCACAAGTTCCTGATCATAGGTGAAGTGGCGGATGCACTCGTGAACGGCCCTCAGCAGGATGCCCCGCCCATCGTCTACATGAGCAATGATCAGAATCCCGCGCCCGTCCATTCCATTCGCGTACGCACCGTCGGCGACCCCGTGCAATTATCCGATCGCGTTCTTCAGGCGCTTCACGAAGTCGATCCCACTCTGCCCATCAATGAAATCGTCCCCTTCGCCATCGAACTGAATGGCAACCTCGGTACCGAGAAACTTCTTGCCCGGCTCGCAGGGGTGTATGCGAGCCTAACGCTGTTGCTTGTCGCCATCGGTTTTTATGGGGTCATGTCATCGCGTACTGCGCGCCGCAAAAGCGAGTTCGGCATCCGTATTGCCCTCGGAGCCACGCGCCGACACATTCAGATGCTTATCGTCGGGCAAACAGCGCGCATCCTTCTTGCAGGAATTCTTCCTGGTGCAGTTTTATCTGTTCTCGCGGTGCGTACAGCCAGCCATTTTCTTTACGGCTCGGTCAGTGCCAACTTACTGGCCATCGTGGCAGCCAGCGTCGTACTCGCACTAAGCGGTTCTCTCGCCACGTTGATCCCCGCTCGGCGCGCCGCGCTCGCCGATCCGTTGGAAACACTGCGGAGCGAATAGTCGTGGTTTCGCTCACTTGAAGGTCGCGGAGGAAACAGAATACCGTTTATCGCAATGTTCCCCAAGGACTTGGATTCGAGCGAGTTAGAACTGGATCAATGTCCGGTCAGCCCTAATACTGGGCTACAAGTTCTCTGTAGCTCGCCTTGACCGCATGACATTGACCTTGCGCGTGGCCAAACTCGTTTTCCGTGACATCCATAACAAACCCGGCAATCGGCCCTATCGTCTCGTTCGTGCCCGCACTGGTTCCCGGCTTGTATTGCCGCTCCTGGTCATCGGCTTCCCACAGTAAACCCAGTCGCTGGCACGCATTTTGGCGCTGGACAGCAAAGTTCACTAGCTTATCCATCTGGTGCTGGTCTACCTTGCAACGAAGAGCAAACCCAGTGTTGCCAACCAGCAAGACCGCCGCTGAGGACAACGCCACCACTTCAACAAACTTCCAGCTTCTTGTTAGAAAACGCAAGAGACAGGCACCACCATGAATGAAGAGTTTTGTGTGACCCCAGTATATCGAAAGTCGAGTATTTCTTAGTGACGAAGGGCACTCTGAATTCGCTCCGCGCATTCCTAACGTCACTTGCCACCGGGACCGATACCGGTCTCGACCCCTCTAACTGTGTAAGTGCACGGGTTAGGTTGAAACACTCGAATTTGCAAGTTTATGCGACAATCAACTCACGAATCTCCCCAGGCGAGGTCAAGATGCGATCTCCAGCCGAACGTTCAAGACGCCTATTACGCGCGATTACGTTCTCCCTCGCCCTGCGCGCTTCTTTCTTTTGTTTTGCGCTCTTATTCGGTTCCCGACCCACCATCAGGATCATTGAACCTGTTAAGACGCAGGTGGTTGCGCAGTTAGCTCTTTCTGGTGGCTCTCATGCGATCCGAATCACCCTGCCGGTTTCTCAATTCGCGGCGCACACCCAGGAACCTACGCCCAACACCGACGCAGCAAAAAAGACTGACATCCCGATGCAAGTCCCGGCGCTCAAAAAGTCGGGTGGCGGCTCTACTAAAACTCCTCATCATGGCGATGGGTCTTCGACAGCGTTAACCGGCAACGGAAGTGATGCCCAGGACATTCATCCCGCGTTCCCGGTCTTTTCGCCTCATCCGCCGGTCAGCGACAGGTCGCTGCTTCCGTCGTCGGAAGAGAAGATCGTTGTAGACGTGAGTGTCGACGCCTTTGGCCAGGTTGTAAGCGAAAACCTCGTGAAGGGTTTGGGCAACCGGTTGGACAAGATTGTGCTGGAAACTGTGAAGACCTGGCGCTTTCAGCCGGCTACAGTCAACGGCAAGCCGGTCGCGACCGAGGCGGAATTGATCTTCCCTTTCAACCTGGATTATCCGATCACAGTTTCGTAAGTGAGAGTGCATTGTCGTGAACTGGGCCCTTATTGATACCGGGACCGGATGGGCCATTTCAGCGGATTATCTATAATGCTACGCCGTCAGGACTCGAGAATTCCGAGGCTGCGGCCGGTTGAAGTAAGATAAGCCGAAACCGGGAATCGTACCGGTTCGTTCTGCTCAAGGCTAAGGGTTCGTATCCAAAAGGAGCGTATGGAGAAGGGCAAGAAAGAGAAGCACACAACCGACCATCTCCGCGGCATTCTAAGAGGGGATGCCTTCGAAGGTGATTGCACCGTAGCGCTCGTGACCAGGTTGTCTCATGAGAAACCCAGCGTATCCGTATGGACCAGCCTGCGCATCACCGAGGCCTCACAGAGCCCGCCGGATGGAACTTATTCACTCGAAGTGCATGGGAGGACGTTTGAATTAAAGCGCGTCGGGGGCAAATGGCCGACCCTGCATTTGTAAGTCGAGGTTACGGTTTTATTAGATATGTCATCACCCAGGTAAAGCTTGTTCGGGTGCTGACCAGCCGCTGCATTTTCCCATCTTCCCCTTCAGATGGGTAGAATTCATCTCGATTCATCATCTCCTCTGCAGCTTTCAAGCCGTCCTATCAAGTACTTCCAGCGGAATCATAGCGATCCTAATGTCGGGGTGTACTCATGCGTTTTTTAGTCTTTCTTGCGATGGTTGCAGTCTTAACTGAAACTGCGTCTGCGCAAACAGGTCCGGCGTTTTTGCCGGCAACTCCCTCAACCGTTGCGTGGGGTTACTACTGGTCGAAGGCCAAGCCCGTGTTGACCGTTCATTCTGGCGACACCGTGCGCATTCAAACCCTCTCCACCTGCGGACCGAACGACCGGCTCGAGGCTGGCGGTGTAGCAGCCAAGGACATTCCCGCTTATAACGCGACGATCTACGACCAGGTCAAGGATCGCGGCCCTGGAGGACATATCCTCACCGGGCCGATCGCGATCGCCGAGGCCGAGCCGGGAGATGTTCTCGAGGTCCAGATCGTAAAGATCGACATTGACGTGCCGTTCGCCTGCAACGGATTCTCGGTCGGACGCGGATTCTTGCCCAATGACTTTCCTTACGGGCGGCGCAAGATTATTCCCCTCGATCGCGAGAAGATGATTGCCCACTTCGCTCCAGGTATCGACATTCCTCTTCACCCTTTCTTTGGCAGTATGGGCGTGGCTCCTCCTGAATCGGCCGGGCGTTACGACAGCGCTCCGCCGTGGATGCATGCGGGCAACATCGACAACAAGGAATTAGTAGCCGGGACTACGCTTTTCATCCCCGTCCACGCCCCAGGAGCGCTTTTTGAAACCGGCGACGGCCATGCCGGACAAGGCAACGGCGAGGTCGATATCACGGCGCTGGAGACATTCCTGACGGGCACGTTTCGCTTTGTGGTCCACAAAGACCAGCACCTTCTCTGGCCGCGCGCCGAAACCCCTACCAGCTACATCAGCATGGGATTCAGTGCCGATCTGAAAACGGCTACCGAGATGGCCGTACGCAACATGATCGACTTCCTGGTTACAGAGAAGCACCTCTCCCGCGACGACGCCTATATGCTAACCAGTGTGGCAGTGGACATCGATATTACCCAACTTGTGGACGGAAATGTGGGTGTGCACGCAATTTGCCCCAAGGATATTTTTGTCAAAAGGCAATGACAGAGGCGCGGCCTTTAGAATTGATTTATATGGATATTGTTGGGAATACCCCCTCCGCCGAGGAGACGATTCTCGAGGGCACACGATTTGTGCGAGCCTGTCTGCGCAAGCCGGTGGATCGCACGCCAGTCTGGTTCTTGCGCCAGGCAGGGCGTTATATGCAGGAATACCGAGATGTGCGCAAGCACCACACGCTGGTGGAAATCTGCAAGCAGCCGGAACTGGCTGCCGAGGTAACCATTACCGCGGCTGAAAAGCTCGGCGTCGACGCAGCCATCATTTTTGCGGACCTGCTGTTGCCGCTCGAGCCGATGGGTCTGCCGTTTGAATTTCAGGCGGGCGAAGGGCCGGTGGTACATCATCCAGTGCGCACTGCCGAAGATGTGAGGGCGTTGCGAATTGACCGTGCCGGCGATCTAGCCTATGTGGCTCGAGCGATTGAAAAAGTCGCAGCGCATTTTGGCGATCGGCTCGGTGTGATCGGTTTCTGCGGGGCACCCTACACCCTGGCCAGTTACATGATCGAGGGCGGCGGCTCGCGAAACTATATCCATACCAAACAGATGATGTATGGCGACACACCCACGTGGCGCGCGCTGCTCGACAAAATATTCATAGTGCTCGAAGAGTATTGCAGGCTACAGGTGCAAGCTGGTGCAGACGTGATCCAGATCTTTGACAGCTGGGTCGGTTCCCTGGGTCTTGAAGACTATCGAGACTACGCATTCGAAGCGTCGAAGCGTTTAGTTCGCGCAGTGCAGCAGATGGGCGTGCCGGTAATCTACTTTGGAGTCGAAACCGCTGGACTTTTGACACAGATGGCAGCGACGGGAGCTGATGTGATCGGTCTCGACTGGCGCCAACCGTTGGATGTGGGTTGGCGAGAGGTAGGACCGGCGCATGCGGTCCAGGGGAATCTCGATCCCATTACTCTGTTTGCACCAATCGAAGTGATTGAGCTTCGCGTGAAGGAGATCCTTCGCGCCGCGAATGGACGTCCGGGCCACATCTTCAACCTTGGTCACGGCATCGTTCCGCAGACGCCAGTAGAAAACGTGCAGGCTGTGGTGAAGATGGTGCGAGATTTCCGGCTGGAGAACCAGGATGCCTAAGCAAGCGGTGTTGCTCCTGGCTCATGGAACTCCGGAGACCATCGAGCAGATTCCAGATTATCTTCGCAACGTGGTGAGCGGGAGACCGTTGCCGGAGCATGTGATCGAGGAGATCAAACATCGCTATTCGTTGATAGGGCGCAGTCCGCTGACCGAGATCACTCTGGAACAGGGCCGCTTGTTGGAAGTTGAATTAGCAATTCAAGGCATCGACGCGCAGGTGTACGTGGGGATGCGGAACTGGAAGCCATACATCCCGGACGTAGTACGCGAGATGCGTGCGGATGGCGTTGAGGAAGCTGCGGTGATCTGCCTTGCGCCACAAAATTCACGGACCAGCGTCGGACTCTATAGGCGTGCGGTGCAGGCAGAGGCTGGCCCCGTGAAGATCGATTTCACCGAGGGTTGGGCACAAAATCCGTTGTTGGCAGATGCTTTTGCCGACAGGCTACGTGTGGCGGAAGAACGACTGCTGGAAGAGACTGGGTCTTTCGTTCCAGTGCTGTTCACCGCACACAGTGTGCCTTGCCGTACAGTGCAATCGCCAGCGGCAAGTGAAGGGCAGCCAAAGCTCTGGCCCGGCGAGGGAGCCGATCCTTACGCGCAAGAGGCGAAACGCACAGCCGAACTTGTCGCTCAGCGCGTTCCCGGAATTCCAAAGTGGTGGTTTGCCTTCCAGAGCCAGGGTGCGAGTGGTGGCCCGTGGATCGGACCTACGGTTGAAGAGACGCTTACGGCGATTGCCAATGAGGGCGTGAAGATCCTGATTCTGCAGCCCATTGGTTTTTTGTGCGACCATGTCGAGATCCTTTACGACGTGGACATCGCATTCAAGGAATATGCATCGAAACTTGGTGTCTGCCTGGAACGTCCGGACTCGCTGAATGCGTCTCCGATTCTTGCACGCGCGCTTGCTGGGCTTGCAATGGAAGGGCTCGCTCGGTTACAAGGGAGCATCTCCCCAATTATTTGAAGCGCACACCGCTGAGGTGTTTGGTCCGGCTGTGGAGTAAAAATGACTCAGTCTGCCGTGTGCGGTGCGATGCAGTGAGAATCTAAATGTCCGTTGATATTCCAGTAAAAGACGAGCAGGGCACTAATCACTTAACTTGCCCCGATTGTGGAAGGCCGCAGATGCGGCGGTTGCCTCGATACGGTTTTATGCAGGATTGGTTCTGGCCGCGCCTTGGATTCTATCCATGGGAGTGCCCGATCTGCAGAAAAGTGAGGATGGTCCGGTTTCGCGGCAAGCGCGCACGGCAAAAGCCGCCATTAGTGGACCAAAGCTGAGTAACCTCTGTGCCGTGTCTATTGACGGAACATTTGTTTGGCGATGAAAAAGACGTTGGCGGGGCGCTCTGCCAAGCGACGCATGAAGTAGGGATACCACTCGCGGCCAAAGGGGATGTAGACCCTTACGTTGTAACCTTCGGCAACAAGCTTGCGCTGCAGGTCGCGACGCACTCCAAAAAGCATCTGGAATTCGAAATGGCTCCGGTCAATCTTGCGAGACTGCGCGAAGCTTTTCGCGGCTTCAATCATTTTTTCGTCGTGGGTGGCGAGGCCATGGTAGATGGGGCTTTGCAACAGCATGTTGCCGAGCTTGATGTAATTAAGGTCGACGTCGGACTTCTTTGGGAATGCGACCTCGGCTGGCTCCTTATAGGCGCCTTTGCACAAACGGACGCGAATTCCTTCGGCGATGAGTTGCTCGATATCAGCCTGCGAACGGTAGAGGTAAGACTGAATGACAATGCCGATTGAGCCGTTCAATTCCGGCCGGGAATGGATGCGGCGCACGATGTCGAGCGTGACCTGCGTGAGGGCAGAGTCTTCCATGTCGATGCGAACGAAGTTGCCCGTAGCCTGCGCGTGTTGCGCGAGGCTGGTGGCGATTCCTTCAGCCAGCGCAGGATCCTGCGTGAGGCCCATCTGGGTAAGCTTGACGCTGATGTTGGAATCGAGCTTGCGAGATGCGATCTGGTCAAGCAGGTTGTGATAAATATCTGCCGCGCGGTGCGCTTCAGCTGCGGTGGAGACGCTTTCGCCAAGAGAGTCGAGGGTAACGTGCATGCCCTGCTGGTTCACCTGGGAGCAGACGCGGAGTGCGTCTTCTATCTCGAGTCCGGCTACAAAGCGGGAACTGAGCTTGCTGCCGACGGTTGAGTGCTCGGCAAATTTGCGGAGAGGACGATTGTGAGAGAGTGCGATGAAAGCGGAACGAAGAACGGGCATCAGTTAACCTTGCCGGGCGAAACTCCTGGGGTAAGGCACTCGCGCGGGACTCTCCAGTTTCGCACACGAGGCTGGTGTGGGGTTGAAAGGCCAGAACCGGGTTGATCTCGGTTGCGTATTCTCGAAAAGTGCGCCTGTCTCAGTGTTGTCGGGTTTGATGTTGAGTGGATTGATCTGGCGGAGGTCTCATGCGGTTGTACTCGGTTTTTGTTTGGGTGACGTTGTCGGCGCTCGCTGCCTTATTGCAGTCACAGGTACCCACGATACCGGCGACAGCAGGCGAGACGCTGAGTGGAAAGAAGATTGTGCTGTCGGATGCGTTGCGAGGACATGCCGCGGTGCTGGTGGCGGGGTTCAGCCACGATGGCGGAATGGGATGCGGCGACTGGATGAAAGCCATCCGAGCGGATCCGTCGCTGGCGGGCGTGGATGTGTACGAGGTTGCCATGCTGGAGGGCGCACCGGGGTTATTTCGCGGCATGATCAAGAGCGCGATGCGCAAGGGGATGAGTAGCGAGGAGCAGCAACGCAGCGTGGTGCTGACGCAGGATGACAAGTTGTGGCAGGCATATTTTGCGGTTTCGAACCCTCAGGAGCCGCAGGTGATGCTGCTGGATGCGCAGGGAAATGTGGTGTGGCGCGGGCACGGAGCCGCGAATGCGCTGGAACCGCAGTTGAGAAATGCGGTGAGTTCGCATTGATCGAGTGCTTGGCGGCGTGAAGTTGGCGATGGCTGCTGGAAGTTGCTTGCGGAGTAGTTTTCGGATTAAACCGCGATCAGGGCAAGCAATCTCTGTTAACCAAGTGCCGCCCTCGCACGTCATAGACTTGTAGACCGCCAATTCAAATCACACCACGGGGCGCCGTTCATGCTGCTCATTCACCGTTCCCGCATTCACATCCTAGTGTCTGCAGCCTTACTGTTTTCATCCTTGATTGCACCAGCACAGTCGACCGCTGCTCCAGCTCCGTCTCAGACGGGCGCCGCAATCCCTGCTGTTTCATGTGCTCCAATGGCCAATGTCGCCATCTCCTCTCAGGCTGCTATCGAGGCGAAAGTCACAGGTCTCGACACGGCTCACCTCAAGCCCGGGAAAGATATCTGGTTCAAGATCGCGCGCCCATTCTTTTATCCGACCTGTTCCCTCGACGTCGACTCCGTCGTATACGCTCGCATCATGTCGGTCACATCCTCCAAGAACCCTGACTTCACGGAACTCTCGCTCGCTTTCGACCGGGCCGACTGCAATCACCGCAATGAACAGCCCCTCAAATTAAGAGTGATCGCGGTGGTCGGCCCTCCCGGCGAGTCACACCATATGCACGACGAGGCGCCCGTCGAAGTCTCAGGAGGCGTTCGCCAGATCGGTCAGGCTGTTTTCGGCACCAGCGCTCTCGATGAGGACCTCAATCCCGGTGGCCCACCGCACACTATTCATCCGGGAATCGTTGTCGGCATTCCCAATCTAAAACTCCTGCCAACCGCAGGCCCCGATTGCAGTGACAAAATCACCAGCGACAACAGCAGAATTCAGCTCGCTCCCGGCTCCGAACTCATTCTTGCGATGACGGTAACCCGCGTCATCCGGAAACCTCCGAATCAACCAACCGTCGCACCTCACCCCTGAGCTATTCGTCCGGACGGATTTCAGTTAAGACATGCCGCGACGGACGAATTTGGTCGTATATTCGGCGTCTAATTCTCTGCAAGATTTTTGTAGAAAACTGCAAATTTAACAGGGGGGTACCCCTTATTCCGTCTGTGGATACGGATCACAGACATTCGTCGGTCCAGATGATTGTGCCTTATACGAACGAAATACTCTGCAAAACTATTGGCAGAATTTGCTGTTTGGAATCTGCGGGTTGGAACGCTGGGCAGCGTTGTAGTACTTGAAGGCTGCAGTTGTGGTGAATTTTCGACGATCCGCTGAACCAGTTCGAATATGCACTTATGAGCAAGGACAGAACGATGAGCAGGCCGCTACTTTTTTGTCGGCCAACGATAATGGCCGATTGCTCGATGAGGGTGAAATTCGGTCAGCACAGACTGTTCCGCGCCGCGGCCTATATTATGCACCACCTGGCATTGGGTATTTCGTCCTGCAGAGGTTGCAGAGCTGTCGCCGGGCGATGCCACGACGATGCCGATGTGCGGCAGACGCGCATCGAGCAGCCAAGTCACGATGTCGCCGGATTCAAGCTGTCTGGGGAAGCCATCACCGGACGTCGGAACCGCGGAGCGCCATAGGCAGGCTCCGTTGCGTTGGAAGAATGCTTCGAGATTAAGCACGCGGCGGTGGTCGATATTGGTATCAGGCCGTTGAGAACCCCAGACCCGGCGAGCGGGATAGGCATCGAAATTCCTCAACATGTCTTCGTGGACAAGCTGTTGAAGATCGAGGCCGAGCGCATCGCGTGCGGCGCGAATTACAACATCTGCGCATACACCAGTTGAACGGGGCACGTCGCCGTTGGGGTAGCGGATGGCTGTCCACGTCGGGTCGTAGCCGGTGGTGACGCCGACTTGCGCTCGCGCTGCTGTTGCAAGCTTCTCACCTGTGCCGGGCAAGGCCCACGTGAAGCTACGCAGGCTTATGACTGCGGTTAGTCCTCGCAACACAGTGCGCCGATTCATGGAAGTCACTCGATGCGGAACAGAGCGCAGCCGTGCGCGGGCAGGACGATGTGTAGCGACTTAGCGCGCGGGATGTGCTTCCGGTTCCAGACGTCGTAAAGGGCGTAGGGTTTGTTTTCGAGGGAGAAGAGCATCCAAGGCAGGTTGGATGAGGTGGTGGCGTCCGCCAAATTGAAGACGGCAATGTAGCGCTTCGGGTTGGGTCCGCCGGTGCGCGCGTACCAGTAACGCTGAACGAATGGTTTGCCGGAAGGTTGTTTGGGCAGCAGGCCGGGCTTGGATTCGACAGCCTGCTGATTGAGGTCGGTGACTTCCTTGTTGGTGATGAGAGAGCGGGTGAAGTCATCGAGCTTCGTCAAGTTGGTGCCAAGGATAAGCGGTGAGCGAGAGATAGCCCAGAGAGTGAATTCGGTGCGCTGTTCATCGGGTGTGTAGGCTGACTGGCGTGCCTGATCCTTGCCGGGATGAGGGCCCAGGTAGCCTTCTGGCAGCATGTCGGGATCTGGCCAGTTGCTCGGTTTGACGTAGGGCGTCCATTGAGCGATGCGGTCGAATTCATCCTTGAGGCCAAAGGGGTACTCGGATGGCGCTTTGTGCGGGAAGGACCAACCGTCCCAGTGGTCGTCGGTAATGCGCCACATCTGGGCATATTTGGCGATCTCAGCGGCATGCTCGAGTTGCGTTGGGCCGGGCGAAAGGCTGAGGACGATGGAGCGGCCGGTTTTGCGAATCGCTTCGGCAATCTGGCGGATCTCAGTGGGGCGGTAGGGATGATCGCTAATGCAGTCGACCTTGATATAGTCGAGACCCCAATCTGCGTAGAGCTTGAGCATCGAGTCGTAGTAGGCCTGCCCAGCGGGATTGTCGGCTACACCCCAATTGCCCTGATCCCACGGGCAAGGGGATTGCTGGTCGGCTGCGTCGGCAGCGTGAAAGCCGGAGCCAGCGATGGGCAGGTTCTGCGCGACCACCTGGCGGGGGATTCCACGAACGATGTGAATGCCGAACTTAAGGCCCTGAGTGTGAACCCAGTCGGCCAGAGGCTTGAATCCGGCGTTGTTGGCAGCGGAAGGGAATCGAGCCGGGTCGGGAATCAAGATTCCGTTTTCGTCCCAGAGATATTTGTGCGCCTCGACGGAGTCGGCGAAAGGATCGTGCATGTACCAGCCTTCGTCGATGACGGAGTACTGCCATCCCATCTGGCGTATGCCCGCGAGCACGGTTGTATTGGCGCGGTAGTCGGCTTCGTTGATGGTGAGGCCGTAGGCATCCCAGCTATTCCATCCCATGGGTGGTGTGGGTGCGGGGTCTTGGGCGTACGTTGCGCGGATTGCAGAAGGGATTAATGCCAGACTGAGCGCGAGAACGAAGCGGAGTTGAAACATGTGGAAACGTATACCACAGCAGGGGAGCGGCGAAGAGCGGTAATCAACTCGACAACCCTGCTCGACGATACGACGTGATGCAACTCACTTTCAAATGGGCCTATAATGCTGTCGAATAAAAACTGAACAGCTGCACGTTGCCAATCCCCGACATCTGCAACTGAGGAGACAATTATGCTTAAGTCGTTCTTGCTCTTCGCGGCGGTTGTCTTGCTTGTACTCGCCTCCGCCTCCGCACCAGCCCGCTCGCCACAGGACACGGCTACGGCTCCCAGCGCCAAAAATGGCGCCAAACTTTCCCCCGAAGCTCACGCTAAGGCCAAGAAGCTTTATGAACAAGATTGTGCGCTTTGCCACAATTCGAGCGGTGACGGAAAGACTGATCTGGCCAAGGATATGCAACTGAATCTTCTAGACTGGACCGACCCGAAGTCGCTATCCACCATGTCGGACCAGGCCCTCTTTGACGCTATTCGCAAGGGCAAGGGAAAGATGCCCCCGGAGGACGAAGGGCGTGCAAGCAACGAAAACGTCCACAACCTGGTTGCGTACATTCGCAAAATGGCGAAGGATCAGTCCACGACTACGGCTGCGCCGGCGACGACAGTTGCTCCAGTGGCGCCAGCAGCGACCGAGCCCGCACCGGCAACAGCACCGGCAACTCCGCCGCCCGCAACTGCACCCAGCAGATAGTCTTGTTTACTCATCCTTGCGGTTGAATCAGACCGCAAGGATGAGTATCCATGCAGCGCTATTTGAGAGGGTGAGCGATGATTGCTCCCCACGCCTCGGGGCTTACATCGTGGACATGGCGCGAGAATAGCCAGTGATGCCCCTCAATATCCTCTACGCCGTATTGAAACTCCCCGTAGACGGTCTCGTGCAACTCCTCAACAATTTTGGCTTTGGCCGTGCATGAGTGCGCGTAATGAGATTCAACGTCTTCGATGAAGATGGTGAGGCTTTGCGTATCGCTGCCCAAAGCCGCGGGACTCGATCGGCCGGATCGCGCGGCATTGACCATGATGAAGGCGTCGCCGAGATGCAACTGAGCGCCCTGGACCGGATCGCCATAGCGGTAATGCTCCACGAAGCCAAAGGTCGTGGTCAGCCAGTCGATGGCCTGAGCAAGATCCTGATAAGTGACATGGGGAAGTACGGTCTCGACGGGGACGGAGCGGTTCTTGAGCATGGCCGTAAGATACGCCGGACGTGGATGCGCATCAATGGCGTGAAGTGAAGGCTAAATATTCTTTCGAGCTGCTGTGCAGAGGCTGTAAAGAAATTGAAAAGGTAGCCTGCGAGTACAAGCGGCTATCAGTTATCGTGATTCATGAATCGGCGAGCTCTGCCGACTTGCCGCCAGGGAAGGGCTCTTGCAATGCGGATTTCAGGTTTTTGGCTCGCGGTTCCGATCATTCTCGCGTCGGGCGGGAAGCCGCAGCATACCGCGCCGACGGGACCAGTGGTGCAGATCGCCAGCGGTGCGCTGCAGGGGATGCAACGCGGGAGCATCGCCGTGTTTGAAGGTGTACCGTTTGCGGCCGCACCCGTTGGACCTTTGCGGTGGCGTGAGCCGCAGGCGGTGACTCCGTGGAAAGGCGTTCGAGATGCAACTGCGCCTTCGCACCCGTGCATGCAAAACGCGGCTGGCACTGACAATTTCATGCTGCCCCTGGCGGCGGCATATGGCGTCACGCTGATCCGGCAGACGCTGGACCCATCGGAGGACTGCCTTTACCTGAACGTTTGGACGCCGAAACTCCAGGCGGGGGCGCATCTTCCGGTAATGGTGTGGCTACATGGCGGGAGCAACAGGGTTGGCAGCGGGACGGAACCCGGTTACGACGGGAGTGTACTGGCCGCACATGGCGTAGTGGTTGTCACGATCAACTATCGACTCGGAGTCATGGGCTTCTTCGCTCATCCAGAGCTGACGGCTGAGTCGCCTCATCACAGTTCGGGCAACTACGGCCTGCTCGATCAGATTGCGGCGCTCAAATGGGTTCAGCAGAACATCAATGCGTTTGGCGGCGACGCTGGGAACGTGACGCTCTTTGGGGAGTCTGCTGGATCGATCGACGCGACGACGCTGATGACGTCCGCACTGACAAAGGATTTATTTCGCAGGGTTATCGCGGAGAGCGGGGCCGCCTTTGGACTCGGGCGTGAGCGGAGCGTTGCGGAGATGGAGCCTCTTGGCGTGGCGGTTGGAAAAGATGCGATGGGCGGCAAGTCCGGATCGCAACTGCAGGCGCTGCGAAGCTTGCCGGCTGCGCAAGTCACGGACATTGAAAACCGGCTGATCGCAACACAGTTCAAGGGCTACGATCCCAACGCATCGATCGTGGATGGGTGGGTGCTCTGGGAGTCGCCGGCGAAGGCCTTCGCCTCGGGAAAGATTCAGCCGGTCGCATTGCTGGCCGGAGTGAATGCACGCGAATTTTCCGCGTTTCGCGTGGTGGCAGCCGAGGCGGTAAAGAGTGCACATCAGCCTGTTCCGAAGCCGCGATTCAGCGATCAACTGAAACAATTTGCGGATCTGGCTCGGCCGCTTTACGGAAGCTGGACTGACTTTGCAGTCGCTACTTACACGGGGCGCATTATGGTGCACGGAAGTCCGGCAGTTGATCAGGCAAGCAACGACATTCTCGGTGCGTGCCCCGTGGGGGCGGAGGCCGCCCTCACCACGAGAGCCGGGCAACGAGCGTATGTCTACAGATTCGATCGCTCGGTCCCAGGCAAAGGAGAGTCGGAGCTTCGCGCGTTCCACTCGCTCGAGCTTCCTTACGTGTTCGGTACCTTCCAGGCGCGGACGTTCAGTTGGCTTCCGTTTAACGCGACAGATCAAAAGCTGGCTCAAACGATGCAAGGCTACTGGACTAACTTTGCAAAGACCGGCGATCCGAATGGGCCGGGGCTTCCGCAATGGACGCCGTGGAACGCAAGCCAGGAACCTTTTGTGGTTTTCAGCCAGAGTGGCGATGCGAAACCGCAAAAGAACTTCGCGCCAATCTATTGTCATCTCGCGCCGGAGCGCCTGAATCGGCAACTCATTAATTACTAAACTCGATCAGTCTGATGGATCAGTCCGATCGGAGAGCTTGCATCGGGTCGATCGAAGCGGCGCGGCGGGCCGGGATGAATCCTGCTACGGCAGCACAAAGCGTCATAAGCGCGATGGCCCCGATCAAGGCGAAGGGATCGGAACCGCTCACTCCATACAGAAGAGTCGACATGAAGTGACCCGCATAGAGCGCGGCAGGAATTCCAATGACGACGCCGATGAGAACCTGCCACAACGCACCACGCAGCACCAGGGAAACGACGGCGGAACGGGCCGCGCCGAGCGCCATGCGGATGCCGATTTCGCTGGTGCGCCTGACCACGAAGTACGACATCACCCCATAAAGTCCAACGGAGGCGAGCACGACGGCAAGAATGCCGAACAAGCTCGTGAGGCGAGCGAGGAGCCGATCCTGATTGAAGTTTCCGGCAACCTCTGCATCGTAAGTGCTGAAATGCATGACGGTGAGATTGGGATCGATCGATGCAAGCGTTTTGCGGGCGAGAGCCTCAACATCCGGCGGCGCCTGGGTGAATTCAAGAATGATGAAGTTGACGAACATGGAACTTTTTTCCCCAGCGTCTGCGTCGGCTTCCTTGTATCCATTGAATTGCTGAGACAACGGACGGAAGAAGAGCGGGCGAACGTCCTGGCGCGGATCGGTCATTTTGAAGTCGGCAAATACGCCAACAATTTGGAAAGCGCCAGAATAGGGGGCGGTGCCGAGGCCGAAATGTTTTCCGATTGGATCCTGGTTCGGAAAGAAGTGTTTCGCGAATGCCTGATTTACCACAACAACCTGTTGCGAGGTAGCCGTATCTTGCGCAGTGAAATTACGGCCTTTCACAACAGGTACCCCGATTGAATCGAGAAAGCGCGTGCTGGCGCGATCCCAGATGGAAAAGCATTGATCGTTTGGGCCGGGGGTGGGATGACCCTGCGGAATGACGCAGGAGCCCCACATGTTGCCGCCGAGAGGAATGTACCGGACCAGGCTGACGTTGGCCATTCCGGGCAATGCTGCGAAATTGTCTACAATCTGGCGATAGAGCGCGGGTAAGCGATCGAGCGTGTAGCCGACGCCCTTTGGATCAAACGACACCACATAGCGATTGGCAGTGGCGATGCCCAGGTCCTGCTTCTCAAGGTTGCGAAGAGACCGGGTCATGAGTAGAGCTCCCGTCAGAAGCACGACCGAAGAGGCGACCTGGATTACAATCAGCGCCCGCTGCGGAAATGAGGATGGATCTACAGCAATACGGTCGCTTCGATTGACACCGCGCAGCGCGTCGGCCGGTTGTGCATGAGAGGACAACCATGCAGGCGCCGTTCCAAAGATCACGCCGGTTAGGAGGGAAACCGTAAATGCGAAGGCCAGGATTGTTATCGATGGGTTGGCCTGGACCGGCATGTTATGTGCGAATGGAAAAGCAAGCGCCAGCATCATGTGCGATCCCGCGTAGGCGACAGAAAGGCCGGTGCAGCCGCCAATGAGGCTGAGAAGTACACTCTCGGTTAGTATCTGGCGCATGACTCTGCGGCGTGACGCACCGAGCGCCATGCGCATGGCCACATCGGAGCGCCGCGCGGTGCAGCGGGCAAGCAGTAGGTTGGCAATATTCGCGCAGGCAATCAGAAGTACAACGGTGGAGAGAATCATGAGCAAACGCAGGCCCGTGCCGGTTTGCTTCTGGAGTTTCTGAATACCGCCGCCCGCATGAGCCAAAATCACATGCTGCCGAGGAATCATTGCTGCGCCGCCTCGGTCTGTATACATCGGTCGAGTCGCCAGCCATTGCCGTAGAGAGACGGAGAGCTTAGCCTGCAGAGTCGACAGGTTCACACCGGGACGCACTCTTCCGATTGGATAAAGCCACAGCGAGTCGATTGCCTTTAACGAGGAATTGGCTCCTTCAAGTACGGGCTCGCTCATCAGCGGCATCCAGAAGTCCGGCGGGATGGGAGCTACACGGTCGCCGAAGAAGTTGGGTGGCGCAATGCCCGCGACGACGAAGGGATGCATCTGCACATAGACCGTGGCGCCGACGATGGACGGGTCCGCCGCAAAGTCAGTCTGCCACGTTTTGTAATTCAGGACGATGACGGGCGCAGCGGAAGGCGAGTCATCATTTTCGTTGAGAAGTCGTCCGGCATAGGCGCCCAACCCCAGAGTCGCGAAGTAGTTGCCTGAAACGTACTCGCTGCGCAACGGCTTGGCGGGCTCGGAGCCTCTGCGCACGCTGAAACCACTACCGCCCGCTTCGACGGCCGCCAACTGCTCAAATTCCGGCGCGTTTTGCTTGAGACGAAGATAGAGATCATAAGAGAAGAGGTCAAAGTCACCATCGTCGTTCTGGTAGTTGTTGTAGTAGCAGCAGTCATTTCGATCGCCGATGCGATATAGACGCGACGGGTCACTCACCGGAAGTGATCTCAGTAGAATGCCGCTTACGAGGGTGAAGATGGCAGTATTGGCGCCTATCCCGAGAGCGAGCGTCAGAACGGCAGTCAATGTGAAGCCGGGCGATTTGCGCATCTGCCGCAGCGCATAGCGGACGTCCTGCATCAACGTTTCCAGACGCAACCATCCCCATTGATTCCGGGTTACATCAGCAATCAAGGGAACATTGCCGAATTCTCGCAGTGCCCACGCCCGGGCATCCGCTGGCGACTCGCCGCGCACAATGCGGTCGGCGACGGCCAACTGCAAATGGCTTTCAATCTCCTCGCTCAGATCGGACTTGCGCCCCAAGAATCGAAAGAGCCTCACGCAACACCTCACTCCGCCGTCATAATTCCTTCGATAGTCGCGACCATTTTTTCCCAGCGAGCATAATCAGAAGCCAGTTGTTCCTTGCCGAGTTTGGTGATCTTGTAGAACTTCGCGCGCTGGTTGCTTTCACTTTTCTTCCACTCGGATTTGACCCAGTTCTGTCGCTCCAGGCGATGCAGCGCTGGATAGAGGGAGCCGGTTTCCACCTGCAGGACGTCACCGGAACTAGCTCGAATTGCCTGGCTGATTCCATAGCCATGCTGTTCGCCCCACTGAAGCGTCTTAAGAATCAGCATGTCCAGCGTTCCCTGCAGAATTTCAATTCGGTTTTGATAATTGCTCTTTGTAGTCACAGGATGTAGTCCTTCTACATGAAATGCTGTAGATAATCTACTCCCTTGCCTGCGGGAGAGCAAGTCTGTCTTTTGACAGACAATTCTTCATTAGTCAAAAGCCGCGGTACCTCAATTTTGAGCGAGCTTTATCTTAGAGCCCTCCGGCCGCGTGCCGGGCCCTGGGACGGGCTAGGGATCGCCGTGTCCAAGGTGTTAATTCCCGATTTTCAGCGTGCATGCGGTAAGCTGATGCGGGAGATTCAAGGATGTATTTCAGGGTTCCGAGGCTTACCGCAACGGTTTGTCTTGCATTGGCATTTGGCTGGCCGGCTGTTGGGCAGCAAGCCCAGACGATTGCAGGCGGAAACCCGGCGTTACCGCTGGTACACGTGGAGAACGGCGAGAATTCTACGGCGGCGCAAAAGGCGCACTACGTTGTGCTGGTATCGCTCGATGGGTTTAGGTGGGACTACGCAAAACACGATGGCGCGGTGAATCTGCTGGCATTAGGGAAAAAGGGTGTGTGGGCCCCGCAGGGGATGATGCCGAGTTTTCCTTCGTTGACGTTTCCGAACCACTTCACCATCGTTACCGGTCTGTATCCCGAACACCATGGACTGGTGGCCAACACGTTTTACGACGAGACCAAGCATGCGCGGTACGCCATTTCCGATGCGAGGGTAGTGCGAGACGGAAGCTGGTATAGCGGTGTGCCCTTGTGGAGCCTGGCAGAGAGCCAGGGGATGCATGCAGCCTGCCTGTTCTGGCCCGGTTCAGAGGCGGAAATCGCTGGGCATCGGCCCAGCTGGTACGCGCTGTTCGACAACAAGACACAAGCGACCGACGACGTGGAGAAGGCACGCATTGATGATGCTGTGGCCTTGCTGAAGATGCCCGCACCTGACCGGCCTCACTTCATCACGATTTACTATTCCGAGCCGGATCACGAGGGGCACGAATTTGGGCCCGATGCAAAAGAGACTAAGGCTGCCGCGCTGAAGATGGATGCGATGGTTGGACGGCTAAAGAAGGCGCTCGACGCGACTAAATTGCCGATCGACCTAGTGGTGGTCAGCGATCATGGCATGACCAAGGTCGAAGGAGGCTGGGTCAATCTGGAGGACTTCGCCGACTTGAGCAACTTTGAGGTTGCTGGCCCATTGCTCTATGGCAAAACAGAAGAGGACAGGGCGAGCGCGTACAACAAGTTGAAGCAGGCGTCGTCGCAATTTGTTGCTTATCGGCGCAGGGACGTACCGGCTGAACTCGAATACAACCAGAATCCACGCGAGGGCGACCCGGTGGTGATTGCGACGGGACCGTATGCGATCCGCGCTCGGAAGCCGCCTGCCGAGCGGCCGGATAATGCGCCTGAGGCCGGCATGCATGGGTTTGATCCGCATAAGGTTCCAGAAATGAAGGCGAGCTTTTTTGCCGCCGGCCCCGACATTGTGGCGGGAAAAACGGTCGGATCGTTTGAGAACGTAAATCTGTATCCCTGGATTGCTCACATGCTCGGATTGCAAGTACCGAAGAACGACGGCAATCTCAACATTCTCGCGGGGACGTTGCGCGACAACGGTAGAGAGACCGCCAATGCGGACAAGTCGACACAGGAGTAGCAAACGATGAGCGCAGTGTTGGGGATTGATGGAGGAGGGACAAGGACGCGTGCCTCCATCGTTGACGGCGAAACGGTGCTGGCGTTTGTTGAGAATGGTTCGATCAAACGGTTGCGAGTAGGCGTGGAAGCAGCCGAGGCGAATCTGCGGGCGATTCTGCAGGATGTGTTTGCGAAGGCTGGAGTGAAAGGCGTAAAGGCCGCGTCGGCCGGTGTGGCGAGCGCTACGATGCCGGGTGTGAAGGAGTGGATCACCGAAGTATTCAGCGAATTTGGCGTTGAGCGTTCCGAGGTTGTGGGCGATGAGGTGATCGCGCTGGATGGGGCTTTCAAAGGCGGCCCCGGAATTCTGCAGATTGCAGGGACGGGATCAAACTGCATTGGCCGTGCACCCGATGGTGGTCGAGAGAGTGCGGGCGGATGGAGTTCGCGTCTCGGTGATGAGGGCTCGGGCTACTGGATTGGGCTGCATGCCGTTCGACGGGCGCTGAATGCGCACGACCGCGAGGAGCCGTCGCGCATTCTTGAAACGGTTGGAGGCATCTGGGGGACAAAGACCATTGAAGAGTTGGTGAACCTGGGGGATAGCACGCCGGGTCCTGATTTTGCGGCCTTGGCGCCGGCAATCAGTGAGCTTGCAGAAGAGGGAGATATGGTGGCTCTTGGCGTGTTGAAGCAGGCAGCGCACGATCTGGTGGACAGTGTGCTGCTGGTACGCAACAAGTTACGCCGCAAGCACAACCTCACTGCCGATGTTCCGGTGGCCTGGATTGGCAGCGTGATTGGGAAGTCCCGGCTGGTGCGAGAGCAGTTTTTTGCGGGCTTGCATGCGAGTGCGCCAAAGATGCCAATCTGTGAGACCGAGGTTGCGGGAATTGAAGGCGCCGTCTGGCGCGCGCAGCAATTGGCGAAGTAAGCGGAATCGGGTGTACTGCCGAAAGGCTTCGGTGGCGCTAAAATTTGTGTTCTACGGGGGGCAAGCGATGCAATGCTTCCGAAGTTTCGCGGCAATTCGATCCGCTCATGCAATCGGCGTTTCCACGTTAATTCTGAATGCGTTTGCTTTGTGCATTTCGGCAGGAGCTCAGGATGCTGTGTCTGCTGCGCAAGATCAGTCCGCGCAGGCGCCGGCCGTCCTTTCCGTTACGACGCACGAGGTGTTGCTTGACGTGGTGGTTACGGATGGCGGGCATGCGGTGACGGGGCTCAAGT